>JALOSD010000297.1 GCA_025458585.1 Burkholderiaceae bacterium | reverse complement strand
TTGGCAGTGGCGCCGCCGCCGTCTTCGGCAGCCTCGCGCTGAGCGCCTGCGGCGGCGGCGACGACGTCGGCGCTACCGAGACGATCCAGTCGAAGCCCGTCGGCCTGCCCGGCGTCGGCAACGCCGAGACGCTGCTCGGCTTCAACCCGGTGGCCAAGAGCATCGCCGACGCGTTCACGGTGCCCGAGGGCTACACGGCGCGCGTGCTCTATGCCACCGGCGACCCTCTGTTCTGGAGCGCCGCCGACTTCCGTAACGACGGCACCGACACGCAGTGGGACCAGCGCAGCGGCGACAACCACGACGGCATCGAGTTCTTCGGCCTGAGCGCCAACCGCCGCGACCGCGACCCGAACGCGGTCGACCGCGGTCTGCTCGCGATGAACCACGAGTACATCGTGCAGCAGTACCTGCACGCCAGCGGCGCCACGCCCAACAGCGCGGCCACGCGCCCGGCGAGCGAGATCGACAAGGAAGTCGCGGCGCACGGCATCTCGGTCGTCGAGGTGCGGCGCAACGGCAAGACCTGGTCGACCGAGCGCGGCTCGTCGTTCAACCGCCGCATCACGCCGCTGACGCCGGCTGAGTTCGGCGGCCCCGTCGCCGGCCATGCTCTGGTGGTCACGAAGTACGACCCGAGCGGGCGCACGACGCGCGGCACGCTGAACAACTGCGGCACCGGCTACACGCCGTGGGGCACGCTGATCAGTGGCGAGGAGAACTGGGCCGGCTACTTCTTCCGCCCGGCTGGCGACAACGCGCTGCGCAGCGCGAAGGAGAACGTCGCGCTGCAGCGCTACGGCCGCAACGTGACGGCCACCACCGCCGCGGGCAGCCGCTACGCGTGGGAGAAGTCCGACACGCCGGCCGACGCGTACGACCGCTGGAACATCGCCGTCAAGGGCGCGACGCCGGCCGACGACTACCGCAACGAGATCAACGGCCAGGGCTGGATCCTCGAGGTCGACCCGTACGCGCCGAACCTGCCGCCGAAGAAGCGCACCGCGCTCGGCCGCTGCGCACATGAGAACGGCTGCTTCTCGAAGCTGGTGCACGGCGAACCGCTGGCGGTCTACCTCGGCGACGACTCGCAGAACGAGTACGTCTACAAGTTCGTCTCGGCGCAGCCGTGGAACGACGCCGACTACCGCGCGCGCGACCGCTACGCGACCGGCGACAAGTACCTCAACACCGGCAAGCTGTACGTCGCGAAGTACAAGGAGGACGGCACCGGCGAGTGGATCGAGCTGTCGATGGACAACCCGGCCATCCGCAACTACACCGTCTACCAATTTGCCGACAACGCCGACGTGCTGACGCACGCGCGCATCGCCGCCGACGCCGTCGGCGCGACGAAGATGGACCGACCGGAGTGGGCGGCGACACACCCGGGCACGGGCGAGGTCTACATCACGATGACCAACAACTCGAGCCGCAGCGTGGCGCTGACCGACGCGGCGAACCCGCGCGCCTACGTCGATGCCGAGTTCAACGGCACGACGCGTCCGCCGAACCAGTTGAGCCCGCGCAACTGGAACGGCCACATCGTGCGCATGCGCGAGACCGGCGGCAAGGCGGCGGCGACGACGTTCACGTGGGACGTCTACCTGTTCGGTGCCGAAGCCGGTGCGGATGCGGTGAAGGTCAACCTCTCGGGTCTTACCGACGAGCAGGACTTCTCGAGCCCCGACGGCCTGTGGTTCAGCCCGTACACCGGCATCTGCTGGATCCAGACCGACGATGGCAACTACACCGACGTCACGAACGACCAGATGCTCGCCGCGCTGCCCGGCCAGGTCGGCGACGGCGGCGCCGTGACGATCGACTACGGCACCAAGCAGGTCACGACCTACGCCGGCGCCAAGCCGACCGAGCGCACGCTCAAGCGCTTCCTCGTCGGCCCCAAGGGCTGCGAGATCACCGGCGTCACCGAAACGGCCGACGGCCGCACGCTGTTCGTCAACGTGCAGCACCCGGGCGAGGCGGTGTCGAAGGCGCTGGTCGAGGCCAACGGGCCGTTCGAGAGCAACTGGCCGGCCAACGCCGGCTATGGCCCCGGGTCGCGACCGCGCTCGGCGACCGTCGTGATCACGAAGGACGACGGCAGCCGCGTCGGCACCTGATAGACGCCTGTAGTCGAGGCAAGGGCCGGCAGTCGCCGGCCCTTTTTGCTGACGCGGGGTCAGGTGGCGGGCAACTCGCCGACCGGCGGCTCGGCGCCGTCGCCGAAGCAGTCGACGAACGTGAAGTACAGCGTCACGTAGAACACGCAGGTGAACATCAGCCCCGCTGGCAGCGCGAGCGGCGCTGAAGGCGGCGATCATCGCGACCCAGCCGATCACGTAGAGCAGCATCGCACCGCGGTTGCGCCACACCGCGAGCGTGCTCGAGAACAGCGCCTGCAGCGCACCTTGGCCGCCCCAGTGCACGAGCGCTGGCGCGTGCCAGAAGGGGATCGCGAGCAGCGCCGCGAGGCCGAAGCGTACGATCATGCCCCAGAGCAGCCGGTCGTCGCCGAGCAACTGGTCGAGCTCGGCGCGCGCGGCTTCGGTGTCGTCGCCCGCGGCCATCAGCATCTGCACGCGCTCGAAGCGCCCGCCGTCGATCGTGTCGCTAAGCGCGACGATCGCCAGCGTCGCGAGCGCGTAGAACGTGCACAGCTGGATCAGCGTGCGCCGCCGGCGGTCGTCGCCGCGCAGCGGCTCGACGAACTGCCCCGGGTGCACCGTGCCGCCTTCGAGCAGCGAGCGCGTCGCGACCATGAAGCCCAGCGACAGCAGCGGCAGCGC
>JALOSD010000065.1 GCA_025458585.1 Burkholderiaceae bacterium | reverse complement strand
TCTACGTGAACGCCTGGGCCGACCGCATGAAGGCGTTCGTCAGCGGCCCCGACGGCATGCTCGGCACCGGCGACGACCGCCGCGTCTACATCCGCCTAGCCCACGAGATGAACGGCAACTGGTATCCGTGGAGCGCGACGGATGGCAGCGCAATGCCAGCCCACTACATCGAAATGTGGCGCCGGGTACGGGCGATCTTCACCGGCAAGCAGCTCGATGCGCGCACCGTGCAATGGATCTGGGCGGTCAACCACGAAGACGTCGGACCGTGGCGTGCCGAGGACTACTACCCCGGTCCCGAGCACATCGACTGGATCGGCATCGACGGCTACAACTGGGGCACGAGCCAGAGCTGGTCGTCGTGGCGTACGCCGCATGAGGTGTTCGGCGGCATGATCGAGCGTCTGCGCGCCCTCACCGCCGCCAAGCCGCTGGCGCTCACCGAGACGGCATCGTCCTCGGCCACCCCCGGCGGGCCGAACGTCGCCGCGAAGTCGCAGTGGATCAGCGGGTTCTTCGCCTACGCGGCGTCGGACGCCACCGGTGCGCGCATGGTCGTCTGGTTCAACGAGGACAAGGAGACCGACTGGGCCGTCTTCGGCGGCTCGGCTGGCGACGAGACGTACCGCAGCGGGCGCACGAGCTACAAAGCCTACAAGGCGTTTCGCCTCGGGGTGCACGCTCCCGCGCTGGTCGGGCCGAGCGCCGGGAACCCGCGCCTGCTCGGCGACGCGGAGTTCGCCTCGAGCAGCACGCGGTACAGCGGCAGGAACGCGAACAGGCTGATCGCGAGCTTGGTTGCATAGTCGGCGAACGCGATCTGCACCCAGTGCTCGGCCATGAACGGGTCGCTGCTGCGGTGGAACGCGACGCCGAAGAACAGCGCCGTGTCGAGCGCGCTGCCGACCACCGTCGACGCCGCCGGCGCGAGCCACCACGACGCGCGGCGCCGCAGGCGGTCGAACACGGCGATGTCGACGAGCTGGCCGACGACGTAGGCGACGAAGCTCGCGAGCGCGATGCGTGCGACGAAGCCGTCGAACGCCGCGAGCGCGCCGAAGCCCTGGAAACGCCCGTCGTGCCACAGCACCGACACGACGTACGAGGCGATCAGCGCCGGCCCCATCACGCGCGCGACGACGCGCCGCGCCGCCTGCCGGCCGAGCAGGCGCACCGTCAGGTCGGTGGCGACGAAGACGAGCGGGAAGGTGAACGCGCCCCACGTCGTCAGCACGCCGAACAGTTCGATCGGCCACTGCACGAGCACATTGCTCGCGACGATGATCGCGAGGTGGGCGGCGACGAGCGTGCCGACGCCGAACCAGCCGGGGGGTTTCGACGGCCACGACGGACCGGCGGCGCGCTCGGGCGCCGCTGCAATGCGAGACATGGACCTTGCCTTTTTGACGATGGGGTGAGGGAACCCATGGACGCGCCGCGGCGGCACGCCCGCTCACCGGCGGCCGGGCGATACGCCGACGCGCGCGGGCCGCGAGTGTAGCCGCGAAGGCGCGGCGACGACGCGTGTGCGATGACGACGCGTGCGACGACGCCTCAGCCGCCCCGCGCCTGAGCCCGCTGCTCTTCCTGCAGCCGCAACACGCGCCGCTGCACCTTGCCGGTGGTCGTCATCGGCAGCGCGTCGATGAACTCGATCTCCTTCGGGTACTCGTACGGCGCGAGCTGGCCACGCACGTGGCGCTGCAGCTGCTCGACGAGCGCGGCGTCGCCGCCGAAGCCCGGCGCGAGCACGACGTAGGCCTTGACCACCGCGCCGCGCTCGGCGTCGGGCTTGGGCACGACCGCGGCGTTGGCCACCGCGGGGTGCTTGACGAGGCAGTTCTCGACCTCGCTCGGGCCGATGCGGTAGCCGGCCGCCTTGAACACGTCGTCGCTGCGGCCCTGGTACCAGAGGTAGCCCTGCTCGTCCATCACGGCCGTGTCGCCGGTGCGGCACCACGACGCGTTCGGGTCACCCGTGAACTTGGCGCGCGTGGCCTGGTCGTTGCCCCAGTAGCCGAGGAAGAACACGGGGTCGGGGTCGCCGTGGATGTCGCGCCGGTGCACCGCGACGTCGCCGGGCGTGCCCGGGAGGCACTCGCGGCCCTCGTCGTCGATCACGGCGACGCGGTGGCCGGGGTAGCCGCGGCCCATGCTGCCGGCGAGGGGCGGCCAGCCGGGGTGCCAGCGACCGTCGGCGCTGCGCCAGCGCCCGCAGTTGCCGACCACGTAGTTGATCTCGGTCTGGCCGAACATCTCGTTGATCGGCACGCCGAGCGCGTCGCGGCCGTAGCCGAAGACGGCGTCTCCGACCGCCTCGCCGGCGCTCATGACCGCCTGCAGCGCCAGCCCCGGGTACGCGCGCCGCGGGTCGGGCACGGCCTTCATCATCGCCTTGAGCGCGGTCGGGAACAAGAAGGTGTGCGTCACGCCGTGCTGCTGCATCAGCTCGAACGCGCGCTCGGGCGCGAAGCGGCCCTGGAAGGCGACGATCTCGCGGCCGAAATAGAGCGTGGGCAGCAGTGCGTCCCACAGTCCGCCGGTCCAGGCCCAGTCGGCGGGCGACCAGAACACCGAGGGCCGGCCGTCCCCGGTGTGCGGGAACCAGTTCTGGCTGCAGACGAAGCCGCTCAGGTTGCCGAGCATCGCTCGGTGCGGAATCAGCGCGCCCTTCGGCGGGCCGGTGGTGCCACTGGTGTAGATCAGCACCGCCGCGTCGTCGGCGCGCGTCGCCACGGCGTCGAAGGCGTCGGCCTCGACGGCGAGCAGCGCCGGCCAGTCGGCGTCACCGCTGCCGCACGCGGCGCCGACCGCGACGACGTGCTTCAACCCCGGGCACTGCGCGCGCGCGGCGAGCAGGTTCGCGATCGCCGTCTCGTCGACGATCGCCACCGCGGCGCCGCTGTCGCGCAGCCGGTACTCGAGCGCGTCGGGGCCGAACAGCATCGACAGCGGCATCGCCACCGCGCCGAGCTGGTAGACGGCCAGGTTCGCGACGGCGGTCTCGACGCGCTGCGGCATGACGATCGCGACGCGGTGGCCGCGCCGCACGCCGAGGCCCCGCAGCGCGTGCGCGAGCCGGTTCGCGTCGCGCTGCAGCGCGCCGTAGGTCACGATGCCGGTGCGGCCGTCCTCGTGCTCCCAACGGATCGCCGTCGCCTGCGGCGTGCGCCGGGCCCAGCGGCGGGCGCAGACCTCGGCGAGATTGAAGCGCGCGGGCACGCGCCAGCGGAACGTGCGGTGCAGGTGGGCGTAGGCGTCGGGCGTGTCCATACGCCACAGCTTAAGCGCGCGGCATGCAGCCGGGCATCGGCGCCTTCACCGATGGCGCGCCGGCACCACGGTCAGCGCTTCGCCGCCGCCTGCCGTTCGCGGTACGCGGCGGCGCGCTCGGCGTCGCCCTTGGCGTCGTACAGCCGTGCGAGCTCCTCGAACACGTAAGGGTCGGGCTCGCCGCGCGCCGCGAACGCCGCCTCGAGCGCGAGCTGCATCGCCAGCGCGTCGTCGATGCGACCCTGCAACCGCAACACGTTGGCGATCTGCCAGCGCGCCACCAGCACCGCCTCGCCGTCGGGTTGCCGGCGTGCGTAGGCCTGCTCGGCGTCGCGGAACGCGGCCAGCGCCTCGTCGAGCCGGCCGGCCTCGCGCAGCGTCACACCGAGATTGTTCAGCGCCGGCGCCTCCCAGCCGCGGGCCTTCGGGTCGCGCGCCGCCCTTGCGTAGGCGATCGTGCGCCGGTGCCAGGCGACCTGGCCGTCGACGCCCGGCTCGACGAGCGCGACCATGTGCATCGCATCGGCCGCCAGCCGCTCGAGCCCGGCCCCCTCGGCCAGTTCGACCGCCCGCGCGAACAGCGGCCGCGCCGTGAGCGCGTCGCCCGCCGAGCGCAGCGTGCGGCCGCGCTCGAGCAGCGCGTGCACCTTGGCCTCGTCCCCCGCCGCGGCCACCTGCGGCGCGACGGCGTCGAGCTCGGCGTGGGCGTCGGCAAAGCGCTTGCGCAGCGAGTACGTGCGCGCGATCTGGGTGCGCAGCACCAGGGCGTCGTCGCCGGCGGCCGAGGCCAGCGCCGTGCGCAGCCGCGCCTCGGACGCCGCCGGGTCGCCGTACGTCCACAGGGCATCCAGGTCCACCGCGGCCATCGCCACCCCCGTCCAGAGCCCCAGCGCCGCGATCGCGACGAGCCGCCTCATCGCGGCGCGAAGCGCTGCAGCGCCTCGCCGGTGACGCGGCAGATGCGCCAGTCGGGCAGCACGCTGGCGCCCATCTTCTCGTAGAAGCGGATCGCGTTCTCGTTCCAGTCGAGCACGCTCCACTCGAAGCGCCCGCAGCCGCGCTCGACCGCGAGCGCGCCCAGCCGCTCGAGCAGCGCGCGCCCGATGCCGCGGCCGCGGTGCGCCGGTCGCACGTACAGGTCCTCGAGGTACAGCCCGGGGCGGCCCAGAAAGGTCGAGAAGTTGGTGAAAAACAGCGCAAATGCGACGACCTCGCCGCCCGCCTCGCCCACGATGCACTCCACCACCGGCCGCTCGCCGAACAGGTGCGGGTGCAGCGATTCGGGCGTGACCTGGAGCAGATGCGTCAGCTGCTCGAAGGCGGCGAGCTCGCCGATCAGGCCGACGATCGCATCGACGTCGCGCGGCTCGGCGGCGCGCAGGGTCCAGTCGGGTTGGTCCATGCGCCGATTCTGGCAGCGCCGCCGGCGCTGCCACCCGTTCAAGTCCGGCGCCGCGCGGCCGAAACCCCTCCCACGCGGCTCCTCCCGGGCTGCCACCGAAGCCCAGACCGACTCCACGCCATGTCCTACGCCCCGCTTGCCGCCGTCCGTCATCGTGTCAACGTCGGGATGCCGCTGCCGTTCAACGTGCGCGACGCCGAAGGCAAGCTGCTGCTCGCGCGCAACCAGCGCATCGACAGCGTCGACGCGCTCGAGGCGCTGTTCGAGCGCGGCTCGCTCGTCGACCTCACCGAGCTCGAGAGCCCGACCGAGCGCGTGCGCAACGCGCGGCGCGACGAGCTGCCCAAGCTGTGGAACGAGTGCTTCGACCGCGTCGGCCAGGTGCTCAAGCACCACACCGGGGAGCGCTTCCGCGATGCGCTCGACGACGCCACCGAGCCCGTCGCTGCGCTGGTCGAGCGCGACCCCGACCTCGCGATCTTCCAGGTCATGCGGCAGGACGCCAACCCGCTGCTGCAGTACGGCGTTCACCACTCGATGCACACCGCGATCGTCTGCCGGCTGGTCGCGATGCGGCTGGGCTGGGACGACGACTCGACGGACCGCGTGTTCAAGGCCGCGTTGACGATGAACCTGTCGATGCTCGAGCTGCAGGGCGTGCTCGCGCACCAGGTGGCGCCGCCGTCGCGCGAGCAGCGCGAGGCGATCCTGTCGCACCCGCAGCGCAGCGTCGAGATGCTCGAGCGCGCCGGCATCACCGACCGCGAATGGCTCGACGCCGTGCTGCAGCACCACGAACTGCCCGACGGTTCGGGCTACCCGCAGGGCCTGACCGAGATCGGCGAGCTCGCCGGTCTGCTGCGGCGCGCCGACGTCTACACCGCCAAGCTCAGCGCGCGCGGCCACCGCGAGGCCATCGCCGCCGACCGCGCCGGGCGCGAGATGTTCATGAGCGAGCCCGGGCACCCGATGGTCGCCGCGCTGGTCAAGGAGTTCGGCCTCTATCCGCCGGGCTGCTTTGTCGAGCTCGCGTCGGGCGAGGTCGGCATGGTCGTGCGCCGCGGGCACGCCGTGAACAACCCGATCGTCGCCGTGATGGCGAGCGCCAGGGGCCAGCCGTACCGCGAGCCGGTGCGGCGCGACACGTCGTTCCCCGCCTACGCGGTCAAGGCGGTGCTCGCGGCCCGGCACATGCCGGTGCCGGTGCACGTGCAGGAGCTGGCCCTGCTTACGACCTGAGCGCCCCCAGGGCCGGGCTGCGCCCAGCCCGCCCCCGTGGGGTCGAGAAAACTCGGGGCGGCCCGGCGTTCTCTCGGGAGCACCACTGTCGCGCGGCGGACGGCGCTGGGCGCCGCCGTCGCCTACAGTGGCGCGATGTCCTCACCCGCCCTACCTGCTGCGGCCGTCTACGAGCCGCGCCGCCACGCCCGCAGCCAGCGCGTCGCGCTGCGCGGCCTCGACTATCACGTCCACCTCTGGGGCGACGCTGCCCGGGCGTCGCCCGAGTGCCCGCCGCTCGTGCTCGTGCACGGCTGGATGGACGTCGGCGCGTCGTTCCAGTTCGTCGTCGATGCGCTTGCCGAGGTCGAGGGTGGCGAGCGCTTCGTGATCGCGCCCGACTGGCGCGGCTTCGGCCTCACCGAGGCGCCGTCGGTCGACAGCTACTGGTTTCCCGACTACCTGGGCGACCTCGACGCGCTGCTCGATGCGCTGCTGCCAGGCCTGCCGATCGACCTCCTCGGCCACAGCATGGGCGGCAACGTCGCGATGATCTACGCCGGCGTGCGCCCGGCGCGCGTGCGCCGGCTCGTCAACCTCGAGGGATTCGGCATGCCCGAGACGCGGCCGTCGCAGGCGCCGTCGCGCTACGCGCAGTGGCTCGACGCGCTGAAGACGCCCGAGGTGCTGCGGCCCTACCCGGACCTGGAGGCCGTCGCCGCGCGGCTGATGCGCAACAACCCGCTGCTCGCGCCCGACAAGGCCGCCTGGCTCGCGCCACACTGGGCGCGGCGTGGCGACGACGGCCAGTGGCACCTGCGCGCCGATCCGGCGCACAAGCGCATCAACCCGATCCTGTACCGCAAGGACGAGGCGCTCGAGATCTGGCAACGCATCGAGGCGCCGGTGCTGTGGGTCGACGGCGACCTCACCGACACGACGAAGTGGTGGGGCCACCGCTACCCGCGCGAGGACTTCGAGGCCCGCCTCGCGGTGGTGCCCCGGCTCGAGCGCCACCACCTGTCGCCCTGCGGTCACATGCTGCACCACGACCAGCCGCTCGCGCTCGCGCAGCGCCTCGCCGAGTTCCTGGGCTGACGGGGACGGGCCCGCGCTCAACGGTAATAGTCGAGCTCCATGCGCTGCTGCAGCGACCGCCCGACGCGGTAGACCTCCTTCAGCACGCGGCGGTCGATGTCGTTGAGCCGCTCGAGCTCGATGCGGTTCGGGTTCTCGGGGTCGCCGTCGCGGTCGATCTGCGCGCGCAGGCGCATCATCTGCAGCACCTCGAACGCGCTCGCCCAGGCCTCGCGCTCCGCGGCGCCGACCTTCATCACCGCGCCGGCGGCCTCGAAGCGCTCGCGGGTGCCGGTTGCGGCGACGCCGTTGACGAGCGCGAACAGCCGCGCCGCGTCGACGAACAGCACGGTGCCGTTGAGCTTGAGGTCGAGCCAGCGCCGCCCGCCGCGCTCCTGCGTCTCGATCGCGCCGCGCCAGTTCAGCGGCACACGGTTGCGCAGCGCGTTCTCGGCCATCTGCTTCATGAAGCGCGGCGTCGCCGCGGCGTCGCGAAGCAGCTTCTCGCGCAGCGGCTGCACGAGCTCGGCGCGGCCGACCAGCGCTCGGAAGTCGAAGTAGATGCTGGCGTTGAGCAGGTCGGTCGGCGCGCCGTGCTCGATCCAGTGGTCGAAGCGCGCCCACCACTCGTCGGGCGTCAGGCAGCACTGCGGGTTGCCCGCCATCACGTTGCCCTTGCACAGCGGGAAGCCGCAGGCGTCGAGAGCCTCGTTGACCTCGCGCGCGAACGCGAGCCAAGCCGGGCGGTCACGCGCCGGGTCGTCGCTTTCGAAGACCAGACCGTTGTCCTGGTCGGTCGCGATCGTCTGCTCGCCGCGGCCTTCGGAGCCGAACGCGAGCCAGCAGCAGCGTTGCAGGTCGAGGCCGTGGCGCTGCGCGATGATCTCGACCAGCCGCCCGGTGAGCAGGTCGTTGAGGTGGCTGATCAGCTCGGTGAGCTGGCGCGCGCCCACACCCTGGCCGAGCAGGCTGCGCGCCAGGCGCGGCAGCTCGGGCGCGACGACGCGCAGCGTGTCGACGTCGGCCGCGGCGCGGATCGCGCCGCTGACGTGGTTCAGCGACAGGCGCTGCATCGCGAACAGGTCGCGCTCGGAGACGATGCCGACGACACGGCCGCCCTCCGTCACCGGCACGTGGCGCATGCCGTGGCGCGACATCAGCAGCGCCGCGTCCTGCGCCGTGTGCTCGACGGTCAGCGTGTGCACCGGGGCGCTCATCACCTGCGCGATCGGCGCCGCAAGCGGCACCTGCGGCAGCGTCACGCGGCCGAGCACGTCGTGGCGCGTGAGGATGCCCAGCGCCGCGCCGGCGGCGTCGGTGACGAGCACCGAGCCGATGCCGCGCTCGTGCATCAGGCCCAGCGCCTCGCCGACGCTCGCCTCGGGGCGCACGGACGCCGGCGCCTTGCGCCCGAGACGGCCGAGCGGCGTCTCGAGCGTCTGCTCGGCGAGCACCTGCGACGAGTACGCCTCCTGCACCGCGCGCCGCGACAGCTCCAGGAACTTCAGCACGCGACCGTGGAGGAACTCCGAGAACGGCGGTGAGACGGTGGCGAGCGCGCGCACCGCGTCGACGGGCACGCGCAGGGCGTACAGATCCTCGTCGGCGGTGTAGGTCGCCGTCACCGGCCGGCTGCCCAGGGCGGCGCCGACCGGGAACAGGTCGCCCGCCTCGTACTGGAAGCCGCTGCGCTCGTCGTCGTGCCCGCGGCGGCCGGTGACGGTGCCGCGGCGGATCCACAGCAGGTCGTGCACCGCCCCCCCGCCCGGTGCGAACACCGCCTGCCCGGGCGTCACGTGAATCGGCCGGGCGGCCGCGATGAAGCGCTCGACGTGCTCGCGCGCCATCTGCGCGAAGGGAGGCCGGCGCACGAGTTCGCCGTGCAGGTCGGCGGCGAGGTGGGTCGACGTGGGCGTCGTGGGGAGGGTCTCGTCCATGCGCGAAGGATAAGAAGAAGGGGCCCCCGCAGGGGCCCCGTCAGATCAAACGAAGCCCAGCGGCACGCCGAAGATGCCGGCCGCGATTGGCTGGATGCCCCACCACGTGTTGTCGGCCACCGGCGAGGTCACGCCGAACAGGCCGCGCATCCAGACCTGGGTGGTCGCCATGTAGTAGAAGGTGATGCTGACCCCGGCCAGCATGCCGAGCACCGCCCCCCACTTGGTGGCCCGCTTCCAGAAGATGCCGAGCACCAGCGCCGGGAAGAACCCCGCCGCCGCCAGCGAGAACGCCGCCGAGACCAGGAACAGGATGTCGGCCACCTTCAGCGAAGCCACGTAGGCGGCGAGCAGGGCCACCACCAGCAGCAGCGCCTTCGACACCGCGACGCGACGGGCGGTCGAGGCGTTCGGGTCGAGCATCTTGTAGTACAGGTCGTGCGAAAGCGCGTTGGCGATCGTCAGCAGCAGGCCGTCGGCCGTCGACAGCGCCGCCGCCAGACCGCCGGCCGCCACCATGCCCGAGATCACATACGGCAGGCCCGCGATCTCCGGCGTGGCGAGCACGATGATGTCGCCGCCGATCCTCATCTCGCCGAGCTGAAAGATGCCGTCGCCGTTGACGTCGGCCACCGACAGCAGCGTTGGGTCGACGCGCTGCCAGTTCGCGATCCACGCCGGCAACTGGTCGAACGGCGTGCCCACCAGCCCGTTGAACACCTCGTACTTCACGAGCACCGCCAGCGCCGGCGCGGTGAAGTAGAGCAGGAAGATGAAGAACAGGCTCCACGTCACCGAGCGCCGCGCCTCGCGCACTGAGGGCGTCGTGTAGTAGCGCATCAGGATGTGCGGCAGCGCAGCGGTGCCCACCATCAGGCAGAACACCAGCGCGAGGAAGTTGCGCCGCGACTCGTTGAAGGTCTTCTGCGCCGCGGCGTCGCCGTCCGGGTTGCCGGCGAACGGCTGCGCGTGGCGCGGCATGCCGCCGAGCGGGCGGGCGCGCGCGTCGGCGGCGGCCTTGTCGGCCGTCCACTTCGCCTTCGCCGCGGCTTCGTCGGCCG
>JALOSD010000064.1 GCA_025458585.1 Burkholderiaceae bacterium | reverse complement strand
CGCCTGAGGAGATGACGATGAACCACTCGCGCAACGAACAACTGATGGCCCGCAAGGCCGCCGCCACGCCGCGCGGCGTCGGCGTGATGGGCACCTTCTTCGCGGACCGCGCCCAGGGCGCCGAGCTGTGGGACGTCGAGGGCCGACGCTACATCGACTTCGCGGGCGGCATCGCCGTGATGAACGTCGGCCACGGGCATCCGAAGGTCGTGGCCGCCGTCAAGGCGCAGCTCGAGCGCTTCAGCCACACCTGCTACCAGGTCGTGCCGTACGAGAGCTACGTCGCGCTGGCCGAGAAACTGAACCAGATCACGCCCGGCACGCACGCGAAGAAGACGGCCTTCTTCTCGACCGGCGCCGAAGCCGTCGAGAACGCGATCAAGATCGCGCGCTCGTACACGAAGCGCAGCGGCGTGATCGCCTTCGGCGGCGCGTTCCACGGGCGCAGCCTGTTCGCCGTGTCGCTGACCGGCAAGGTGCAGCCGTACAAGGCCGGCTTCGGCCCCTTCCCGCCCGAGATCTACCACGCGCCCTTCCCCTGCCACTGCGCGAGCCTGGAGGAGACGAAGAAGGCGGTGCAGCACCTGTTCAAGGCCGACATCGAGCCGAGCCGCGTCGCCGCGATCGTGTTCGAGCCGGTGCAGGGCGAGGGTGGCTTCAACGTGATCCAGGCCGAGGCGGTGCAGTGGCTGCGCGCGCTGTGCGACGAGCACGGCATCGTGCTGATCGCCGACGAGGTGCAGACCGGCTTCGGGCGCACCGGCAGGATGTTCGCGATGGAGCACTTCGGCGTCGTGCCCGACCTGATGACGATCGCCAAGTCGCTTGCCGCCGGCACGCCGCTGTCGGCCGTCACCGGCAAGGCCGAGATCATGGACGCGCCGGCGCCCGGCGGCCTCGGCGGCACCTACGCGGGCAACCCGCTGGCCATCGCCGCCGCGCACGCCGTGATCGACGTGATGGCCGAAGAACGCCTGCCCGAGCGTGGAGCGCGCCTCGGCGACCGACTGCAGGCCGAGCTGAACGCGATGCGCAGCGCCGTGCCGCAGATCGCCGACGTCCGTGGCCTCGGCGGCATGGTCGCCGTCGAGTTCGCCCAGCCCGCTACCGGCGAACCCGACGCCGACTTCACGAAGCGCGTGCAGGCCGAGGCGTTGAAGCGCAACCTCATCCTGCTGACCTGCGGCGTCAACGCCAACGTCGTGCGCTTCCTGTTCCCGCTGACGATTGCCGAACCCGTGTTCGACGAGGCGCTCGGCATCCTGAAGGACGCGCTGCAAGCGGCGTGATGGCCCCGTGACCGACGCCGATCCGCCGCGGCAGCGGCTGCACGACGCGGGCGTCCACACGCTGCTCGTGCAGTTCGCCGACGTGCACGGCACGCCGAAGGGCAAGCTGGTGCCGCTGGCACACCTGCGCACCGTGCTCGAGACGGGCGCCGGCTTCGCGGGCCCGTCGATCTGGGGCACCGGGCTGGCGCGCACGGGTCAGCGCAGCGAGTACCTGGCGCGCGGCGACGCCGCCACGCTGCAGCCGCTGCCTTGGCAGCCGGGGGTGGCGCGTATCGTCGGCGACGGCCACGTGAACGGCGAACCGTTCGACGCCTGCCCGCGCCAGGTGCTGCGGCGTGCGCTGGCGCGGCTGGCCGAGCGCGGCTGGCGGCTCGAAGTCGGCATCGAGCCCGAGTTCTTCCTGCTCAAGCGCACCGAAGCCGGCGGCTACGCCCCGATCGACGACCACGACCGCCTGCCCAAGCCGTCGTACGACCTGAAGAGCCTGGCGCGCGCGCAGCCGCTGCTGCACGACCTGCGTTCGTGGCTGGAGGCCTGCGGCTTCGACGTCACGCAGGTCGACCACGAGGACGCGCACGGCCAGTACGAGCTCAACTTCAGCCACGCCGACGCCCTGGCGAGCGCCGACCGCTTGCTGCTGTTCAAGCTCGCTGCCCACGCCGCGGCGGAGAAGCACGGCGCCGTGTTCTCGCTGATGCCCAAGCCGTTCGCCGACCAGCCCGGCAGCGGCATGCACTTCCACGTTTCGCTGTGGGCCGGCGATCGCTGCCTGTTCGACGCCGACCGCCCGGGCGATGACCTCTCGCCGCTCGGCCGCCACTTCGTCGCTGGCGTGCTCGAGCACGCGCGCGCGCTCGCCGCCGTCGCGGCGCCGACCGTCAACAGCTACAAGCGCCTCGCCTTCTACGACTCGATCACCGGCACGACGTGGGCGCCGGTGTGGATCGCGCACGGCCCGAACAACCGCACCGCGCTCGTGCGCACGTTGCCCGGGCGCTTCGAGTGGCGGCTGCCCGACGCGTCCGCGAACCCGTACCTGGCGCTCGCCGCGCTCGTCGCCGCCGGGCTCGACGGCATCGACCGCATGCTCGACCCGGGTCCGGCCTGCACCGACGACCTCTACACCCGCGCCGCCGCCGGCGTGCCTGCACACGGCCGGCTGCCCGCCGACCTCGCGCAGGCGCTCGACGCGCTGGAGGCCGACGCCGTCGTCGCCGGGGCGCTCGGGCCGACGCTCGCCGCCGAGTTCGTGCGCCTGAAGCGCGACGAGTGGCGCGCCTACACGCAGCAGATCGGCCCCTGGGAGCTCACCCGGTACGCCGAGGCGTTCTGACCCGCGCCCGGCGCCTCACCCAGCCTCGGCAGGTTCGTCGTCGTGGCCGAGCACGCGTGCCCGGCCGCTGCGCTTCGCGCGCAGCGCGGCGGCGTCGGCCGCGCGCAGCAGGTCCACCGGCTCGGTAATGGCAGCGTCGCTGGTGTCGGCGACACCGGCCGAGAAGGTGAGCCCGCCGATGCCGCCGCCGAGGTCGAAGCGCATCGCGCGCCACTGGCGAAGCAGCGCCGCCGCCTTGCGCCGCGCCGCCGGCGCGGCGGTGCGCGGCAGCAGCAGGCAGAACTCCTCGCCGCCGTAGCGGCAGGCCACGTCGCTGCGCCGCAGCCCGGCGCCGAGCAGTCGGCCGAAGGCCGCGAGCAGCTCGTCGCCCGCGAGGTGACCGTGGTGGTCGTTGACCTGCTTGAAATGGTCGAGGTCGATCACGACCGCCGCCAGCGGCTGGCCGTCGCGCCGCGCGAGCGCGAACATCGCCGGCAGCACGGCGTTCAGGTGGCGCCGGTTGTGCAGGCCGGTCAGCGGATCGCGCACCGCCTGCTGGCGCAGTTCCTGTTGCAGCGCCTCCACGCGCTCGACCTGCTGCGCGAGTTGTGTCGACAGCGTCGCCAGCGCCAGCCTCGCGCGTTCGCTCTCGAGGCGGCGCGCCTCGATCTCGTCGCGCTCGCGCTCGACGCGCTGCAGCTCGGTCTGCAGCGCCGCCGCCTGCTGACGCGCACGCGACGCGAGCCGCGAGCGCTCGGCCTGCACCTGCTGGCACGCGCGCAGCCAGCGCAGCGCGCCTGCGCTGTCGCCTAGCGACTCGGCGAGGTCGGCGAGCAGGCGCAGCGTCATGCAGCGCTCGCGCGGACCCAGCCCTTCCTCGTCGAGCCGCAAGGCCTCGAGCAGCTTCAGCGCCTCGTCGCCGCGCCCCTGCGCGCGCAGCGCCTCGGCCTGCGCGACCGCGCGTTCGACTCGCGTGTCGGGCAGCCCCGGGGACGGCTCGGACTGCTCGGCACGCGCGACGAGGTCGAGGCCGAGCGCCGTCTCGCCGGCGCGCAGCGCGGCGATCGCCATCGTCTCGAAACCGGCGTCGCTGGCGCCGCGGCCGCTGGCGTCCGCGGGCAGCGCGAGCAGGTGCTCGATGTCGGGCAGCGCGTCGTGTGGCCGGCCGAGGTCGGTCAACGCCGCGATGCGGTTGACCCTGAGCACGCTCTCGAGGCGCGCGTTGCGCAGCGTCGCGCTGCGCCGCAGGCCTTCGTCGAGGTGGCGCAGCGCCTCGTCGACGTCGCCGAGCAGCAGCAGTTCGTGCGCGATGTTGCAGTGCAGGACGGTGTCGAAGCCGAGCGAACCGCGCCCGCGCCCTTCGCGCAGGCCCTGGTACATGGTGCCGAACGCGAGCGCCGGCTGGCCGAGCGCCGAGTAGCACCCGGCCAGGCCGTTGAGCAGCAGCGCGCGCTCGTCGCCGTGCAGGCAGCGCAGCCCCTCGTCGCGCAGCGGCAGCAGGACATCGAGCGACGCCTGGAAGCGCCCCTGCATCCACAGGCAGCGCGCACGGCCGACCGCGGCGAGGATCTGCCCGCGCCGGTCGCCGAGGTCGTCGAAGGCGCGGTCGGCGGCGGCGAACTCCGGCAGCGCGTCGGCCGGCGTCGAGAAGCGCATGCGGTGGAAGGCGCGCGCCAGCAGGGCCCAGGCGCGCGCCTCGGCAGCTGCACCGTCGGTGGCCAGCACGCGCTCGGCGAGCGCGAGCGACGCCCTCGCGTCGGTGAACTGGATGCGCCAGGCGCGCCGCGCGTGGCGCAGGCCCGCCGCGGCGGTGCACGGGCGATCGCGCGGGATCATCGGCGCATTGTGGGCGGCGCGGCAGCGCAGCGTCAAACCGCTACCGCCGCCGCGCCTCTTGCCCGCGCTGGCGCGCTCAGGGGCGGAATTGCGGCAGCAGCACGCTGTCGACCACCCAGATCGTGCCGTTGCTGGCGCGGATCGCCTGGCAACCGGTGACCGACTGGTTGATCGTCGGGCCAACGCCGCTCTGGTAGCGCAGGAACACCGACTGCCCCTGCAGCGTCGTCGCCGCCGCGATCGGGATGCGTCGCGGATCGGCCGGACCGTCGACGACGTGGTAGGTCAGCACGGCGGTCAAGACACCGAGGTCGGAGCCGATCGCGCCCAGGACGCTGGCGGGGATCGCCGCGAAGGCGTCGTTGGTCGGCGCGAACACGGTGAGGTTGCCCGGAGCGGCCAAGGCGGGGCCAAGGCCAGCGGCAACGACGAGCGAGGTGAGCGTCGACAGCGCCGGCGTATTGACCGCGGCTTCTACGATCGTGCCCGGGTAGTCGACCGGCACGGCGCTGCGGCATGGGCCGAATCCCGGCGCCGCAGTCGCGGTCAGCGGCGCAGCGGCCGCCGCGAGGGCCAGGCCACAGGCAGCGCCCCATTGGCGCAGGGAGGGACGAAGAGCGGTCGAAGTCATGGTGCGAACTCCTGAAGCAATGGCCGCACGCGCGGCTCGCGAGTCGAGGATGGGTGTTCGCTGCGCCCCAGCAACGGTAGGCGACGCAGCAGGTGAGAACTCAACAGTTCCCGAAAAGACTCTAGCGTCGCGCCGTTGACCCCACGGGTTACATGTCTGGACTTCACGTCGCCGCGCCCCCCGCATTCGCAGGGTCCCGTGCTATGGCGGTGAATGCGGTCGCCCGCAACCGCGTGCCGCCACCGCGATGCGGCATCATCCCGGACCAACTGCACCATGACGTCCGCCACGCTCGCCGCCCCGCTGCCCTGGCTCGCCTACGCGAGCCTCGCCGCGAGCATGGCGCTGGTGGGCAGCTACGTCGGACTGTCGAAGCTGCTGCTCGCGGCGTTCCCCGTGTTCCTGCTCGCGTGGCTGCGCTTCGGTATCGCCGCGGTCGCGATGGCGCACTGGGTGCGCCGCGCCCCCGGCGAGGCGCCGCTGACGCGTCACGACAGGCGGCTGCTGTTCTGGGAGAGTTTCCTCGGCAACTTCCTGTTCTCGATCTGCATGCTGTACGGCGTGCTGTACACGTCGGCGGTCGCGGCCGGCGTCGTGATGGCCGCGCTGCCGGCCGCGGTGGCGCTGCTGTCGCGCGTCTTTCTGGGCGAGCGCATCGTGCCGCGCGTGGCCGCGGGCATCGCCTGCGCGGTCGCCGGCATCGCGCTGCTCGCGTGGGTCAAGGGTGGCGACGACGCCGCCAGCGCACCGTGGTGGGGTTACGCGCTGCTCGTCGCGGCGGTGTTGTGCGAAGCGTCGTACGTCGTGATCGGCAAGCGGCTGACCGGCAACGTCTCGCCGCGCCGCATCAGCGCGCTGATCAACCTCTGGGGGCTCGCGCTCGTCACGCCGCTCGGACTGTGGCAGGCGAGCCGGTTCGACTTCGGCGCCGTCGGTGCGCCGACCTGGGCGCTGCTCGTGTTCTACGCGCTGGCGGCGAGCATGGTCACGGTGTGGCTGTGGATGCGCGGCCTGCGCCAGGTGGCCGCGTCGCGTGCCGGGGTGTTCACCGTGATGCTGCCGATCAGCGCGGCGCTGGTGGGCGTCGTCGTGCTCGGCGAGCCGTTCGGCGGCGGGCACCTGCTGGCGTTCGCGCTCGCGCTCACGGGCCTGCTGCTGGCAACATGGCCGCCACCGCGCGCGCGCCATTGAAGGGAGACCGGCCATGTCGATCCACTTCGCCCGGCTGCTGGCGCGGCGACTCGCTCCCGTGCTGTCCGTCGTCGGCGCCCTCCTCGTCGGCGCCCTCCTGCCGGGTTGCGCGTCGCTGCCGCCGCCGAACGCGCGCGAGGCCGTGACGGCGCTCGACGACAACGCCGACACGCCGCTGGCGCAGGTGTGGCAGCGTGCCGCCGCCGACCGCGCCCCGGAGGTGAACGCAGCCGTGAAGGCGCTGCCCGACCCGCGCGACGCGTTCGCCGCCCGCGTCCTGCTCGCCCGCGCCGCGAAGCGCTCGCTCGACGTGCAGTACTACATCTGGCACGACGACGTGACGGGCCGGCTGCTGTGGCACGAACTGCGGCTGGCCGCCGAGCGGGGGGTGCGCGTGCGGCTGCTGGTGGACGACACCAACACGAAGGGGCTCGACCCGACGCTGGCCGCGCTCGACGGCGTGCCCAACCTCGAGGTGCGCCTGGCCAACCCGTTCGCGCACCGGCGCTATCGCGTGCTCGACCTCGTCGGCGACTTCGCCCGCGTCAACCGGCGCATGCACAACAAGTCATTTACCGCCGACAACCAGGCGACGATCGTCGGCGGGCGCAACGTCGGCGACGAGTACTTCGGCGTCGGCACCAGCGTCGAGTTTCGCGACCTCGACGTGATCGCCTTCGGCCCGATCGTGCGCAAGGTCTCGGCCTCGTTTGACGACTACTGGAACGCGCCCACCACCTACCGCGTGGCCGACCTGGTGCCGCCGGTCGACCCGCGCCAGGCCGGCGCGATCCTGCAGCGCATCGACGACACCCGCGCCGATCCCGCTGCCGCGCGGTACCTTCAGGCCGTCGCCCGCACGCCGCTCGTGACCGGACTCGTCGAGGGGCGGATCGAGCTCGAGTGGCTGCAGGCGCGGCTCGTCGCGGACCCGGCGTCGAAGCTCGCCGCCACGTCGGCGCGGGCGAACCTGGCGTCGCAGCTGGTGTCGACGATCGGCGAAGCGAACGAAAGCTTCAACCTCATCTCCCCGTACTTCGTCCCGGGCAGCGGTGGCACCGACCACCTCGTCGATCTGGCGCGGCGCGGCGTGACGGTGCGCGTGCTGACGAATTCCCTCGCCGCGACCGACGTCGCCGCGGTCCACGCCGGCTACGCGAAGCGGCGCAAGGCGCTGCTCGCGGGGGGCGTGCAGCTGTTCGAACTCAAGCCCGACGCGACGACGCCGCCGGCGGCGAATCACGACGGCAAGCTGGGCGGCTCGTCCGACGCCAGCCTGCACGCGAAGACCTTCGCCATCGACGGGCAGCAGGTGTTCGTCGGCTCGTTCAACTTCGACCCGCGCTCGGTCGCGCTGAACACCGAACTCGGCCTCGTGATGCACAGCCCCGCCCTCGCGCAGGCGATGGCGCAGGCGTTCGAGCAGACGATCCCGGCCGGCGCCTACGAGGTGCGGCTCGACGCCGCCGGCGCCCTCGTCTGGATCGAGCGCACGCCGGCCGGAGAGCGCCGCCTCGCGAGCGAGCCCGACAGCGGGCCGCTGAAGCTGCTCGCGGTCGGGCTGCTGTCGCTGCTGCCGATCGAGTGGCTGCTGTGAGGCCGCGTCAGCGCCGCGCCGTCTGCCCGTAGGTGCGGAAGCGCTCGACGACCTCGGCCATCTGCGCGCGGTCGAGCAGCACCGGCTCGCCGGCGGCGAGCGCCTTCAGGTACGCCTCGCACAGCGCCTCGACCTCGAGCGTGACCTTCAGCGCGTGCCCGAGCGACGTGCCGCCGGCCACCAGCCCGTGGTTCGCGAGCAGGCACGCGTGGCGGTCGGCAAACGCGGCCGCCACCGCCTGCGACAGCGCCTCGGTGCCGAACAGGTGGTACGGCACGCAGGGCACGTCGTCGCCGCCGGCCACGGCGACCATGTAGTGGAACGCCGGCAGCGGCCGGCGCAGGCACGCGAGCGCCGTCGCGTGCACGCTGTGCACGTGCACGACGGCGTGCAGGTCGGGCCGCGCGGCGTAGACCGCGCGGTGGAATGGCGCTTCCGACGACGGCTGCCAGCGCCCGACGACGGCGCCGTCGTCGCCGAGCCAGACGAGGTCGTCGGCGCCCAGGCCGGCGGCGCCCATGCCGGTGGGCGTGATCCAGCAGCCCGGCGCGCCGTCGAGGTGGCCGCGGGCGCTG
>JALOSD010000296.1 GCA_025458585.1 Burkholderiaceae bacterium | reverse complement strand
AGGAACGAGCGGCCGACGAGCGACATGAACAGCGCCGCGAGCGCGAGCGAGCCGGTGAGGATCAGCAGGAACACCGCCTCGCTGGCACCGGTCAGCCGGGGGTAGATGCCCACCGTCGCCACCGCCCACATCAGCCCGGCGAGTGCGGCGTTGCCCTCGACTTCGCGCATCGCCCGCGACGACTTGCCGGCGTCGAACGTTTGCGGGTGTGCGAAGCGGCGCGCCGTCGACAGGCGCCACAGGCCGACGGCACAGCCGAGCAACCCGACGGCCACGGCGGCCAGCGGACGGTCGGCCTGCATGCCGAGCCAGACGAACCACGCGACGGCGGCGAGCAGCAGCGGCACGCTGCGCCCCGCGTTGCGCAGCGTCATGTGCAGCAGCTCGTCGAGGACGGCGGTGTCGGTGATCGGCGCGATGGCCTTCGGCGTAGGCGTCACTCGCTCGCGGTGGGCTGTCCGCCCGGCGTCAGGAAATCATGTAAGCCGCCGCGCCGGTGGCGATCAGCGTGCCCTGCTCGTTGACCAGGCGCATCAGCGTCGAGCCGACGCGCCCGCCCAGGCGCGTGACTTCGGCGCTCGCGACGAAGCGCTGGCCGAGGCCCTGGCGCAGGTAGTCGATGCGCAGGTCGATCGTGCCCATGCGCGCGAAGCGGTGCATGACCTGTTCGGTCGTCTCGTCGACGTGCTTCTCGCCGATCGCCACCATCAGCGCGAAGCCCCCGGTGGCGTCCAGCGTGGCCGAGATCACGCCGCCGTGCAGCCGCCCGTACAGGTAATGCCCGACGAGCTCGGGGCGCATCTCGAACGCGAGCTGCACCTGCGGCGCGAGCGCCACCACCTTCAGGCCGAGCACCTGGTTGAACGTGATGCGGCGCTCGAAGAGGTCGGTGAGCGCGGCGTCGAGCCGCGCCTGCTCCTCGGCGCTGCGGCGCGGGCCGTGGGCGTGCGTCATGGCGCCTCCGCGCTGGCGGCCTCGCGCAGGCCGAGCAGGCGCCGCGCCTCGGCCGGGCTCGCGACCTCGCGCCCGGCGCGCCGCGCGCAGGCGGCGAGCGCCTCGACCAGCGCGCCGTTGCCGCTCGCGCGCTCGCCGCCGGGCAGGTAGAACGTGTCCTCGAGCCCGGTGCGCAGCATGCCGCCGAGCTCGGCCGTCTTCTGGTGCACCGGCCAGATTTCGGCGCGACCGATCAGCGTCGTCTGCCACACGGCGCCGGGCGCGATCCAGCGCGGCAGCAGCGCGAGCAGGTCGGCGTCGCAGGGCATGCCGCTGGCCACGCCCATCACGAAGTTGTATTCCGGCACGCCACCGAACATCTTCGCCTGCAGGTACATGCCGACGCTGCGCACGATGCCGACGTCGAAGCACTCGAACTCGGGGTGGGTGCCGCACTCGGCCATCACGTCGAGGAAATGCTGCACCTTGGCCACCGGGTTGTCGAACACCATCGGCGGCCAGGCCCAGGTCCCGTCGGCCTTGATCTTCAGGTAGTTCAGCGTGCCGGCGTTGCAGGCGGCGATCTCGGGCTTCACGCGCCGCAGGCAGCCGGCCGGCCCCGAGATGTCCTTGCCGATCACGCCGGTGGTCAGGTTGAGGATCACGCCGGGGCAGGCGGCGCGGATCGCGTCGCACACCGCCTGCGCGACGTCGGGGTCCCAGCTCGGCATGTGGCCCAGGCCCGGCTCCTGCATGCGCAGGTGCACGTGCATGATGCTCGCGCCGGCGTCGAACGCGTCGCGCGCCTCGGCGGCCATCTGTTCGGGGGTCACCGGCACCGGGTGCTGCCTCGGGTCGGTCAGCACGCCGGTCAGCGCGCAGGTGAGGATCGCCTTGTCCATCGTCAGTGTCCGATCTCGAGTTCGACCAGCAGCGCGCCGGCAGCCACCGCGTCGCGCGCCGCGACGTGCACCGCGGCGACGACGCCGTCGGCGGCGGCGTGCTGCCACATCTCCATCTTCATCGCCTCGACGCACACGAGCGGCTGGCCCGCCGTGACGCGCTCGCCCGGCGCGACGGCGACGTGGGCGACGACACCGGCCACCGGCGAGCGCGCGCGCCGCGGGTCGGCGCCGGCGTCGGCGGCCGGCAGCGGCGACGGTTCCTCGAACACGTTGCTGCGACCGCCGAGCGCGAGGTGCAGCCGCGGGCCGTCGAACACCGCCGTCGCGCGCCGCCACACGCCGTGGGCGGCGTAGCGCAGCACGCGGCCGTCGCACTCGAGCGCGTCGAAGCGCAGCGCCGTGTCGCCGTGCGTCACGTCGACGCCGTCGCCGTGCAGCCGCACGCGCAGCGTGCGCATCGCGTCGCCGCAGCGCAACGCGAGGTCGAAGGCGGCGACGCCGCCGCTGCGCCGTGGGTGGCCGTCGCGCAGCGCCACGGCGGCGGCGGCGAGCGCCCAGGTGGCGTCGTCGGGCTGAGGGCGCTGCAGGATCGGCGCGCCGGCTTCGAGCCACTCGTCGAGCCGCGTCGTCGTCATGTGCGCGGCGCGGAAGTCGGGGTGGCGCAGCAGGTCGGCGAGGAAGGCGGCGTTGGTCGCGACGCCGAGCAGCGGCGCGCGTTCGAGCGCGGCGGCCAGGCGCCGGATCGCGTCGGCGCGGTCGCGGCCGTGGGCGATCAGCTTGGCGACCATCGCGTCGTAGTACGGCGTCACGCTGCCGCCTTCGGCGACGCCGTCGTCGACGCGCACGACACCTGGCGCGTCGACGTCGGGCCGCCAGTGCACGATGCGCCCCGTCTGTGGCACGAAGCCGGCGTACGGGTCCTCGGCGGAGCGGCAGCGGCTCGCCGGCGGCCACGCGCAGCTGCCACTCGACGAGGTCGAGCCCGGTCACCGCCTCGGTCACCGGGTGCTCGACCTGCAGCCGCGTGTTCATCTCGAGGAAGTGGTGGCGGCCGTCGGCGTCGACGATGAACTCGACGGTGCCCGCGCCGACGTAGCCCACGGCGCGTGCCGCCGCCACGGCGTCGCGGCCCATCGCCTTGCGCATCGCGGCGTCGACGATCGGCGACGGTGCCTCCTCGATCACCTTCTGCCGCCGCCGCTGCGCGGTGCAGTCGCGCTCGCCGAGGTGGATCGTGTGGCCGTGGCGGTCGGCGAAGACCTGCACCTCGACGTGGCGGCCGTCTTCGATCAGCCGTTCGAGCATCAGCGTGCCGTCGCCGAAGGCGTTCGCCGCCTCGCGGCGCGCGCCGTCGAGCGCGGCGGCGAGCTCGTCGAAGCGGCGCACCAGGCGCATACCGCGTCCGCCGCCGCCGGCCACCGCCTTGACGAGCAGCGGCAGGCCGAGCGCCTGCGCCTCGGCAGCCAGCCGCGCGTCGCTCTGGTCGTCGCCGAGGTAGCCGGGCGCGCACGGCACGCCGGCGGCGAGCATGCGCCGCTTCGCGCCCGCCTTGTCGCCCATCGCGGCGATCGCCTCCGGCGGCGGGCCGACGAAGACGAGCCCGGCGTCGAGGCAGGCGCGCGCGAAGTCGGCGCGCTCGGAGAGGAAGCCGTAGCCCGGGTGCACCGCATCGGCACCGGTGCGCCGCGCGGCGTCGAGCAGCGCCTCGACGTTCAGGTACGACTGCGCCGCCGGCGCCTGCCCGAGGTTCACCGCCTCGTCGGCCTCGCGCACGTGCGGCGCGTCGCGTCTCGCCGCGGTTCGCGATCAGGATCTTCGAGAACACGTCAGCTCCGCGGCTCGATCGCCGCACGCTTCGCGTGCCGTGCGATGTGGCTGCGGCTCGCGTCGGCGTCGCCGACACGAGCCTTTGCCGCAACCGATGCCGGGCACCGGTTGTCGCCGCGGCTCGCGACCAGGATCTTCGAGAAGCTCACGATCGCCGCGTCAAGGCGCCCGTCAAGGCGCCCGTCAAGGCGCCCACTTGGGCTTGCGCTTCGCGATGAACGCCGCCGTGCCCTCGACGCCTTCGGCGCCCTGCGCCGAGCGCGAGAACACCGCCGCGGCGTCGCGCACGAGCTCGACTGGCGGCGTGAAGCGCGCGCGCGCGAGCAGCGCCTTCGTCGCCGAGATCGCGCCCGGCGCGCAGCGCAGGATCTCGCCGGTGACGCGCTGCAGCGCGGCGTCGAGCGCCTCGCTCGGGTGCACCTCGTGCACCAGCCGCAGCGCGAGCGCCTGCCGCGCGTCGAGCGCGCCGCCGGTGACCGCGAGCCGCTTAGCCTCCGCGTAGCCCAGACGCTCGACGAGGAACGGCCCGACCTGCGCCGGCACGACGCCGAGCGACGTCTCGGGCAGGCGGAAGGTGGCCGTCTCGCTCGC
>JALOSD010000295.1 GCA_025458585.1 Burkholderiaceae bacterium | reverse complement strand
CGCGCCGCGGCGCAGCGTCGTCTTCTCGAGCGGCTGCGCCAGCAGCGTGGCCGGCAGCGCGAGCGTGGTCGCGAGGATCGACGCGAGCAATGCGCGGGCGAGGGCAGGGCGGGGGCGGGCAGACATCGCGGGTTCCTGTCGCGGCGGCGGTGGCGGCGTGGTCGAGCATAGCCCCCACGCTGGCCGTGGACCAGCCCGCGCCCGCGCGGGGTCGTCGGGCGCGTGCTCGCGCTCGAACTCGCGAGCCACGGCTTCGAGGTCGCGCTGCTCGCGGCGCCGCCGCGCGAAGGCGCCGCGCCCGACCTGCGCACCTATGCGCTCAACGCGTCGTCGGTCGCGCTGTTGCAGCGCCTGCGCGTGTGGCCGGCGCTGCCGGCCGACGCGGCGACGCCGGTGCACGAGATGGTCGTCCACGGCGACGCGGGCGACAGCCGGCTCGAGTTCTCGGCCTGGACGCAGCGCGTCGACGCGCTCGCGCACATCGTCGACGCCGGCGCGCTCGACGCCGTGCTCGGCGACGCCGTGCGCTTTGCGCCGCGCGTGCACGTGCTCGCGGCCGACGCCTTGGTGCCGTCGGCGCTCGCCGCGTGGTGCGACGGCAAGGCCTCGGGCGGGCGCGATCGCCTCGGCGTCGAGTTCGTCGCCCACCGCTACGGCCAGACGGCAGTGGCCGCGCGGCTCGTCGCGTCGCGGCCGCACGCCGGCGTGGCGCGGCAGTGGTTCCGCTCGCCCGACGTGCTCGCGCTGCTGCCGTTCGACCGGCCCGAGCGCGGCCGCAGCTACGGCCTCGTGTGGTCGCTGCCCGAGGAACGCGCGCGCGAGCTGCTCGACGCCGACGCCGCCACGTTCGAAGCCGAACTCGACGAAGCCACTGGCGGCGAGGCCGGCGAACTGCGGCTGGCCGGCGACGGCTCGCGTGCCGGCTGGCCGCTGATGCTCGGCCACGCGAGGCGCGTGCACGGTGCCGGCTGGGTGCTGCTCGGCGACGCCGCGCACGTCGTGCACCCGCTGGCCGGGCAGGGCCTGAACCTTGGGCTCGGTGGCGCCCGCTGGGCGACGAGCGGCTGCTCGCGCGCTATGCCCGCGAGCGCCGCGGCCCGACGCACGACATGGCGCGCATCACCGACGGTTTGCTGCACTTGTTCGCATCCGAGGCCCCCGGCGCGCGGGAACTGCGCAACCGCGGGCTGACTCTCGTCGATCGTCTGTCTCCCCTCAAACGCTGGCTGACCGGGCGCGCGCTCGGAGCCTGAAGGAATGCCCATGCTGCGTCTCCCGTTGCGTCTCGCCACCGCCGTGCTGCTCGCCGGCCTCGCCTTTGCCGTTTCGGCGCAGGAGGCCGCGATCCGCAAGAACCTCGCCGAGCGGCTGCCGCAGCTGCCGAAGATCGACGAGGTGAGCAAGACCCCGGTGCCCGGGCTGTGGGAGGTGCGCTTCGGCACCGACGTGATCTACACCGACGAGCGCGGCGACTTCATCGTCCAGGGCGCGATCTTCGACACCCGCTCGCGCACGAACATCACGGAGGAACGGCTGAACAAGCTGAGCGCGATCGACTTCGCGAGCCTGCCGCTGAAGGACGCGATGGTCGTCAAGCAGGGCAACGGCAAGCGCAGGATCGCCGTCTTCGCCGACCCGAACTGCGGCTTCTGCAAGCGCTTCGAGCGCGACCTGCTGAACGTCAAGGACGTGACGATCTACACCTTCCTCTACCCGATCCTCGGCCCCGACTCGAACGAGAAGTCGCGCGCGATCTGGTGCTCGAAGGACCCGATGAAGACCTGGCGCGACTGGATGATTGAAGGCGTCGTGCCGCCGAAGGTGATCGGCGGCTGCGACGACGCGGCGATCGCGCGCAACGTCGAGTTCGGCCAGAAGCACCGCGTGCAGGGCACGCCGGCGATCATCTACGAGGACGGCAAGCGCGTGCCGGGCGCCGTCTCGGCGGCCGAGATCGAGAAGCAGCTGGCGATCTCGAGCAAGTCCTGAGGCGGCTTCGCAGTCGATCGTTCGACGCCTGACAGACCGGGGCGCAGCGATCTGCTGCACGCGCAGCACCCGCCTCGCCCACGATCTGCCGCCACAATGCGCCGCCATGGACGCGACCCTCTCCGTCTCGGGGACGACGCCGCGAGCGGCGCTTGCGCTCGGCTACGCCGGGCTGATCCCGTTCGCGGCCGGCGCGCTCGCCGCCTGGGTGCTTGGTGACGGGGCGCGCGCGTCGGCGGCGTTCGCGCTCGCGGGTTACGCCGCCGTCATCGTCTCGTTCCTGGGCGGCATCCACTGGGGCATCGGCTTCCTGCGCGGCGACGCCGTGCGTTTCGTCTGGGGCGTCGTGCCGTCGCTCGTCGCCTGGCCGGCGCTGCTGATGCCGCCGGCGGCAGGCCTGGCGCTGCTGGCGGCGATGCTCGTCGTGTGCTACGTCGTCGACCGCCGCGTCTACCCGGCCTACGGTCTGCAGCGCTGGCTGCCGCTGCGCCTGCACCTGAGCAGCGTCGCCGCCGCCTGCTGCGCCGCGGGCGCGATCGGGGTCGGCCGATGATCCGCTACCGCGTCGAGCCGGCCGACCTGCATGCGCACCTGTGGCGCGTGACGCTGACCGTGCCGCGGCCAGCCGCGGCGCAGCGCCTGAGCCTGCCGGTGTGGATCCCGGGCAGCTACATGGTGCGCGAGTTCGCGCGTCACCTGTCGTCGCTCGAGGCCCGCCAGGGCGAGCGCGCTGTGCCGCTTGTGCAGCTCGACAAGACGACCTGGCGCGCCGACACCGACGGCAGCGAGCCGCTCGTCGTGAGCTATCTTGCGTACGCGTTCGACACCTCGGTGCGCACCGCCTTCCTCGACGCCGAGCGCGGCTTCTTCAACGGCACGAGCCTGTGCCTGCGCGTCGAGGGGCGCGAGCACGAGCCGCACGAGCTCGTGCTCGGTGCGCTGCCGCGCGGCTGGGACGTGGCCACCGCGATGCCGGCGCAGCCCGGCCGCCGGCGCGCGTACGTCGCCGCCGACTACCACGAGCTCGTCGACCACCCGTTCACGCTCGGCCGCTTCTGGCGCGCTTCGTTCGATGCCGCCGGCGTGCCGCACGAGTTCGTCGTCGCCGGCGCGTGGCCGAGCTTCGACGGCGAGCGACTCGTCGCCGACACGAAGCGCATCTGCGAGGCGCAGATCGCGTTCTGGCACGGCCGCAGGCGGCGCGAGGTGCCGTTCGGGCGCTACGTGTTCATGCTGCACGCGACCGAGGACGGCTACGGCGGCCTCGAGCACCGCGCGAGCACGGCGCTGATCGCCGCCCGGCGCGACCTGCCGCGACGCGACGCCGCCGCTGCCGGCGGCCCGAGCGACGGCTACGTGACGCTGCTCGGGCTCGTCAGCCACGAGTACTTCCACACCTGGAACGTCAAGCGCCTGCGCCCGCGCGAGCTCGCGACGATCGAGTACACGCGCGAGAACTACACACCGCTGCTCTGGTTCTTCGAGGGCTTCACGTCGTACTACGACGACCTGATGCTCGTGCGCGCCGGCCTGATCGACGAG
>JALOSD010000294.1 GCA_025458585.1 Burkholderiaceae bacterium | reverse complement strand
CCGAGCGGGTCGGCGCGCCGCTTGAAGGCGATCTGCGCCTGGTCGATCGTCTTCATGCCGCCGTCCTCGATCGTGACGACGTGCGGATTGAAGATCGTGCAGCCGGTGGTCTCGATCGCGCGGATCACCTCGTACTGGTGCTCGAGGCCCTTCCAGCGCACGAGCAGGATCGCGAACGTCGCATAGGCGCCGTGCATCTTCGCGAACTCCTGGTGCTGCAGCACGTCGGCGCCGAACATCGCGACGTGCTGCTCGACGACGGCCGGGTCGAAGGGCTGCGGGTAGGCGACCTGCAGGTAGGTCCATCCGCGGTCGACCTTGAGCACCTGCAGCGTCGTGTGGTTGTACGCGCACTCGTAGGCAGGCGGCAGGCCGGCGGCTTCGAGCTCCGGTTCGGACATGGCCAGCGACAGCACGCCGCCGTGCGCCTGCACCAGCGCCTCGAACGCCGGCAGCGACGCGGGCGCGACCATCGCGAAGAGGGCGTGGCGATCGGGCGGGAAACGGTCCTTCAGCGCCGTGTAGTACGGCGCGAAACCGGCGTCGACGGCCGACAGCAGGAACAGCTCGAGCGCGGGAGTGCTGGCCGAGACCCCGGCGTCGAGCACCTGCCGGTAGCGCGGGAAGAGGGCAATCACGTGCACCCAGTCGACGGCGGGGCTCAGCGCCACCTCGACCTCGGTGACGATGCCGTTGGTGCCGTAAGCGTGGTGCACCTGCTGGATTTCGTCGCCGACCAGCTCGATCACCCGCGGCTCGGGCTCGACCGTGACGACGCGGCAACGCAACAGGTTGCCGGGATCGCGCAGCACGCCGTGCGCGATCGAGCCGACGCCGCCGAAGCCCCCGGCGATGAAGCCGGCGATCGTCGCGACGCGCCAGGTGCTCGGCCACATGCGCAGCGCCTGCCCGCTCTCGCGCACCGCTGTCTCGATGTCGTGCATGCGCGCGCCACCTTGTACGCGCACGCGGCCGGGCGCGATGTCGAGCACGCGCAGCATCTCCGACGTGTCGACGACGAGACCGCCGACCAGCGGCACGCACTGGCCGTAGTTGCCGGTGCCGCCGCCGCGCACCGTCAGTGGCAGGCGATGCCGCGCGGCGACGGCGGCGACGCGCTTCACGTCGTCCTCGGTGCTGACCTTGACGACGAGGTCGGCGACGCAGTCGCGCAGCTCGTCGGCGAGGATCGGGCTGTACCAGTGGAAGTCCTTCGACAGCGTCTTGCGTTGCCGCGGTGCGGCAATCACGTTGAGGCCGTGCAGTTCGCGCGCGACGGCAGCCCAGTCGACGTCGGCGGCGATGCCGTGGTCGGCGGCGCGGTGCGACGGCGGCGGCGGGATCTCGACGGCGGGCGCGGCGGCACTCATCGGGCGGGGCCTCGCAGCCCGTCGAGGTCGCGAAAGTCGGGCGGCGCCGCGTCGGCAGCCGAGAGGCGCCGGCCGGCACGGATCACGTGGCGGCCGAAGGACGGACGGCCGATCACTTCGGCGCTGCACCGACCAGGGTGGATCACGAGGTCCGCTGGTACGCCGGGGCGCAGCACGCCGTCCCACGGCAGCCCGAGCAGGCGCGCGGCGCCGGTCGTGATCGTGTCGGCCCAGTGCTCGACCGGGTCGTCGAGGTGCGCCGCGCAGGCGGCGAGCGCGAGCGCCTGCAGCAAGTCGAGGTCGCCGCCCGGAAAGAACGGGTCGCGGTGGTTGTCGGACGCGAACGCGAGCGCGATGCCGCGGGAACGCGCCTCGTGCACCGGCAGCAGGCCACGGCGCAGCGGCATGCGGCGGTGCTGCGGGCGCTCGTGCTGCACGCCGCTGTCCTGCAGGTACAGGTTGGTGTAGGGCAGGCTGACGAGGCCGACGCCCGCCTCGGCGACGTGGTCGAGGATGCGGTCACGCTCACCCGGTGCGAGCACGCCGAGCACGCAGACGTGACCGCAGACGGTGCGTGCGCCGATGCCGCGCTCGCGCGCCAGGCGCAGCACGTGCGGCAGGTTGGCCACCGGCGGGTCGAGGTGCTCGTCGATGTGAAAGTCGAGTCGCAGGTCGAAGCGCTCGGCGAGGTCGAACACGCGAGGCAGCAACTCGACCGGCGCACCGGGGTACACGAAGGGGCCGAGCACGCCGCCGCCCGCGGCCACCGTGCGCGCGATCGTCTCGGCGCGCGCCGGATCGGCGAACTCGTCGATCGCGGCCAGCGCCGTCAGCACCAGGTCGACACGGCCGGCCCACTCGCGCCGCATGTCGCCGAGCACGCGCCAGGCGAGCGGCCCGTCGGACTGCGGCCAGTCGCAGTAGCTGTTGAGCGCGCGTGTGCCGTGCGCATAGGCCGTGCGCAGCGCGAAGCCGATGCGCGCGCGCAGCTCGCGCTCGCTCCAGTGCGCGTAGTCGGCGCGTACCGCGGTGACGGCGGCCATCAGGTCGCGTTCGGGCGCGAGGCCCGCCGACAGCAGGTCGCCCTTGTCGAGGTGGGTGTGGGCGTCGACGAAGCCGCTGAAGACGGTGGCGCCGTCGAGGTC
>JALOSD010000063.1 GCA_025458585.1 Burkholderiaceae bacterium | reverse complement strand
CGGGGCGGCGGCGCGCGCCGCGGCGAGCGCGTCGGGCTCGAACGAACTGAGCAGCGGCGGCACCGCGGCGCCGGCCCACCGCCGCGCGGCGTGGCGTGCGACCACGTCGCCGGTGGCGCCGGCCTGACCCGGCGACGGCTTGAGCTCGATGTTGAGCGCGAAGCCGTTGGCGAGCACGAAGGCGGCGACGGCGTCGAGCGACGCCGGCGGCTCGCCGGCGTGGCTTCGGCCGTGCCAGCTGCCGGCGTCGAGGCGCGACAGCTCGGCCCAGGGCAACGCCGACGCCGGGCCACGGCCGTTCGTCGTGCGGCCCAGCGTCGCGTCGTGCAGCAGGAACGGCACGCCGTCGGCGCTCAGCTTGACGTCGCACTCGAACGCGCGGAAGCCGTGGGCGGCGCCGAGGCGGAATGCGGCGAGCGTGTTCTCGGGCGCGACGGTGCGCGATCCAGCGCGGGTAGGGCCAGCGTGTCACGGTCCGATACGCCGACCGGTGGCGGGGTCGAACCAGTGCAGGCGCTCGGCCGGCGCGCGCAGGCGCAGCGTGTCGCCGGCGCGCGGCGCCGCCAGCGTCGCGTCGAGGCGCAGCGTCAGCGCGGCGCCGGCGAGCTCGCCGTGCACGAGGCGCTCGGCGCCGAGCATCTCGACCGTCTCGACGCGCAGCGGCCAGCGGCCCGCGTCGTCGAGCTCGAGGTGCTCGGGGCGCACGCCGAGCAGCAGCGCGCCGGCGCGCGGCGCGGGGCACGGCAGCGGCAGTTCGTGGCCGCCGACGGTGAAGCGCGAGCCGTCGGCACGTCCGTCGAGAAGGTTCATCGGCGGGCTGCCGATGAAGCCGGCGACGAACGTCGTCGCCGGGTGCTGGTACACCTCCTCGGGCGTGCCGATCTGCTCGATGCGCCCGGCGTTCATCACGATCATGCGCTGCGCGAGCGTCATCGCCTCGACCTGGTCGTGGGTCACGAACAGCGACGTCACGCCGAGCTCGCGGTGCAGCTTCTGGATCTCGAGCCGCGTCTGCGCGCGCAGCTTGGCGTCGAGGTTCGACAGCGGCTCGTCGAACAGGAACACCTGCGGCTGGCGCACGATCGCGCGTCCCATGGCGACACGCTGGCGCTGGCCGCCTGAGAGCTGGCGCGGCTTGCGCTGCAGCAGCCCGCCGAGCTCGAGCGTGGCCGCCGCCTTCTCGACGCGCGTGCGCACCTCGGCTTCGGGCACCTTGCGGATGCGCAGCCCGTAGGCCATGTTGTCGAACACGTTGAAGTGCGGGTAGAGCGCGTAGTTCTGGAACACCATCGCGATGTCGCGCTCGGGCGGCTCGAGGTCGTTGACGACGCGCGCGCCGATCGCGATCTCGCCGCCGCTGATCGCCTCGAGCCCGGCGACCATGCGCAGCAGGGTGCTCTTGCCGCAGCCGCTCGGGCCGACGATGACGACGAACTCGCCGTCGGCGATCTCGGCGCTGACGCCGTGGATCACCGGGTTGGCGCCCGCGCCGCTGCCATAGCGCTTGTGGACATCGCGAAAGGAGATCGACGCCATCGTTGTCTTACTTCTCTGAGTCGACGAGGCCCTTGACGAACCAGCGCCGCATCAGCACGACGACGAGCGCGGGTGGCAGCACGGCCAGCAGCGTCGTCGCCATGACCTGCGTCCAGTCGGTCGTCGCGTCGCCGGTGCCGATCATTTTCGTGATGCCGACGACGATCGTGTCGAGCCGGTTGTCGGTCGTGATCAGCAGCGGCCACAGGTACTGGTTCCAGCCGTAGATGAACAGGATCACCGACAGCGCGGCGATGTTGGTCGCCGACAGCGGCAGCACGACGTCCTTGAAAAAGCGCATCGGCCCGGCGCCGTCGATGCGCGCCGCCTCGACGAGCTCGTCGGGAATCGTCAGGAAGAACTGGCGGAACAGCAGCGTGCCGGTGGCCGAGGCGATCAGCGGGATCGTGAGGCCGGCCATCGTGTTGATCATGCCCAGATTCGTCACCACGTCGTAGGTCGGCAGGATGCGCACCTCCACCGGCAGCATCAGCGTGAGGAAGATGAGCCAGAACGCCGCCATGCGCCCGGGAAAGCGGAAGAACACGACGGCGTAGGCCGACAGGATCGAGACGACGATCTTGCCGCCGGTGATGATGAGCGCCATCAGCAGGCTGTTCCACATCATCTGCCACACCGGCGGCGACAGGAACGTGCCGCTCATGCCCTGCACGAGCACGGCGCGGTAGTTGTCGAGGCCGTGCGGGCCGGGCACGATCGGCATCGGCGCCTGCGCGATGTCCATCGGCGTCAGCGTCGAGGCGACGAAGGCGACGTAAAGCGGAAACGCGGTGACGGCGATGCCGATCCACAGGATCGCGTGCGGCAGCCAGGCGCTGCTGCCCGGGCCCCTGGGCCGCCCGCGGCCGACGGCGGCGCCTTCGCCGGTGCGTGCGTCGCCGCGGTCGACGGTGGGGGTGGTGACGGCGCTCATCGTGGCCGGGCGTGGGGTCGTGGGCGGTCAGGCGTAATGGACGCGCCGCTCGATGAAGCGGAACTGCACGACCGTGAGCGCGACGACGATCGCCATCAGCACGACGGACTGCGCGGCCGAGCCGCCGAGGTCGAGGTTGTGGATGCCGTCCTTGTACACCTTGTAGACGAGCGTCTCGGTGGCGGTGGCCGGGCCGCCCTGCGTCACCGCGCTGATCACGCCGAAGGTGTCGAAGAACGCGTAGACGAGGTTGACGACGAGCAGGAAGAACGTGGTCGGCGACAGCAGCGGGAAGACGATGGTCCAGAAGCGGCGCAGCGGCCGCGCGCCGTCGATCGCGGCGGCCTCGAGCAGCGACTTGGGGATCGCCTGCAGGCCGGCGAGGAAGAACAGGAAGTTGTAGGCGACCTGCTTCCAGGCGGAGGCCAGGATCACGAGCCACATCGCGTGGGCGCCATCGAGCGTCGGGTTCCAGTCGACGCCGGCGGCCTTCAGCCACCACGCGACGACGCCGATCGACGGGTTGAACATGAACAGCCACAGCACGCCCGCGACCGCCGGCGCGATCGCGTACGGGATCAGCATCGCCGTCGTGTAGGCCGTGCTGCCGCGCACGACGCGGTCGGCCATCACCGCCAGCAGCAGCGCCGGCACCATCGCGAGCAGCGTCACCGCGGTGGCGAAGTACAGCGTGCGCCACACCGCCTCGAGATACGCCGGATCGGCGAACAGCAGCGCGAAGTTCTCCAGCCCGACGAACGTCACCGAATTGCCGAACGGGTCCTGCATCTGCAGCGACATGAACAGCGCCTGCCCGCCCGGCCAGAAGAAGAACACGAGCGTGATCACGAGCTGCGGCAGCAGCAGCAGGTACGGCAGGCGGCGGTGGGGGAAGACGACGCGACGGTCCATCGGCAACAGCTCGAAACGGCGACGGCGGCCGGGCCGCGGCCGCCGTCGCCGTCAGGTCGGATGCTCAGCCTGCGGTGCGCTCGAATGCGCGCAGCAGCGCGTTGCCGCGGCGCTCGAAGTTGCGCATCGCCTCGGCAGCGCTCTGCCGGCCCTGCAGCGCCTTCTCGACCTCCTCGTGGTAGACGTCGCGGATCTCGGTCCAGCGGCCGAAACGGTAGCCGTTGGTGTTGGCGCCCTTGTTGCCCTCGATCAGCGACAGGATCGGCACGTCGCGGCCCGGGTTCTTGGCGAAGAAGCCCTCGTCCTGCATCGCCTTGAAGGCGCTGTTCGTGGCGGGCAGGAAGCCTGTCGTCTTCGCCCACTCGACCATCACCTTGTCGCTCTTCATGTAGTTCAGGAACGCGGCGATGCCGCGGAACTCCTTGTCGCTGCGGTTCGGAGCGTTGAACACCCACAGCGACGCGCCACCGATCGTCGACGCGTACGGTGCGCCCTTCACGTCGGGCCAGTACGGCAGCTGCGCGGTGCCGAACTCGAACTTCGCGCCCTGCACGATCGCGCCGAGACCGCCCGAGCTCTGCGTGAGCATCGCGCACTCGCCGGAGATGAACTTGGCCGCGGCGTCGTTGCTGCGCCCGCCGTAGTCGAAGCTCTTGTCCTTCTGCATGTCGACCAGCGTCTGCACCTGGCGCACCAGCAGCGGGTTGTTGGCCACGTCGAGCGACGCGTCGAGTCCGGCGCGGCCGTTGTCGCGGGTGCCGAAGGCGATGTTGTGGCGCGACGCGAACTGCTCGAGCTGCACCCAAGCGAGCCAGGTCGTCGTGTAGCCGCACGCCGCCGCGTTGGTCGAGCGGATCTTCTTCGCCGCGTCGATCAGCTCCGGCCAGGTCTTGGGCGGCTTGTTCGGGTCGAGGCCGGCCTTGCGGAACGCGTCCTTGTTGTAGAACAGCACCGTCGTCGAGACGTTGAACGGCATCGACAGCAGGTCGCCGTTGGGCAGGCCGTAATAGCCGCGCGCCGGGGCGATGAAGTCGGCCGGGTTGAACTGCATGCCGGCGCGGCGGAATACGTCCGACACCGGCACGATCGCGCCCTTGGCGCCCATCATGTCGCCCGAGCCGGCGTCGAACATCTGCATGACGTGCGGCGGGTTGCCGGCGCGGTACGCCGCCACCGCGGCGGCACGCTGCTCGGGGTACTGGCCCTTGAACGAGACGACGACCTTGTACTCGTTCTGCGACTTGTTGAACTCGTCGCCGAATTTGGTCAGCAACTCGCCGTTGACGCCGGTCAGGCCCATCCAGAACTGGATCTCGGTCGGCTGGGCGGCGGCCGGGGCGGCGAGCGTCGTCGCGAGGGCGGCGGCGGCGAACGCATGCTTCAGGTTCATCACGACTCCTTGAGGTGGCAGGCAAAGCCCGGCAGTGTCGACAGTCCGTGTGACAGTTGCATTTCAATCGCCCCACGCCTTCATGGGCATCGGTGAAGACCCGGCCGGCCAGCAGCCCCGGCGCCGGCCGGGGAAGGGGGGCTGCGATAGCATCCACGGGTTTACACGGGCTCGGCGCCGCAGCGTCGGGGCCTGCAACCCATGAACGCACCCCTTCCCGCGAACACGCTGACGCTGGCGGCGACCGACCGCCCGCAGGTGGCCGTGGCCGACGACGTTCCCGCGCGCCTGCGCGAGATCCCCTACAACTACACCTCGTTCTCCGACCGCGAGATCGTCATCCGCCTGCTCGGCGCGCGGGCGTGGGAGGTGCTCGACCGCCTGCGCGCGGAGCGGCGCACCGGCCGCTCGGCGCGCATGCTCTACGAGGTGCTGGGCGATATCTGGGTCGTGCAGCGCAACCCGTACCTGCAGGACGACCTGCTCGACAACCCGAAGCGCCGCACGCTGCTGATCGAGGCGCTCGAGCACCGCCTGCGCGAGATCGACAAGCGCCGCGACGCCGCCGCCGACGCCGTGCGCGACGCGCTCGTGGGCGAGCTGCTCGACGCGGCGCGCGCCGCCGTGCGCGAGTTCGCCGCCTCGTTCGACGCCGTCGACGCGCTGCGCCGGCGCACGAAGCGCGTGCTTGGCCGCCACACGGCGAAGGACAACATCAAGTTCGACGGGCTGTCGCGCGTGTCGCACGTGACGGACGCCACCGACTGGCGCGTCGAGTACCCCTTCGTCGTCCTCACGCCCGACACCGAGGCCGAGATGGCGGGGCTGGTGGCCGGCTGCGTCGAGCTGGGCCTGACGATCATCCCGCGTGGCGGCGGCACCGGCTACACCGGCGGCGCCGTGCCGCTGACGTGGAAGAGCGCGGTCATCAACACCGAGAAGCTCGAGCAGATGAGCGAGGTCGAGCTGGTTGCGCTGCCCGGCGTCGACCACCCGGTGCCGACGGTCTGGAGCGAGGCCGGCGTCGTCACGCAGCGCGTGGCCGACGCCGCCGAGCGCGCCGGCTACGTGTTCGCGGTCGACCCCACCTCGGCCGAGGCGAGCTGCATCGGCGGCAACATCGCGATGAACGCCGGCGGCAAGAAGGCCGTGCTGTGGGGCACGGCGCTCGACAACCTCGCGAGCTGGAAGATGGTCACGCCCGAGGCGACCTGGCTCGAGGTCGTGCGGCTGAACCACAACCTGGGCAAGATCCACGACGTCAACGTGGCGAGCTTCGAGCTGCGCCACTACGACGCCAGCGGCAGGACGCTGCTGCGCACCGAGCGGCTGGACGTCCCCGGGCGGGCGTTCCGCAAGGCGGGTCTGGGCAAGGACGTCACCGACAAGTTCCTCGCCGGGCTGCCGGGCATCCAGAAGGAAGGCTGCGACGGCCTGATCACCAGCGCGCGCTGGGTCGTGCACCGCATGCCCGCGCACGTGCGCACCGTGTGCCTCGAGTTCTTCGGCAACGCGAAGAACGCGGTGCCGAGCATCGTCGAGATCAAGGACCGGATGTTCGCCCTGGCGAAGCAGCCCGCCGGGGAGGCCGGTGATGGACGCGGCCCCTCCCCCGTCCAGCTCGCCGGCCTCGAGCACCTCGACGACCGCTATCTCAAGGCGGTGGGCTACGCCACCAAGAGCAAGCGCGGGGGCTTGCCCAAGATGGTGCTGATCGGCGACATCGTCGGCGACGACGAGGCGGCCGTCGCGCGCGCGGCGAGCGAGGTCGTGCGCATCGCCAACAGCCGCGCCGGCGAGGGCTTCGTCGCCGTGAGCGCCGACGCGCGCAAGAAGTTCTGGCTCGACCGCAAGCGCACCGCGGCGATCGCCAAGCACACCAACGCGTTCAAGATCAACGAGGACGTGGTGATCCCGCTCGAGCGCATGGGCGAGTACACCAACGGCATCGAGCGCATCAACATCGAGCTGAGCCTGCGCAACAAGCTGCAGCTCGTCGAGCGGCTGGAGGCGTTCTTCGCGCGCGGCAGCCTGCCGCTCGGGCGCGGCGACGACGCTGTCGAGATCCCGAGCGCCGAGCTGCTCGAGGACCGCGTGGCGCAGGCGCTGCAGCTGCTGCGCGAGGTCCGGGCGCTGTGGCAGCAGTGGCTCGACGGCCTCGACGTGCCGCAGCCCGGCGGGCGCACCTTCTTCGAGGACCTGCAGGACGGCACGCTGCGCGCGTCGTGGAAGACGCAGATCCGAGGCCCCCTGCGCGAGATGTTCTCGGGCGCCGCGTTCAAGGCGGTGCTCGACGAGTGCAGCCGCATCCACCAGGAGGTGCTGCGCGGGCGGGTGTGGGTCGCGCTGCACATGCACGCCGGCGACGGCAACGTGCACACCAACATCCCCGTCAACAGCGACCACTACGAGATGCTGCAGACCGCGCACGAGGCGGTGGCGCGCATCATGGCGCTGGCCAGGAGCCTGGACGGCGTGATCAGCGGCGAGCACGGCATCGGCATCACCAAGCTCGAGTTCCTGTCCGACGCCGAGATCGCGCCGTTCGCCGAGTACAAGCGCCGCGTCGACCCGCAGGGCCGCTTCAACAAGGGCAAGCTGCTGCGCGACGTGAGCGGCCTGGGCGACGACGTGCGCGCCGCCGACCTGCACCACGCCTACACGCCGAGCTTCGGGCTGATGGGCCACGAGTCGCTGATCATGCAGCAGTCGGACATCGGCGCGATCAGCGACAGCATCAAGGACTGCCTGCGCTGCGGCAAGTGCAAGCCGGTGTGCGCCACGCACGTGCCGCGCGCGAACCTGCTGTACAGCCCGCGCAACAAGATCCTCGCCACCTCGCTGCTCGTCGAGGCGTTCCTGTACGAGGAGCAGACGCGCCGCGGCATCAGCGTCAAGCACTGGGAGGAGTTCGAGGACGTCGCCGACCACTGCACGGTCTGCCACAAGTGCCTGAACCCCTGCCCGGTGGACATCGACTTCGGCGACGTGTCGATGAACATGAGGAACCTCTTGCGCAAGATGGGCCGCAAGAGCTTCCGCCCGGGCAACGCGGCGGCGATGCTGTTCCTCAACGCGACCAGCCCGCAGACGATCAAGCTCATGCGCAGCGCGATGGTCGACGTCGGCTTCAAGGCCCAGCGCGTGGCGAACGACGTGCTGAAGAAGGTAGCCCGCGCGCAGACGAGCGCGCCGCCGGCGACTGTCGGCCAGGCCCCGCTCAAGGAGCAGGTGATCCACTTCATCAACAAGAAGATGCCCGGCGGCCTGCCGAAGAAGACGGCGCGCGCGCTGCTCGACATCGAGGACAAGCACTACGTGCCGATCATCCGCGACCCGGCACGCACCAGCGTCGACACCGAGGCCGTCTTCTACTTCCCCGGCTGCGGCTCGGAGCGCCTGTTCAGCCAGGTGGGCCTGGCGACGCAGGCGATGCTGTGGCACGCCGGCGTGCAGACGGTGCTGCCGCCCGGCTACCTGTGCTGCGGCTACCCGCAGCGCGGCAGCGGCCAGTTCGACAAGGCCGACAAGATCATCACCGACAACCGCGTGCTGTTCCACCGCGTGGCCAACACGCTGAACTACCTCGACATCAAGACGGTGGTGGTCAGATCTTCCCCGGCTGCCGCATCGTCGACATCCACGAGTACCTGCTGGAAAAGGGCATCGTGCTGCCGACGAAGGGCGCGTACCTGTACCACGACCCCTGCCACAGCCCGATGAAGCTGCAGGACCCGATGAAGACGGTCAAGGCGCTGGTGGGCGAGCAGGTGCTCGAGAGCAAGCGCTGCTGCGGCGAGAGCGGCACGCTCGGCGTCACGCGGCCCGACATCTCGACGCAGATCCGCTTCCGCAAGGAGGACGAGCTGCGCAGGAACGAAGCCGCGCTGCGCGCGCAGGGCGTGCAGGGCAACGTGAAGATCCTCACGTCGTGCCCGAGCTGCCTGCAGGGGCTGAGCCGCTACCAGGACGACATGAGCAACGGCCTGCTCGAGGCCGACTACATCGTCGTCGAGATGGCGCGCCAGATCCTGGGCGAGCAGTGGCTGCCCGAGTACGTCGCGCGCGCCAACGCCGGCGGCATCGAGCGGGTGCTGGTGTGAAGGTCGCCGGCTGCGAACTGTGCGAGCACGACGGTGGGCGGCTCGTCCACCACGACGGCGACTGGCGTGTCGTCGGCGTCGACGACGCCGAATTCCCGGCCTACTACCGCGTCATCTGCAACCGGCACGTGGCCGAGTTCAGCGATCTCGATCCGGCCGAGCGCGATCGCTGCATCGTGCTCGTCGACACCGTCGAGCGCGTGCTGCGCGAGCGCCTGCACCCGACGAAGATCAACCTCGCGTCGCTCGGCAACGTGACGCCGCACCTGCACTGGCACGTGGTCGCGCGCTTCGACTGGGACAGCCGCTTCCCGAACCCGATCTGGGGCGCGGTGCAGCGCGCCGCACCCGTCGACGCGCTGGCGGCGGTCGTGGCGCAGTTGCCCGATCTCGACCGGCGGCTCGCCGAGCGATTGCACTATGCTTGACGGGCCAAGGCCCGTCGCACCCCCGCCGTATCCCGCCCTCAAGGAGCCCTCGTCATGGCCGGCCTCGACCGCAACACCCCGAAACCGACCGAGGTCACGGTGCACCAGCAGTCGCGCGTGCTCGAGATCGCGTTCGACGACGGTGGGCGCTTCCGGATCCCGTTCGAGCTGATGCGCGTGTATTCGCCGTCGGCCGAGGTGCAGGGCCACGGGCCCGGCCAGGAGGTGCTGCAGACGGGCAAGCGCGGCGTCGAAGTCGTCGGCCTCGAGCCGGTGGGCCACTACGCGATCCAGCCCACGTTCTCCGACGGTCACGCGTCGGGCATCTTCTCGTGGGACTACCTGTACTTCCTCGGCTCGAAGCAGGGCGAGCTGTGGGCCGAGTACGAACGCCGCCTCGCCGCGGCGGGTGTCGACCGCGACGCGCCGATGGCCGAGAAGGCCGGCGGCGCCTGCGGCCACCACTGAGGGGCTGACCGTGGGCGAGACGCACTTCGGCTTCAAGACCGTCGACGAGGGCGAGAAGGCGCGCCGCGTGCAAGGCGTGTTCGACTCCGTCGCCCCGAAGTACGACCTGATGAACGACCTGATGTCGCTCGGGCTGCACCGGGCGTGGAAGGCGTACACGGTGGCGGTGGCGAACCTGCGCGAGGGCCACCAGGTGCTCGACATCGCCGGCGGCACCGGCGACCTTGCGCGCGCGTTCGCGCGCAAGGTCGGCAGCAGCGGCTGCGTCGTGCACAGCGACATCAACCTCGCGATGCTGACCACCGGCCGCGACCGCCTGCTCGACGAGGGGTTCTCGCTGCCGACCGTGGTCTGCGACGCCGAGCGGCTGCCGTTCCGCGCCGAGCGCTTCGACCTCGTCAGCGTCGCCTTCGGGCTGCGCAACATGACGCACAAGGACGTGGCGCTCGCCGAGATGTGCCGCGTGCTCAAGCCCGGCGGGCGCCTGCTCGTGCTCGAGTTCTCGAAGGTCGCGCCGCGGCTCGAGAAGGCCTACGACTGGTACTCGTTCAACGTGCTGCCGCGGCTGGGCCAGTGGGTGGCCGGCGACTCGGAGAGCTACCGCTATCTGGCCGAGTCGATCCGCATGCACCCCGACCAGGAAACGCTCAAGGGCATGATGAGGGCCGCCGGCTTCGGTCACGTCGACGTGCACAACCTGACCGGCGGCGTCGTCGCGCTGCACGTCGGCGTCAGGTGCTGAGTTCGGCGCGCGGCCCCGGGCGGCGCGCCGCGGCGGCGGCGCTGCTGGTCGCGGTTGCGCTGGCCGCCTCGCTCGCAGGCTGCGGCGACCCGACGAAACGCGAGCGCCGAGCCGGCGTCGAGAAGGCGGCGAGCGTCAACGGCGAGGCCGTCACGATGCCGCAGATCGACCTCGCGCTGCAGCAGCGCGGCGTGCGGCCGGAGCAGGCGCAGGCGGCAGGCCAGGTCGTGCTCGAACGGCTGATCCACCAGCAGCTCGCGGCGCAGCGCGCGGCCGACCTCAAGCTCGACCGTGAGCCGCGCGTGCAGCTGCAGCTCGACGCCGCGCGGCGCGAGGTGCTGGCGCGCGCGTACGCCGAGCACGTCGGCGCGGGTGCGGCGCGCCCGACGGCCGACGAGATCCGGCGCTACTACGACGAGCACCCGTGGCTGTTCGGCGAGCGGCGCGTGTACAGCCTGCAGGAGCTCGCGATCGAGGCGCGCCCCGAGCAGGTGGACGAACTGCGCGGCCGGCTGGCCGAGACGGCCGATATCGGCGCGCTCGTCGAGTGGCTGCGCGCCAGCGGCTACCGCTTCGCCGCCAGCCAGGCGGTGCGTGCCGCCGAGCAGCTGCCGCCGGCGAGCGCGAAGGCGCTCGCGGCGCTGCAGGACGGGCAGGCGCTGCTGCAGGCCGCGCCGACCGGCGTGCGCATCGTCGTGCGCGCGGGGTCGCAGCCGCAGCCGGTCACGCTCGAGCAGGCGACGCCGGCGATCGAGGCGCTGCTGCTCGCCGAGCGGCGGCGCACGCTCGTACGCGACGACCTGACGGGGCTGCGCCGCGAGGCCAAGGTCGCGTACTTCGGCCGCTTCGCCGGGGCCCCGCCGCCCGCGGTCGATCCGGCGGCGAGCGACGGCGCGCTCGACGACGAGACGCGCTGAGCCGCTGTGCCGCCCTCAGCGGCGGCCGTAGGTGTCGTCGAAGCGCACGATGTCGTCTTCGCCGAGGTAGCTTCCCGACTGCACCTCGATGATCTCGAGCGGCACCTTGCCCGGGTTGCGCAGCCGGTGCGTGGCGCCGAGCGGGATGTAGGTGCTCTGGTTCTCGCCGAGCAGCGTGACCTGCTCCCCGCAGGTGACCTCGGCGGTGCCGCTCACGACGATCCAGTGCTCGGCGCGGTGGTGGTGCATCTGCAGGCTCAGGCTCGCGCCGGGCTTGACCATGATGCGCTTGACCTGGAAGCGCTCGCCGGCGTCGACGCTGTCGTACCAGCCCCAGGGGCGGTGCACCTTGCGGTGCAGCGCGTGCTCGCCGCGCTGCTCGGCGCCGAGGCGCTCGACGACCTTCTTCACCTCCTGGCTGCGCCTGCGGTCGGCGACGAGCACCGCGTCGGCGGTCTCGACGACGACGACGTCGTCCAGCCCGATCACGCTGACGAGCCGGCTCGTCGCGTGCACGAGCGTGTTGCGGCTGTCGGCGACGATCGCGTCGCCCACCTGCGCGTTGCCGGCGGCGTCCTTCGGCGCGACCTGCCACACCGCGTCCCAGGCGCCGAGGTCGTTCCAGCCGGCGTCGAGCACGACCATGCGGATGCCAAGGCCGCTGCCCGGGCAGCGCTCCATCACGGCGTAGTCGACCGACTCGGCCGGCACGGCGGCGAACTCGGCGGCGCCAGGGCGCACGAAGCGGTCGTCGCGCCGCCGCTGGTCCCAGGCGAGCCGCGTCGCGGCGGCGATGTCGGGGCGGAAGCGCTCGAGCGCGGCGAGCCACACGCTCGCCTGCAGCACGAACATGCCGGCGTTCCAGAAGTAGCCGCCCTCGGCGAGGTAGCGTGCTGCGGTGGCGGCGTCGGGTTTCTCGACGAAGGCCTGCACCGTGGGCGCCGCGCCCTCGGCCTCGCCCGGTGCGACGCGCGCGCGGATGTAGCCGTAGCCGGTCTCCGGGCGATCGGGCGGCACGCCGAGGATCACGATCTCGCCGCGCGCGGCCAGGCGCACCGCGCGGCGCAGCGCCTGCGTGAACGCCGGCTCGTCGACGACGGTCTGGTCGGCGGGCGTGACGACGAGCACCGGGTCGTGGCCGCCGTCCATCGCCTGCAGCGCGGCCAGCGTCAGCGCCGGCGCGGTGTTGCGCCCGGCCGGCTCGAGCAGCACGGCGCCCGGGTCCAGGCGCTGCTCGCGCAGCTGGTCGAGGACGAGGAAGCGGTGCTCCTCGTTGCCGACGACGAGCGGCGCGGCGACCGCGATGCTGTCGTCGCCGAGACGCTGCAGCCGCGCGGCCGCCTGCTGGAACAGGCTCGTGTTGCCGGCGAGCACCAGGAACTGCTTCGGATAGCCGGCGCGCGACAGCGGCCACAGGCGCGTGCCGGAGCCGCCGGCCATGACGACGGGTTGGACGGGGATCGTGCTCATCGTGAGGTCTCGGGTTCAGGCGGGCGTCGCGTAGCCCTCGGGGTTGCGCTGCTGCCAGCGCCAGCTGTCGGCGCACATGCGGTCGAGGTCGTGGCGCGCGCGCCAGCCGAGCCGCTCGGCGGCCAGGCTCGGGTCGGCCCAGCAGGCGGCGACGTCGCCGCGACGGCGTGCGACGACGTCGTACGGGATCGGCCGCCCGCTCGCCTTCTCGTAGGCGTGCACGAGCTCGAGCACGCTGTAGCCGCGGCCGGTGCCGAGGTTGACCGTGAACGAGCCCGGCGCGTCGACCAGCCGGCGCAGCGCGGCGACGTGGCCCTCAGCAAGGTCGGCGACGTGGATGTAGTCGCGCACGCCGGTGCCGTCGGGCGTCGGGTAGTCGCTGCCGAACACCTGCAGCCGCGGCCGGCGGCCGACGGCGACCTGGGCGACGTAGGGCATCAGGTTGTTCGGCACGTCGCGCGGGTCCTCGCCGATGAGCCCCGACTCGTGCGCGCCGACCGGGTTGAAGTAGCGCAGGCACGCCGTCTGCCACTGTGCATCGGCGGCGCCGACGTCGTGCAGCATCTGCTCGCCGATCAGCTTGGTGCGACCGTAGGGGTTGGTCGCCGCGAGCGGCGCGTCCTCGCGGATCGGTAGCGACTGCGGCTCGCCGTAGACGGTCGCGCTCGAGCTGAAGACGACACGGCGGCAGCCGTGCGCCTGCATCGCCTGGCACACCGTCACGAGGCCGCCGACGTTGTTGGCGTAGTAGGCGAGAGGCCTGGCGACCGACTCGCCGACCGCCTTGTGGGCGGCGAAGTGCACGACGGCGTCGATGCGCCGGCGCGAGAACAGCGCCGCCATCGCCGCCGCGTCGCAGACGCTGGCGCGCTCGAAGTCGGGCGCGACGCCGGCAAGCCGGCGCAGCCGGTGCAGCACCTCGGGCGAGCTGTTCGAGAAGTCGTCGACGCCGACGACGTTCCAGCCGTCGGCGAGCAGCGCGAGCCAGGTGTGCGAGGCGATGTAGCCCGTCGCGCCCGTCAGCAGGACCGTCGGCATCGGATGTGTTCGGAAGAAGGGTGCGGCAGTGAAGCGACCGATAAGCGCCCGATTGTCGCCAAGCGGCGCCGGCGGCGGGCACCGCGGCCCGGTGGGGGCGCTGCCTACAATGCGTGCATGCTTCACGCCCTCGCTTCGATGGTCGCGCCCGCGGTGATGGAACGCCTGACGCTGGTCGTCAACCACGTGCTGGCGGCCGAGCCGGTGGCCACGCAGCGGCTCGCGGCGCACCGCGGCCGGCGGCTCGAGGTCGAGCTCGCCGGCTGGCCGTCGCTGCTGCCGCCGCCGCCGCGGCTCGCGTTCGCCGTCACGCCCGCCGGCCTGCTCGAGTGGCGCGCCGACGACGCCGGCCCGCCGCTGGGCACCGCGGCGGACCTGCACGTGCGCGTCGACGCCTCGAACCCCGCGCTGCTCGCGGCGCGCGTGATGGTCGGCGACGTGCCGCCGGTCGAGATCCGAGGCGACGCGACGCTGGCCACCGACGTCAACTGGCTGCTCGAGAACGTGCGCTGGGACGTTGCCGCCGACCTCGAGCGCTTCTTCGGGCCGCGCCTCGCGCACGAGATCGCGCGCGCCGGCTCGGCGCTCGCGCGCGCGATGCGACGGGCGCTGCGCACCGGCGCGGACCTGGCCACGCGGCTGCGTCCGGGCGGCGCCGGGCGCGGCGGCCCATGAGGCAGTTCGCGCGGCTCGTCGTCATCGTCTTCACCGTCCTGCGCTTCGGGCTGGACGACATCGCGCTGTCGGGCTTTCGCCAGCGCTGGGTGCGGTGGCTGGCGAAGGTCATCACGATCGGCCGCCCGCTCGGCGAGCCGCGCGGCGTGCGGCTGCGCCTCGCGCTCGAGCGGCTGGGGCCGATCTTCGTCAAGTTCGGCCAGGTGCTGTCGACGCGGCGCGACCTGCTGCCACCCGACATCGCCGACGAGCTCGCGAGCCTGCAGGACCGCGTGCCGCCGTTCCCGAGCGCGCAGGCGCGCGCGCTGGTCGAGAAGGCCTTCGGCCGCCCGCTCGAGCAGATCTTCGCCCGCTTCGACGCCGACCCGGTGGCGAGCGCCTCGATCGCGCAGGTGCACTTCGCGCAGTTGCTCGACGGCCGCGAAGTCGCGGTCAAGGTGCTGCGCCCGGGCATGCTGGCGGTGATCGACGACGACCTGGCGCTGCTGCACCGCCTGGCCAGCTGGGTCGAGCGCGTCTCGGTCGACGGCCGGCGGCTGCGCCCGCGCGAGGTCGTCGCCGAGTTCGACGGCTACCTGCACGACGAGCTCGACCTCGTGCGCGAGGCGGCGAACGCGGCGCAGCTGCGGCGCAACATGCAGGGCCTGAACCTGGTGCTGATCCCGGAGATGGTGTGGGACCTGTGCACCTCGGGCGTGATCGTGATGGAGCGCATGTACGGCATCCCGATCAGCCAGGTGCAGCGGCTGCGCGAGGCCGGCGTCGACTTCAAGAAGCTCGCTCGCGACGGCGTCACGATCTTCTTCACCCAGGTGTTCCGCGACGGCTTCTTCCACGCCGACATGCACCCGGGCAATATCCAGGTCTCGGTCGCGCCGGCCACCTTCGGGCGCTACATCGCGCTGGACTTCGGCATCGTCGGCACGCTGACCGACGTCGACAAGGACTACCTGGCGCAGAACTTCATCGCCTTCTTCCGCCGCGACTACAAGCGTGTCGCCGAACTGCACGTCGAGAGCGGCTGGGTGCCGTCCAGCACGCGCATCGATTCGCTCGAGTCGGCGATCCGCGCCGTGTGCGAGCCGTACTTCGACCGCCCGCTGAAGGAGATCTCGCTCGGCAACGTGCTGATGCGGCTGTTCCAGACCTCGCGCCGCTTCAACGTCGAGATCCAGCCTCAGCTCGTGCTGCTGCAGAAGACGCTGCTCAACATCGAGGGTCTCGGGCGCGAGCTCGACCCCGACCTCGACCTGTGGACCACCGCCAAGCCCTTCCTCGAGCGCTGGATGGTCGAGCAGGTCGGCTGGCGCGGCTTCGCCGAGCGGCTGAAGAACGAGGCGCCGCGCTACTCGCAGCTGCTGCCCGAGCTGCCGCGGCTCGTGCACCAGGCGCTGCTCGAGCGCCGAGGCGACCCGGCGCCGCTGCTGCGCGAGCTGCTGCACGAGCAGCGGCGCACGCGCCGGCTCGTGCAGGCGGTGCTGGTGGCGTTCGCCGGCTTCGTCGTCGGCGCATTCGCGGCGCAGCTCTGGCTGCACTGGCCGCGCGTGTGAGCGCGGCCCCGGCGCCCCGAAACCCCGAACGCCCCCCCGGAGATTAGAATGCCGGGTTTTGCACGATCCCGCGTCCTGGAGGGTTCCCGATGCCGATCTACGCCTACCGCTGCACGTCCTGCGGCCACGCGAAGGACGTGTTGCAGAAAGTCTCCGACCCGCTGCTCACCGTCTGCCCGGCCTGCGGCGCCGAGGCGTTCCAGAAGCAGCTGACCGCCGCCGGCTTCCAGCTCAAGGGCTCCGGCTGGTACGTGACCGACTTCCGCAGCAACGGTTCGGGCGGCGCGGCGGCCAAGCCGGGCGGCGACCCCAAGCCCGATAGCGGTTCGGGTGGCGGCTCGGGTGGCGGCTCGGGTGGCGGCTCGCAGGGCGGCTCGGGCTCCGACGGTGGGCCCGGTGGCAGCGACGCGCCCGCCAAGGGCGGCGACACCCCGGCCGCGTCGGCGTCGGCGGGCGGTTGCGGCACCTCCTGCGCCTGCCACTGACGCCCCGGCGCGAAAGCCGCGCGTGAAGAAGTTCGTCGTCGCCGGGCTGCTCGTCTGGCTGCCGCTGGCGGTCACCGTCTGGGTGCTCGCGTGGCTCGTCGGCCTGATGGACGGCATCTTCGGCTGGCTGCTGACCGGCGTCGCAGCGGTCCTGCCGGCGAGCGCGCAGGCGGCGGTCGAGCGCCTTCGCGACTGGCCGGGGCTCGGCGTGGTCGTGATGCTCGCCGTGCTGCTGCTGACCGGGGTCTTCGCGACCAACTACTTCGGCCAGTGGTGGCTGCTTTCGCGAGGCAGTGCTCGTGCAGTACCCGCGCGCCGGCGCGTGGACGATCGCCTTCGTCACCGGGCGCCCCGGCGGCGAGGTGGCCGAGCACCTGCAGGGCGACTACCTGAGCATCTACGTGCCGACGACGCCGAACCCCACCTCCGGCTTCTTCCTGATGCTGCCGCGCGCCGACGTGATCGAGCTCGACATGACGGTCGACGCGGCGCTGAAGTACATCGTCTCGATGGGCGTCGTCGCGCCGGCCGCGCCCGGCCTCGCGCCGCAGCTGCCGGTGGTCCGAAATCCGGTCGGCTGAGCGCCGCGCGCGCTCGGCCGCCGACGCCCCCGGCGTCGCCTTTCGCCAACCTCCCGACCGCGTCCGCCGCGGACACGCCCCAGCCCCGAACCCGGAACGACAGCATGAGAACGACCTACTGCGGACTCGTCAGCGACGCCCTGATGGGCCAGACCGTGACCCTGATGGGCTGGGCCCATCGCCGCCGCGACCACGGCGGCGTCATCTTCATCGACCTGCGCGACCGCGAGGGCATCGTGCAGATCGTATGCGACCCCGACCGCGCGCAGACCTTCGCGACCGCCGAGGACGTTCGCCACGAGTTCTGCCTGAAGGTCACCGGCCTCGTGCGCGCGCGCCCGGCCGGCACCGAGAACGCCAACCTGGTGAGCGGCAAGGTCGAGGTGCTCGCGCACGAGCTCGAGGTGCTGAACCCGAGCGTGACGCCGCCGTTCCAGCTCGACGACGACAACCTCAGCGAGACGGTGCGCCTGACGCACCGCGTGCTCGACCTGCGCCGCCCGCAGATGCAGAAGAACCTCATGCTGCGCTACCGCGTGGCGATGGAGACGCGCCGCTTCCTCGACGAGCACGGCTTCGTCGACATCGAGACGCCCATGCTGACGAAGAGCACGCCCGAGGGCGCGCGCGACTACCTCGTGCCCAGCCGGGTGCCGGCTTCGACCGCTACTACCAGATCACCAAGTGCTTCCGCGACGAGGACCTGCGCGCCGACCGCCAGCCCGAGTTCACGCAGATCGACATCGAGACCTCGTTCATGAACGAGGGCGAGATCCGCGAGCTGTTCGAGCGCCTGATCCGCCACGTCTTCCAGCGCGTACTCGACGTCGAGCTGCCGGCGTACCCGGTGATGGCCTACGCCGAGGCGATGCACCGCTTCGGCTCCGACAAGCCCGACCTGCGCGTCAAGCTCGAGTTCACCGAGCTGACCGACGTGATGGCCGACGTCGACTTCAAGGTGTTCTCCGGCCCGGCGACGACGAAGGGCGGGCGCGTGGCGGCGCTGCGCGTGCCCGGCGGCGGCGAGATGAGCCGCAGCGAGATCGACGGCTACACCGAGTTCGTCAAGATCTACGGCGCCAAGGGGCTGGCGTGGATCAAGGTCAACGACCTCGCCAAGGGCCGCGAGGGGCTGCAGAGCCCAATCGTGAAGAACCTGCACGACGCCGCGATCGCGGCCGTGCTCGAGCGCACCGGCGCGCAGGCCGGCGACCTGATCTTCTTCGGCGCCGACAAGGCGAAGGTCGTCAACGACGCGCTCGGGGCGCTGCGCACGAAGATCGGCCACAGCGAGTTCGCGCGCGCGAAAGGCCTGTTCGAGGACCGCTGGGCACCGCTGTGGGTGGTCGACTTCCCGATGTTCGAGTACGACGAGGACGAGGGCCGCTGGAACGCGATGCACCACCCGTTCACGTCGCCGAAGGACGGCCACGAGGACCTGATGGACACCGACCCCGGTGCGTGCCTCGCGAAGGCCTACGACATGGTGCTCAACGGCTGGGAGATCGGCGGCGGCTCGGTGCGCATCCACCGCGCCGAGGTGCAGACGAAGGTGTTCCAGGCGCTCAACATCGGCGACGAGGAGGCGCGGCTGAAGTTCGGCTTCCTGCTCGACGCGCTGCAGTACGGTGCGCCGCCGCACGGCGGGCTCGCGTTCGGCCTCGACCGCATCGTCACGATGATGACGCGTGCCGACAGCATCCGCGACGTCATCGCGTTTCCGAAGACGCAGCGCGCGCAGTGCCTGCTGACCGGCGCGCCGAGCATGGTCGACGAGAGGCAGCTGCGCGAGCTGCACATCCGCCTGCGCAACCCGCAGCGCGTGTGAATGAACCACCCCCGATGCGCCTGCGGCGCCTCCCCTTCGAGGGGGCAGCGCCAGCGGACCGGCGAAGCCGGATCCGCGGCGCTCGCTCGAAGCGTCGTGGCGCATCGGTCGGGGGTGCCGCCCGTGCGGCACGGGCACGCGAGGCGCGGCATGCCGCCTCGGACCGCGTAGGATCGCCGCGTACGTCGCCCTTGCCCGCGAGCTTCGAGGAGCCGCCTTGACCGAGCCGAAGCGCTTCAAGATCCCCGAGTCGGTGCTGGTGGTGATCCACACGCCCGCGTGCGAGGTGCTGCTGATCGAGCGCGCCGACAAGCCGGGCTACTGGCAGAGCGTCACGGGCTCGAAGGACCGCATCGACGAGCCGCTCGCCGACACCTGCGTGCGCGAGGTCGCCGAGGAGACCGGCATCGCGATCGGCGGCGCCGAGGTGCCGCTGGCGGCGTTGCGCGACTGGGGGCTGTCGAACCTGTACGAGATCTACCCCGTGTGGCGCCACCGCTATGCGCCCGGCGTCACGCACAACACCGAGCACGTGTTCGGCCTCACGGTGCCGGGGCGGATCGCGGTGCGGCTGAACCCGCGCGAGCATCTGCGGTTCCAATGGCTGCCCTGGCGCGAGGCGGCCGACCTGTGCTTCTCGCCGAGCAACGCCGAGGCGATCCTCCAGCTGCCGCGCTTCCTCGCCGACTTCCGCCCCGAGTCCTCGTCGTGATCGTCACCAGCCCGCTCAGGCCCCTGCGCTCGACGCTGCTGCCGCCCGCGCCGCACGGCGCGACGACGCTGCGCGTGGCCACCTACAACATCCACAAGGGCGTGCGCGGCGTCGGCCCCGGCAAGCGCCTCGAGATCCACAACCTCGCGCGCGGCGTGTCGGCGCTCGACGCCGACCTCGTCTTCCTGCAGGAAGTGCGGCTGCGCCACGCGCGCGACGCGCGGCGCTTCGAGCGCACGCACTTCGGCTGGCCGGCACAGGGCCAGGCCGACTTCCTCGCCCCCGAGGGCTATGGCGTGGCCTACCGCACGAACGCGTTCACGCGCCACGGCGAGCACGGCAACGCGCTGCTGTCGCGCTGGCCGATCGGCGAGCCCGGCCACCACGACGTGTCGGACCACCCGTTCGAGCAGCGCGGGCTGCTGCACGTGCCGGTGCAATGGCAGGGCGTGACGCTGCACGCCGTCGTCGCGCACTTCGGCCTCATCCACGCCAGCCGCGTGCGCCAGGTGCAGCGCCTGGCCGAGTACGTCGACGCCCACGTGCCGCGCGGCGCGCCGCTGCTCGTGGCGGGCGACTTCAACGACTGGGGCGAGAAGCTCGACGCGCCGATGGCCGAGATCGGCCTGTCTCGCGCGCTGGCGCAGGGGTTGCCGCCGTCGCACCGGCTGACGTTCCCGTCGCTCGTGCCGGTGTTCGCGCTCGACCGCATCTACACGCGCGGCCTCGGCTGCCGCACGACGTTCGTGCCTCGCGGCAGCACCTGGGCCCGGATGTCGGACCACCTGCCGCTGGTGGCCGAACTCGAACTGGGTTGAGCGAGCCCGGCGACCCGACCGACGTCGACCCGCTGCCCGGCGCGCCGCGCCCGGCGGCGGGCGGTGCGTCGTGGCTCGCCGTGCATGCGGTGCCGCGACGCGAGCCGGCCAGCCTTGCCGTAGGCGGCCGAACGCCAGCCGAGCCGGTCGCCGCCGCCGGCGAGGCGGGCGTGCCGGCCGAGCACACCCACGACCTGCGCTGGTACCTGCACCCGCGGCCGCTGTTCAGCGGCGGCAACCGCGTGCGCCTGCTGCGCGGCGGCGACGAACTGTTCCCTGCGATGTGCAACGCGATCGACGCCGCGCGCGACGAGATCTGGCTCGCGATGTACATCTTCCACCACGACGAGGCGGCGCACCGCGTCGCGCTCGCGCTCGCCGCGGCGGCGCAGCGCGGCGTGCGCGTGCACGTCGTGGTCGACGGCTTCGGCTCGAAGGCTGCGCTCGACCGGCTCGAGCAGTGGTGGGCCGGCTGCGGCGTGCGGCTGACGGTGTTCCGCCCGGTCGAGAGCTGGCGTGCGCTGTTCCAGCCCGAGCACCTGCGGCGGCTGCACCTGAAGCTGTGCGTCGTCGACGGCGAGCGCGGCTACCTCGGCGGCATCAACGTCATCGACGACCGCCTCGACCTGCGTCACGGGCCCACGGACACGCCGCGGCTGGACTACGCGGTCGAGCTCGTCGGGCCCGTCGTGTCGCCGGTCGTGCAGACGGCGCAGGCGGTGTGGCAGCGCGCGAGGCTCGGCCAGGACTGGTCGCACCAGATGCTCGCGCTGCTGCGCAGCCGCACGCCGTTCGCGCGCGCGCGCGAGTTGCTGCAGGGCGTGCGCATCGTCGCCGGCGACAGCATGCTCGCCGACACGCCCGACGCGCCGGTGCGCGCCGCGTTCGTCGTGCGCGACAACCTGCGCCACCGGCACACGATCGAGCGCAGCTACGTCGAGGCCTTCGAGCGCGCGCGCCGGCGCATCGACATCGCGAGCCCGTATTTCTATCCCGGACGCGAGTTCCGCCGCACGCTGCGCGAGGCCGTCAAGCGCGGCGTGCGCGTGCGGCTGCTGCTGCAGGGCAAGGTCGACTACCGCATCGCCGGCATGGCGGCGCGCTCGCTGTACGCCGAGCTGCTGTCGCGCGGCGTGCAGATCTACGAGTACACGCCGGCGTACCTGCACGCGAAGGTCGCGCTCGCCGACGACGACTGGGCCACCGTCGGCAGTTCGAACATCGACCCGCTGTCGCTGCTGCTGAACCTCGAGGCCAACGTCGTCGTGCGCGACCGCGCGTTCGCCGCCGAGCTCTCGGCCGAGTTCGAGCGCGCGGTGACGTCGTCGCGCGAGGTGCGCATGCCCGGACTCGATCGCGGCTGGTGGGCGGGGCTGCAGCGCGCCGTCGTCGCCTGGACGGCGCGGCTGTACCTGCGGCTCGCGGGCTTCACGGGACGGTACTGATGCGCGCGCCGCCGCGTGTGCCGGCGCGCGTCAGCGCGACGGCACCGGGTCGGGGCCGTAGCGGTTCGGGCCCGGCGTGCCGCGCAGCATGCCGTTCTCGATCAGCAGCCACAGGCCGCCGATGACGGGAATCAGGCCGACGAGGACCCACCAGGCGGACTTGTCGCGGTCGTGCCAGCGCTTGACCGAGATCGCGAGCGACGGCCACAGCAGCAGCAGTGACGCCGCACCGGCCGAGGTGTCCGGGTCCACGCCGGCGATGCGCAGCAGCGCGGTGAGCAGCACGCCGAGGCCGAGCATCGCGGCGACGCCGTAGAGCCACCACGTGCCGCGCGCGATGCGCCCGCGGAAGCTGAAGAAGATCTGCGCGGGCTCCATCGGCGAGGCGGCGGCGTGGTGGGGCAGGGCGTCGGACACGGCGGCGGGGTGGCTGGGGTGAAGCCGCAAGCATACGGGCCGGCGCC
>JALOSD010000293.1 GCA_025458585.1 Burkholderiaceae bacterium | reverse complement strand
CCTCGGCGGCGGACTGATCCAGCAGACCTTCTTGATCCTGCTCGCCGGGGTCGTCGTCGCGCTCGCGCTCGCCTTCGGCCTCGGCGGGCGCGACCGCGCGGCGGCGCTGCTCGAGCGCTGGTTCCCCCGGAATCGGTGACCCACCGCCGCCGCGACGACGCTCCTACCGTACCGATCCACGCGCCCCTGCCGAGACGCGCCGGCGCCACCAGTCTGGCCTTGCGGACGGCCGCACCGGGGGCAGGCCGCCCGGCAGCCGATCCTGCGCGAGTTGCCTCGCGTGCTCCGCCGCGAAGTCGATCCACGCGCGCACGCGGGGCTGGCGCGTCAGCGAACGCTTGACGACCAGGCTGATGGGGGGCGCGTGCAAGCCGGTCCAGTCCAGCAGCACCGGCTGCAGGCTGCCGTCGGCGAGCCCGGCGCGGATCGACAGGTCGTTGACGCGGGCGACGATCTGCCCGGCGCGCAGCGGGCCGTCCAGCACGCTGCGGCTGTCGCTGACGAGCCAGCCTTCGACGTCGACGGCCTCCTTGCGGCCGTCGCGCTCGAACACCCACTTCCTGAGCACCTCGCCGAAAGGCGTGCGGTACAGCGCGCAGCGGTGGTGCGCGAGCTCGCACGGCTGCCGCGGCTGGCCGTGGCGGGCCCAGTAGGACGGCGTCGCGACGACCAGCCAGCGGGTCTCGGCCAGGGTGCGCAGGATCGCGTCCTGCGCCGGCGGCCAGCCCGACTGCATCAGCATGTCCGTGCCGAGCCGCGCCAGGTCCCGCACTGAGCCGGCTTCCGTGACGTGGACCTCGACGTCGGGACAGCGTGCGTGGAAGGCCGGCAGCATGGCCGGCAGCAGGTACTCGCGCACGACGCTGTCGGCCGCCAGCGAGATGGTCCCGCGCGGCGCCTGGCTCTGGTCGTCCAGGCTCGCGTCGAGTTCGCGCAGTTCGGCCAGCAGGACGCGCGCGCGCTCGACGTACGCCACGGCGTAGGGTGTGGGCCGCAACGGCTGGGCCGACCGGTCGATGAGCGCGACACCGCGTTCGGCCTCCAGGGCCTGGACCAGGCGATGAACCGACGGCGTCGCCACGCCCAGGCGTCGGGCCGCGGCGCTGAAGCCGCCGCTGTCGACCACGGCCACCAGGTATTCCAGCCCGCGCAACTTGTGGATGCCCATCGCGCCTCCCGGGGTCATCAGCATTCTGCTGAAGGCACGTTAGCACGCGTCAGCATTGCCCTTCACGGTGCCGGCACGCACCATGGCTCACCTGTCTTTCGGGAGTCCTCGATGAAGCCTGCCGCCACCTCGTCGTGCCTTCGCGCATCCGCCGTCCCCTCGGCCGTCGCCGCCGCGCTGCTCGCCGCGTCGCTGACGGCGGCCGCCTTCCCGACGCAGCCCGTGCGCGTGCTCATCGGCGCGGCCCCAGGGTCTGCGCCCGATGTCGTCACGCGAGTGCTGGCCGAGGCGATGGCACCCGCGCTCGGGCAGGCGGTGGTGGTCGAGAACCGGCCCGGTGCCGGCGGCACGCTGGCCACGGGGGCGGTGGCCGCCGCGGACCCGGACGGGCACACGCTCAACGTCAGCGGCTGCTCGGGCGATGCCATCACGCACGCCTTCGTCGGCCAGGGTCGGCCACCGCTCACGCTGTTCAAGGACCTCACGCCCGTCGGGCGGCTGCTGCTCGACCACTGGCTCGTGCTCGTGCCGGCAAGCAGCGACGCGGCGTCGCTGTCGGACTTCGCGCGCCGCGCGCAGGCCGCGACCGAGCCGGTCGCCTACCCGTCCCAGGGCGAGGGCAGCACGCCGCATCTGCAGGGCGAGCGGCTGGCGCGCACGATGGGCTTCAAGGCGTTGCACGTGCCCTACAAGGACAGCCCGGTCAACGACCTGGTCGGTGGCCGCCTGGCCTACGCCGTCCTGCCGTCGGCAGCGGCCGTTTCGCTCGTCAAGGGCGGGCGCCTGAAGGCGCTTGCGGTGCTGTCCGCCGACCGGCTGGCGACGTTGCCCGACGTGCCCACCGCCGAACAGGCCGGCCTGCCGGGTTACCGCTTCAACGGCGGGCTCTGCCTGTGGGCTCCGGGCGCCACGCCGCCGGCGGCGCTCGCGCGGCTGAACGCCGCGCTGGTCGCGGCGGCGCGCCAGCCGGCGGTGCAAGAGAAGATGCAGGCCCTCGGGGCCGACCCGACGCCCTACGACCTGGACGCGACGGCGCAGTACGTGCGCGACTTCGCGGCCGAGAGCGATCGGCTGCGCGCGGCCGTGTTCGGCAGCGCCCGCTGAGGGCGGCGCGGGGGTTTCGGTGCTGGTCGACCACCACGCCCACTGGCTGCCCGAGTCCGCGCTCGAGCGGCTCGGCCGTCGTACGGAGCCGCCGCGGGCGTGGCGCGACGGCGGACGCTGGATCTTCCAGGCCGCGCTCCGGCCGCGACCGCTCGACCGCATGGCGCACGACCTCGACCATCGCACGCCGCAGCTGCGGGCGCTCGGCATCGACGCGCAGGTGCTGTCGTGGTCGCCGCTGTGGAA
>JALOSD010000292.1 GCA_025458585.1 Burkholderiaceae bacterium | reverse complement strand
ATGCGCGTCGGCGACGGCGTGCTCTTCTACCACTCGTCGTGCGCCGAGCCCGGCGTGGCCGGCCTCGCCGAGGTCGCGAGCGCCGCGTACCCCGACCCGACGCAGTTCGACCCCGCGAGCCCGTACCACGACCCGGCGTCGGACCCGGCTGCCCCGCGCTGGCTGAGCGTCGACGTGCGCCTCGTGCGCAAGACGCGACTGCTGCCGCTGCGCGAGATGCGCGCACGCCCCGAGCTCGCCGACCTGCAGGTGCTGCGCCGGGGCAACCGGCTGTCCATCACGCCGGTGACGCCGGCGCAGTGGGACGCGGTGCTGCGCGTGCTCGACGAGCGGTGATGCCCGAGCCCCTGCTCGTCGTCGAGCTGCTCGCGCTCGGCTGCGTCGTCGGCTTCCTCGCCGGGCTGCTCGGCGTCGGCGGCGGCATGATGCTGGTGCCGTTCGTCACGCTGATCCTGTCGAACCGCGGCGTCGACGCCGGTCTCGCGGTGAAGATGGCGATCGCGACGTCGATGGCGACGATCCTGTTCACGTCGCTGTCGAGCGTGCGCGCGCACCACGCGCGCGGCGCCGTGCGCTGGGACCTCGTGCGCACGATCGCACCGGGCATCGTCGTCGGCGGGCTGCTGACCGGCGCCGGCATCTTTGCCGTCGTGCGCGGGCAGTGGCTGGCGCTGTTCTTCGCCGCCTTCATCGGCACGATGGCCACGCAGATGCTGCTCGCGCGAGCGCCGCACCCCGGGCGCACGATGCCGGGGCCGCTCGGGCAGGGCGCGGTGGGCGGCGCGATCGGGCTGCTGTCCGGGCTCGTCGGCGCCGGCGGCGCGTTCCTGTCGGTGCCGTTCATGACGCGCGGCAACGTGCCGATCCACCAGGCGGTGGGCACGAGTGCGGCGCTCGGATTCCCGATCGCGCTCGCCAACACGATCGGCTACGTGATCGCCGGCTGGTCGCTCGATGGCGCGCTGCCCGGCTCGCTCGGCTACCTGTACCTGCCGGCGCTCGCGATCGTGTCGGTCGCGAGCGTGATGCTGGCGCCGCTCGGCGCCCACGTGTCGCACCGCATGAACGTGCGCCAGCTCAAGCGCGTATTCGCGCTGCTGCTGTACGCGCTCGCCGCCTACATGCTGCACAAGGGCCTGCAGGGCTGAGGCCCGCGGCGCGGCGCGGTTCACCCGCCGCGGCGGTTCAAGGCGCCTCGAAGCGGATGCTCGCCAGCGTCACGTGATTGCCGCCGCGCCGCCGTGCCTCGGCGAGCGCGCTCGCGCAGGCCTCGACGAGCGCCTCGAGCGTGTGCGCCGTGTGGGGGAAGCTCGCGACGCCCATCGACACGGTGAAGCCGAACTCGCGGCCGCCCTGCATCACGATCTGGGTCGCGCACTGCCGGCGCAGCCCTTCCATGCGCGCGTGCGCGGTCGCGAGGCCGACGCCCGACAGCAGCACCGCGAAACGCTCGTCGTCGAGCCGGCACGACGCGTCCATGGCCCGCGTGTTGCCGCGCAGCAGCTGGCCGATCGTCGCCAGGACGCCCCGGCGCGCCGCCGCGCCGAGCGCCGCCGCCTCGGGCGACGGCGGGTCGAGCGCGATCCACACGAGCGAGAACTCGCGGTGCTCGCGCTGTGACAGGTCGACCTCGCGCCGCAGCTGGTCGTCGAAGTGCGCCCGGTTGTACAGGCCGCTGGCCGCGTCGCGCATCCCGTGCTGCTCGTGCAGGTCCTGGCGCAGCTGGGCGATCGTGCGCTGCTGCTGCTCGATCTGCTCGAGCGCCTGACGCAGCTGAACGTCCTTCTGGCGCTGCGCCGCCAGGTCGAACCAGGCGCAGGCGAGCCAGCGCCGTCCGCTCGCGTCGACGAGCGCGCGCCGCAGCACGCTGAAGTCGCGACGCTGCCCGTCGCGCTCGATGCGGTGCTCGTTCGCCAGCGCGGCGCCGGCGTCGAGCGCGCTGCGGTCGGCCGCGCGCAACGCGGTCGCGACGTCGGCACCGAACAGCTCGGCGTCGGTGCGGCCGGCGACGTCGTCCAGGTCGCGCCCGAGCCACTGCGCGAACGCCGCGTTGACGCGGACGTGACGGCCGGACTCGGCGTCCTTGATCGTCAGCATCGCGCCCTGCCGGTCGAGCACGGCCTGCAGCAACGCCGCCTGCAGCGCGTCGAGGTCGACGCCGGCGTCGTCGGGGGAAGCGGCGAGGGGCGGGCTCATGGGCGGCAGGTGTCGGGCCGACGTGTCCCCATGGTGGGGCCCGCGCGCTGGACGCACAAGCGCAAACGCCACACGCGCCCCTGCACCTCCCTAGATTGACGACGCGACGCCCCCGAGGGCAGGCAGCGCGTCGCCGCGGGCCGCCGGCCACCTTGGCGGCCACCTTGGCGGCCACTTTGGCGGCCACTTTGGCGGCCACGTGGGCGGCCCGGATCTTGCTGGATCTCGGCAGGGGTTTCGAGCATGTTCACTTTCGACTGGCTGCGCGCCGTGGGTCGGGCGGACGCAAGCGCGACGTTGACCGATCGCGCGGCGTCGGCGGC
>JALOSD010000062.1 GCA_025458585.1 Burkholderiaceae bacterium | reverse complement strand
GCGCCAGTCGCGCGGGTGGTCGGCCACCCAGCGTTCGAGGTGGGTCGCGATGTTGCGCGCGACGAGCGCGGCGCCGACCTTGCGCGCCTCGTGCGCCGAGATCTGCGTGTAGAGCGTGCCGACGAGGCGCCGCTCGCGGTCGTCGAGCACCGGCCAGTTGACGGCGCCGGGCAGGTGGTCGGAGGCGAACTCGGCCGGGGAGCGCACGTCGATCACGGTGTCGCAGCCGGCGCGGCCGTCGGCGACGGCGCGTGCGTCGATCGTCGTCACCGCCACGTCAGTTGTCCGTGCCGTGCCGACGGCACCTGCACCCGATGAACCGCACGGCTTCAAGCGGCCCCCGCGGATCCGGCTCCGCCGGTCCGCTGGCGGCGCCCCCTCGAGGGGGAGCGCCTAAGGCGCTTCGGGGGTGGCTCATGTCAGGCGGGCGGCAGCGGCGCGACGGCGTCGAGCAACTCGCTCTCGATCTGCAGCTGCGCCTTCGACTTCTGCAGTTCGGGGCCGTCGACGAGGAACGTGTCTTCGACGCGCTCGCCGAGCGTCGTCACCTTCGCGAGCTGCAGGTTCACGTGGTGCCGCGCGAGCACGCGCGCGATGCCGTACAGCAGTCCCGAGCGGTCGCTCGTGCTGATCGACAGCAGCCAGCGCTGCGCGCGCTCGTCGGGGCGCAGCGACACGCGCGGGGTGACCGGGAACGAGCGCACTCGCCGCGAGACGCGGCCGCGGCTCGGCGGCGGCAGCGGGCCCTCGGCGACGAGAGCGTCGTGCAGCCGGTTCTCGACCAGCGCCGTCAGGTCGCGGTAGGCGGCACCGCTCTCGGCGCCCTCGACCTGCGGGTGCACGACCTGGAACGTGTCGAGCGCGTAGCCGGCGCGCGTCGTGTGGATCTTCGCGTCCTGGATGTTGAAGCCCGCGCCGTCGAAGTAGCCGCAGATGCGCGCGAACAGGTCGGGCTTGTCGGGCGCGTAGACGAGCACCTGCAGCCCCTCGCCGACCGACGACGGGCGTGCCCGCACGACCGGCGCGCCGGTCTTCACGTGGCGCCACAGCACGCGCGCGTGCCACGCGATGTCGGGCGCGTCGTGGCGCGCGAAGTAGCTCACCTCGAGCGTGTTCCACAGCGCGGTCTCGGTGCCGGGCAGCATCGACGCGAGCGCAAGCGCCGTGCGCGCCTCGGCCTTGCGCGCCTCGGTCTCGGCGTCGAGGTTCGGCTTCGCGCCGCCGAGCGCGCGCAGCGTTCGCCGGTACAGGTCCTCGAGCAGCTTGCCCTTCCACGCGTTCCACACCCTGGGGCTCGTGCCGCGGATGTCGGCCACCGTCAGCAGGTACAGCCCGGTCAGCGTGCGTTCGTTCTCCACCAGCCGTGCGAAGGCCTGCACGACGTCAGGGTCGGACAGGTCCTCCTTCTGCGCGACGCGCGACATCGTCAGGTGCTCGCGCACGAGGAACTCGAGCAGGCGCGTGTCGGCGCGGGCGATGCCGTGCGCGCGCGCGAAGCGGCGCACCTCCATCGCGCCGAGTTCGGAGTGGTCGCCGCCGCGGCCCTTCGCGACGTCGTGGAACAGCGCGGCCACGTACAGCAGCCAGGGCTTGTCCCACTGCAGCGCGAGCTGCGAGCAGAACGGGTACTCGTGCGCGTGCTCGGGGATGAAGAAGCGCCGCACGTTGCGCACGACCATCAGGATGTGCTGGTCCACCGTGTAGACGTGGAACAGGTCGTGCTGCATCTGGCCGACGATGCGGCGGAACACCCACAGGTAGCGCCCGAGCACGCTCGTCTGGTTCATCAGCCGCAGCACGTGCGTCTGCCGCTCGCGCTGCTGCAGGATCTGCATGAAGGTGCGCCGGTTCGCGGGTGCGCGGCGGAACGCCGCGTCCATGCGGTTGCGCGCGTTGTACAGCGCGCGCAGCGTGCGTGCCGACAGCCCCTCGATGCCGGGTGTGCTCTGGTAGACGTGGAAGGTGTGCAGGATCGCGTCGGGGTTGCGCTGGTACAGGTCGTCGCTCGCGACTTCGAGCAGGCCGCCGCGGTCGAGGAACCGCGGATCGTCGAGCGGGCGCATCGGCGCCTGCTCCGAGCCGGTGATGCGCTCCTCGATGTTGAGCATCAGGATCTGGTTGAGCTGCGTCACCGCCTTCGCCGCCCAGTAGTAGCGGCGCATCAGCCGTTCGGAGGCGCGCTGCGACGGCGTCGAGGCGAAGCCGAAGCTCTCGGCCACCGCGGTCTGCAGGTCGAACACGAGGCGGTCCTCGCGCCGGCCTGCCACGAGGTGCAGCCGCGCGCGGATCAGCTTCAGCAGGCCCTCGTTGCGCTGCAGCTGGCGGGCCTCGAACGTGGTCAGCAGGCCGCTGGCGGCGAGCTCCTTCCAGTTGCGCCCGAGGCCGGCGGCGCGCGCGACCCAGATCACGACCTGCAGGTCGCGTAGCCCGCCGGGGCTTTCCTTGCAGTTCGGCTCGAGCGCGTACGGCGTGTCTTCGTACTTGACGTGGCGCTGGCGCATCTCGAGCGTCTTCGCGCGCAGGAACGCCTTGGCGTCGATCGACGCCGCGTGCGCGCGCCGGAAGTCGGCGAACAGGCGTCGGGCGCCGCACACCAGGCGCGACTCGAGCAGCGCCGTGCACACGGTGACGTCGCGCGCGCTCTCCTGCAGGCACTCGTCGACGGTGCGCACCGACGAGCCGATCTCGAGGCCGACGTCCCAGCAGGCGGTGATGAAGCCCTCGATGGCGGCGTGCGTGGCCTGATCGTGCGCGCCCGGCAGCAGCACGAGCACGTCGACGTCGGAGTAGGGGAACAGCTCGCCGCGGCCGTAGCCGCCGGCGGCGACGAGCGCCGCGCCGGCGGGCATCGCCGAACGCTGCCACAGCTCGACGAGCGTCGCGTCGACGTGGCGCGTCAACGCACGCAGCAGCCGCGTCGCGGCCGGCGCGCTCGGGTGAGCAGCGCCGAACGCCTGCAGCAGCGCGGCCTTCCCGTCGCGGAAGCGCTGCCGCAGCGTGCCGAGGTCGGGCGCGGCCCCGGGGGCGAGCATGTCAGGCGGGGGTGGCGACGGCACCCTGGGCGAACGCCGGCGGCGGCGGGCTGCCGGCCGACAGCGTGAGGACCTCGTAGCCGGTCTCGGTGACGAGCACGGTGTGCTCCCACTGCGCCGACAGCGAGCGGTCGCGCGTGACGATCGTCCAGCCGTCGCCGAGCTCGCGGATCTCGCGCCGGCCCAGGTTGATCATCGGCTCGATCGTGAAGATCATGCCCGCCTTGAGCTCCTCGAGCGTGCCGGGGCGGCCGTAGTGCAGCACCTGCGGCTCCTCGTGGAACTTGCGCCCGACGCCGTGACCGCAGAACTCGCGCACGACGGAGTAGCCGGCCGCCTCGGCGAAGGTCTGGATCGCGTGGCCGATGTCGCCCAGGCGCGCGCCGGGGCGCACCTTGACGATGCCCTTCCACATCGCCTCGTAGGTGATCTGGCACAGGCGCTTCGCGGCGATCGAGCCCTCGCCGACGACGTACATGCGGCTGTTGTCGCCGTGCCAGCCGTCCTTGATGATCGTGACGTCGATGTTGACGATGTCGCCGTTCTTCAGCGGCCGCTCGTTCGGGATGCCGTGGCAGACCTGGTGGTTGACCGAGGTGCAGATCGACGCCGGGAACGGCGGGTAGCCGGGCGGCTGGTAACCGAGCGTCGCGGGCACGCCGCCCTGCACGCGCGTCATGTGGTCGTGCGCGATGCGGTCGAGCTCGAGCGTCGTGACGCCGGGTTTCACGAACGGCGTCAGCAGGTCGAGCACCTCCGACGCGAGGCGGCATGCCGTGCGCATCGCCTCGACCTCGGAGGCGGTTTTCAAGAGGATCGTCATGCGCCGGGATTATCCCATCGCACCCTAGAATCGTTGGCCTGCAAGCCCCAGCCCGCGACATGGCGCCGATCGCGTCGGCCCCGTGCGCGGCGCGCCCGCCGCCCTGCCCATCGCCCAGCCTCCTTGGGACCCATGCCTGCCACCGCCTTGCACCTGACGCCCTTCGAAGGCGGCAACGCCCTGTCTGCCCCGCGCGCCGCCGCGCTGCGCGCAGCGCGACCGGCTCGCGGCGCTGCTCGACTACGGCGTGCCGGCCAGCGCCGCCGGCGACGGAGCACTCGTCGTCGTGATGCCGCGGCTGGGGACCGTGTCGCCGTGGGCGAGCAAGGCGACCGACATTGCACGCAACTGCGGCCTGCCGGTGCATCGCATCGAGCGCGTGACCGAGTTCCGGCTGACTCTTAAGAGCGGGCTGCTCGGCGGCCCGAAGCCGCTCGCCGACGCCGAGCGCGACGCGGTGGCCGCGCTGCTGCACGACCGCATGACGGAAAGCGTCGCCTTCGAGCGCGACGCCGCGCGTCACCTGTTCGACCCGCAGCCGGCGCCGCCGCTCGCGCACGTCGACGTGCTCGGCGCCGGGCGCGAGGCGCTCGTGCGCGCGAACGCCGAGTTCGGCCTCGCACTGTCCGACGACGAGATCGACTACCTCGTCGACGCGTTCGGCCGGCTCGGCCGCAACCCGAGCGACGTCGAGCTGATGATGTTCGCGCAGGCCAACAGCGAGCACTGCCGGCACAAGATCTTCAACGCCGACTTCACGATCGACGGCCAGCGGCAGGACCGCAGCCTGTTCGCGATGATCCGCCACACCGAGGCGAGCAGCCCGCAGCGCACGGTGGTCGCCTACAGCGACAACGCCGCGATCATGGAAGGCGGCCCGGTCGAGCGCTGGCAGCCCGAGGGCTTCACGAACGCGCCCAAGTACGGGCCGCGCCAGACGACGGCCCACGTGCTGATGAAGGTCGAGACGCACAACCACCCGACCGCGATCAGCCCGTTCCCGGGCGCGGCCACTGGCGCCGGCGGCGAGATTCGCGACGAGGGCGCGACCGGCCGCGGCGCGCGTCCGAAGGCGGGGCTCACCGGCTTCTCGGTGTCGAACCTGCACCTGCCGCAGACGAACGAGCCGTGGGAGCGCGACCCCGTCGGCAAGCCCGAGCACATCGCGAGCGCGCTGCAGATCATGATCGACGGCCCGCTCGGCGGCGCGGCGTTCAACAACGAGTTCGGCCGGCCCAACCTCGGCGGCTACTTCCGCGTCTACGAGCAGAGCGTGGCCGGCGTGCGGCGCGGGTACCACAAGCCGATCATGATCGCCGGCGGCGTCGGCAGCATCGACGCCGCGCAGACGCACAAGGTGGCGTTCCCGGCGGGCACGCTGCTCGTGCAGCTCGGCGGCCCGGGCATGCGCATCGGCATGGGCGGCGGCGCGGCGAGTTCGATGGCCGCGGGCACGAACACGGCCGCGCTCGACTTCGACAGCGTGCAGCGCGGCAACCCCGAGATCCAGCGCCGCGCGCAGGAGGTCGTCAACCACTGCTGGGCGCTCGGCGAGCGCAACCCGGTGCTCGCGATCCATGACGTCGGCGCCGGCGGGCTGAGCAATGCGTTTCCCGAGCTCGCCGACGGTGCCGGCAAGGGGGCGCGCTTCGACCTGCGCCGGGTGCCGCTCGAGGAGAGCGGTCTCGCGCCGAAGGAGATCTGGTGCAACGAGAGCCAGGAGCGCTACGTCCTGGCCGTCGACCCGGCGCTGATGCCGCTGTTCGAGCAGATGTGCGCGCGCGAGCGCTGCCCGTTCGCGGTCGTCGGCGTGGCGACCGACGCGCCCGAACTGATCGTCGAGGACGGCGCGGGCGCTGATGGTGAAGGCCAGCGGGTGATCGACATGCCGATGGAGGTGCTGCTCGGCAAGCCGCCGAGGATGCACCGCGTCGTCGAGCGCGTCGCGCGCGCCGAGGCGCCGCTGGACCTGACCGGCGTGAAGCTCGAGCAGGTGGCGTTCGACGTGCTGCGCCACCCGACGGTGGCGAGCAAGCGTTTCCTGATCACGATCGGCGACCGCACGGTCGGCGGCCTCAGCCACCGCGACCCGATGGTCGGCCCCTGGCAGGTGCCGGTGGCCGACTGCGCCGTGACGCTGGCCGACTACCGCGGGGTGCGCGGCGAAGCGATGGCGATGGGCGAGCGCACGCCGCTGGCGGCACTGGACGCCCCGGCGTCGGGCCGCATGGCGGTGGCCGAGGCGGTCACCAACCTGCTCGCCGCGCCGATCGAACTCGAGCGCGTCAAGCTGAGCGCCAACTGGATGGCTGCCTGCGGCGAGCCGGGCGAGGACGCCGCGCTGTACGACACCGTGAAGGCCGTCGGGATGGCGCTGTGCCCGGCGCTCGGCGTCGGCATTCCGGTGGGCAAGGACAGCCTGTCGATGCGCACGAAGTGGCGCGATGCGCAGGGCGACCGGCAGGTCGTAGCGCCGGTGTCGCTGATCGTCAGCGCGTTCGCGACGCTCGACGACGTGCGTGGCACGCTGACGCCGCAGCTGCAGCCGGGCGAGACGACGCTGCTGCTGGTCGACCTCGGCGGTGGCCGAAACCGCATGGGCGGCTCGATCCTCGTGCAGACGCTCGGTCGCTTCGGCGACGCGGTGCCCGACCTCGACGACCCGCAGCGGCTGAAGGCGCTGGTCGCCGCCGTCAACGCGCTGCGCGCCGACGGCAAGCTGCTCGCCTACCACGACCGCAGCGACGGCGGCCTGTGGGCCTGCGTGTGCGAAATGGCGTTCGCCGGCCACCTCGGCGTGAGCCTCAACGTCGACCTGCTCGTCACCGAGGGTGACGGCATCGGCGACAGCCGCGCCGAATACGGCGACTCGAAGAACTGGGCGAGCCAGGTGAGCGAGCGGCGCAACGAGCTGACGCTCGAGGCGCTGTTCGCCGAGGAACTCGGCGCGGTGCTGCAGGTGCGGCGCGCCGACCGCGACGCCGTGATCGCGACGCTGCGCGCGCACGGGCTCGGCCGCGTGACGCACGTCGTCGGCGTGCCGAACGATCGCGGCGTGATGGAGATCTGGCGCGACACGAAGTGCGTGTTCTCGGCGCCGCTCGAGCAGCTGCATCAGACGTGGGACGAGGTCAGCTGGCGCATCGCACGCCTGCGCGACGACCCGGCGTGTGCCGACAGCGAGCACGCGTGCGCCGGCTCGGCCGACGACCCCGGTCTGAACGTGCACCTGACCTTCGATGCGGCCGACGACGTCGCGGCGCCGTTCCTCAACCTCGCGCGCCCGGCGATCGCGATCCTGCGCGAGCAGGGCGTCAACTCGCAGGTCGAGATGAGCTACGCGCTGGCGGCGGCCGGCTTCGACACCTACGACGTGCACATGACCGACCTGCAGGCGGGTCGCGCGCGGCTCGACCAGTTCCAGGGCTTCGTCGCCTGCGGCGGCTTCAGCTACGGCGACACGCTCGGTGCGGGCGAGGGCTGGGCGCGCTCGATCCGGTTCAACCCGGCGCTCGCCGAGCAGTTCGCCGCGTTCTTCCAGCGCCGCGACACGATCGCCCTCGGGGTGTGCAACGGCTGCCAGATGATGGCGGCGCTCGCGCCGATCATTCCCGGCGCCGAGGCCTGGCCGGCGTTCACGCGCAACCGCAGCGAGCAGTTCGAGGCGAGGTTGTCGCTGGTCGAAGTGCTCGACAGCCCGTCGCTGTTCTTCGCCGGCATGGCCGGCAGCCGCATGCCTATCGCCGTAGCCCACGGCGAGGGCTACGCCGACTTCTCGCGCCGCGGCGACGCGCGGCGCGTCGAGCGGGCGCTGCGCTTCGTCGACCACCACGGCCGGCCGACCGAGGTCTACCCCTTCAACCCGAACGGCAGCGCCGAGGGCCTGACCGGCGTGACGACCGCCGACGGCCGCTTCACCGTGCTGATGCCGCACCCCGAGCGCGTGTTCCGCCAGCTGCAGCTGAGCTGGACCGACGGCAGCGTCGACGGCTTCAGCCCGTGGATGCGCATGTTCCGCAACGCACGGCTGGCGTTCAGGTAGCCGACGCCGCGCGCTCGATCGCCTCGGCGAGGGCGAGCACCGAGCGCGGCGCGCAGCCCTCGGCCTTGTTGTTGATCGTGACGAACACGCGGTGGCCGGCGGCGAGCGTCGCCGCGGCGACGCGTGCGAGCGCCTCGCGCGTCGCGGGATCCGGCGCGCACAGCCGGTCGAATGGCGCCCACGCGTCGCGCGCCTGCGCGTAGCGCTGACCGCGCTGCAGGTTCCAGCGGCACACCAGGTCGCCGGGCCAGGTCGCGCGCAGCATGGGCAGCTGCTCGTCGATCGCCGGCAGGCGGTCGTGCAGGCCGAGCGCGTAGCGCACGCCGAGCGTTCGAAGCACTTGCGCGGTGGCGGGCGTCAGCCACGAGGCGTCGCGCACCTCGAGCGCGGTGAGGACGGCGGGCGGCAACGTGGCACGCACCGCGGCGAGCATCGCCTCGAGTCGCGGTAGCAGCGCCTCGGGGCGATCGCGCCAGGCGGCCGGCAGCGGCGAGAGCTGGAACACCAGCACGCCGAGCGCGGCGCCGAGTCCCTCGGCGGCCGGCGCGGCGCAGGCGTCGACCGCGGTGCGGGGGTCGAGGAACCGCGGGTTCGCGCCGGTCTCGCGGCCCCGTGCGTCGCGCAGGCAGGCGTCGGTGACGAGCGCCGGCGCCTTGACGACGAAGCGAAAACCCGCGGGCACCTGTGCCGCGAGCGCTGCGTAGTCGGTGGCCGGCAGCGGGCGGTAGAACGCGCGGTCGAGGCTGACGGTGCGCAGCAGCGGATGCCGCGCGAAGACGGCCAGCCCGGTGCGCGACAGCACGGCCGCTGGCAGCGGGCGATCCCAGACGAGGCCTGCCCAGCCGGGAAAGTGCCACGACGAGGTGCCGAGCGCGAGACGGTCGCCGAAGCGCTCGGCGAGGCGCGCGGCCAGTGCCGCGACCGCTGCCGGGACGTCGGCCGCGCGCGGCGCTTGTGCGTCGGTCCCGCCATGCGGCGAACCGTCGTCGAACAACGCCGCCTGCCCGCTCGCCACGACGCCGCCCGGGCGCCGAGGTGCGCGCTCGTCGACGCGTTCGTGAGCCCCTTCGTCCGCCTCGTCCATCGCCGACCCTTCGCCGAAGTATCGCCCTGCGTCTCGGCATACTGAACCACGTCCGTGCCACCGACGGCCGCAGGAGAAACGCCCCGATGCTCGTCTTCCGCCAGCTCTTCGACCCGACCTCGTCGACCTACACCTACCTGCTCGGCGACGCCGCCCGCGGCGACGCGGTGACGGCCGCGTGGCAGCTGAAGCGGCGCTGCGGCAGCCAGATCGCGCTCGCGGCGGCGTCGGGCGCGGCGAACGCCGACCGCCTGCTGCAGCCCGGCGATCGCGTCGCGTTCGGCGACCGTTTTATCGAGGTTCGGGCGACCCCCGGCCACACCAATGGCTGCCTCACCTACGTGCTCGACGACCGCAGCATGGCGTTCACCGGCGACGCGCTGCTGATTCGCGGCTGCGGACGCACCGACTTCCAGCAGGGCAGTGCGGCAGCGCTCTACCGCTCGGTGCACGAGCAGATCTTCACGCTCCCCGATGCCTGCCTGCTCTATCCCGCGCACGACTACCGCGGCATCACGGTGACAACGGTCGGCGAGGAGCGGCGCTTCAACCCGCGGCTCGGCGGCGACGCGAGCGAGGCCGACTTCCGCGGCTACATGGAGCACCTGGGGCTGCCGCACCCGAAGCTGATCGACGTCGCCGTGCCGGCCAACCTGAAGTGCGGCCGCCCCGAGGGCGACGCCGCGCTGCCGGCGCAGCCGGCGTGGGCACCGTTGACGTACACCTTTGCCGGCGTATGGGAGATCGAGCCGGCGACGCTCGAGGAGCGGCGCGACGAGGTGCAGATCGTCGACGTGCGCGAGGCACACGAGTTCGACGACGTGCTTGGCGCCATTGCCGGGGCGCGGCGCATCCCGCTGTCGCAGCTTGCCGCCCGGGCGGCCACGCTCGACCGCGCGCGTCCCGTCGTGACCGTCTGCCGCGCCGGCGCGCGCTCGGCGCATGCCACCGTGCTGCTGCGCAAGGCCGGCTTCGACGCGGTCGCGAACCTGGCCGGGGGCATGCTGCGGTGGCGCGCGCAGGGGCTGCCGGTGGACCACGGACACGATTGAGCGGGCGCGCGGCGACGCCGGCGGCGGCCGCCGCGCAGCGGGAAAACCCCCCGCGGGCGCCGACGAGGCGCCTCCTAGAATGTTGCCGAAGGTCCGAGGAGATTGCCGATGCCCGCCCCCTCCCGCGCCGCGGCCGCCAGCGAAGCGTCCGCGGTGCGCGTGCTGAAGAAGTACCCGAACCGGCGCCTGTACGACACGCGCAGCAGCAGCTACATCACGCTCGCCGACGTCAAGAAGATGGTACTCGCGGGCGAAGACTTCGAGGTCCGCGACGCCAAGACCGGCGACGACCTCACGCGCAGCATCCTGCTGCAGATCATCCTCGAGGAGGAGAGCGGCGGCGTGCCGATGTTCTCGGCGCAGGTGCTCGCGCAGATCATCCGCTTCTACGGCCACGCGATGCAGGGCATGATGGGGGCGTACCTCGAGAAGAACATGCAGACCTTCGTCGAGATCCAGAACCGCCTGGCCGAGCAGACGAAGGGCCTGTACGACCCGAAGAACTTCACGCCCGAGATGTGGGCCCAGTTCCTCAGCGGCCAGGCGCCGATGATGCAGGGGCTGATGGGCAACTACCTCGAGCAGTCGAAGAACCTGTTCGTGCAGATGCAAAAGCAGATGCTCGAGCAGTCCTCGGCGATGTTCCCGGGCTTCACGCCGAAGAAGAACTGATCCCCGCCAGGGGCGGGCTGCGCCCGCCGCAGACCATCGTCGGCTGCGGGACAATCGCGTGATGAATGCCATCGCACCGCGCGGCGCCTTCGACGAGCCCGCTGCGCCCAGCCCGTCGACGTCACCCACCGTCGGCTTCGTCAGCCTCGGCTGCCCGAAGGCGCTGACCGACTCCGAACTGATCCTCACGCGCCTTGCCGCCGAGGGCTATGCCACGAGCAAGACCTTCGCCGGCGCCGATCTCGTGATCGTCAACACCTGCGGGTTCATAGACGACGCGGTCAAGGAGAGCCTCGACACGATCGGCGAGGCGCTCGCCGACAACGGCCGCGTGATCGTCACTGGCTGCCTCGGTGCGCGCACCGGCGAGGGCGGTGCGAATCTCGTACGCCAGGTGCACCCGAAGGTGCTCGCCGTCACCGGGCCGCACGCGACCGAGGAGGTGATGGACGCGGTGCACGCGCACCTGCCGAAGCCGCACGATCCGTTCGTCGACCTGGTGCCGCCGCAGGGCATCAAGCTGACGCCGAGGCACTACGCGTATCTGAAAATCAGCGAAGGCTGCAACCACCGTTGCACGTTCTGCATCATCCCGAGCATGCGCGGCGACCTCGTGTCGCGCCCGATCGGCGACGTGCTGGGCGAGGCCCGGCGCCTGTTCGAGGCCGGGGTGAAGGAACTGCTCGTCGTCAGCCAGGACACGAGCGCCTACGGCGTCGACGTCAAGTACCGCACGGGCTTCTGGGACGGCCAGCCGGTGAAGACGCGCCTGCTCGACCTGTGCACGAAGCTCGGCGAGCTCGCCGAGCCGCACCGCGCCTGGGTGCGGATGCACTACGTCTATCCGTACCCGCACGTCGACGACGTGCTCCCCCTGATGGCCGAGGGCCGCATCCTGCCGTACCTCGACGTGCCGTTCCAGCACTCGCACCCTGACGTGCTGAGGCGCATGAAGCGCCCGGCCAGCGGCGAGAAGAATCTCGAGCGTATCGCGCGCTGGCGCGAGCTCTGCCCCGAGCTGGTGATCCGCAGCACGTTCATCGCCGGCTTCCCCGGCGAGGCGCAGGCCGAGTTCGAGCACCTGCTGCAGTTCATCGCCGAGGCCGGGATCGACCACGCTGGCTGTTTCGCCTACTCCCCGGTCGACGGCGCGGCGGCGAACGCGCTGCCGGGCCAGGTGCCCGCCGAGCTGCGCGAGGAGCGCCGCGCGCGCTTCATGGCGGTGGCCGAACGCGTGTCGGTGCAGCGGCTGCAGCGCCGCGTCGGCGCGACGATGCAGGTGCTCGTCGACCACGCCCCGGCGCTCGGCCGCCAGGGTGGGGTGGGACGCACCTACGCCGATGCGCCCGAGATCGACGGCACGGTGCGGCTGCTGCCGCCGGCCAAGGCGTCGACCGTGCTGCGGGTGGGCGAGTTCGTGCGCGCGCGCATCGTCGGCACCGAGGGCCACGACCTCATCGGCCAACCCACGTGAGGGCGCGATGAGCGAACGCATCACCGACCTGATCCACCACGCCTACCGCCCGCCGGCCGGCTTCGAGGCCGTGCCGCCAGGCGTGCACAAGGCGTCGACGGTGATCTTCCCGAACGTCGCCGCGCTGCGCGCGCGCGACTGGCGCAGCAAGGCCGGCTACACCTACGGCCTGCACGGCACGCCGACCACGTTCACCCTCGAAGAACGCATCGCGGCGCTCGAAGGCGGGCGCCACACCGTGCTGGCGCCCAGCGGGCTCGCGGCGCTCGCGCTGGTCAACCTGGCGCTGCTGCGCGAAGGCGACGAGCTGCTGCTGCCCGACAACGTCTATGGCCCGTCGAGGGACCTCGCGCGCTCGCTGCTCGACGGCTGGGGCATCGCGCACAGGCTCTACGACCCGCTCGATGCTACCGGGCTCGCCGCGGCGATCGGCCCGCGCACCCGGCTGCTGTGGATCGAGGCCGCCGGCTCGGTGACGATGGAATTCCCCGACGTGCGCGGTCTCGTGCGCGTCGCGCGCGAGCACGGCCTCACGGTGGCGCTCGACAACACGTGGGGTGCGGGGCTGGCGTTCGACCCGTTCGACCTCGGGGGCGGCCTCGCGGTCGACGTCAGCATGCACGCGCTGACGAAGTTCCCGTCTGGCGGCGCCGACGTGCTGATGGGTTCGGTGACCACCGTCGACCCGGCGCTGCACGAACGCATCCTGCTCGCGCACATGCGCCTCGGCCTCGGCGTCGGCGCGAACGACGCCGAAGCGATCCTGCGCGCGTTGCCGACGATCGAGCTGCGCTACGACGCGCAGGACCGCGCGGCGCGCGAGCTCGCGCGGTGGCTGCAGACCCAGCCCGCGATCGCCCGCGTGCTGCACCCCGCGCTGCCGGGTTCGCCCGGCCACGAGCACTGGGCGAGCCTGTGCACGCGTGCCGCCGGCCTGTTCTCGGTGCTGTTCGATGCGGCGATCGAGCCGTCGCGCGTCGACGCCTTCGTCGACGCGCTGAAGCTGTTTCGCATCGGCTACTCGTGGGCCGGACCCGTGAGCCTCGCGGTGCCGTACGACCTGTCGGCCATGCGCCGCGATCGCTCGGCGCTGCCGGGCACGCTGGTGCGCTTCTCGATCGGCTTCGAGGCGGCCGGCGACCTGAGGGCCGACCTGGCGCAGGCGCTCGACGCGATCGGATGACGCCCGCGGCCTGGCTCAGCGGTGGCGCTGCTTCATCGCGCGCTCGACCTCGCGCTTGCCTTCGCGTTCCTTGATCGATTCGCGCTTGCCTTGTAGTGCAGGTTCAGCGGCACCAGCGTGAAGCCGCGCTGCTCGACCTTGCCGATCAGCCGGCGGATCTCGGCCTTGTGCATCAGCAGCTTCTTCGTGCGGTCGGGCTCCGGCACGACGTGCGTCGACGCCGTGCGCAGCGCGTTGATGCGGCAGCCGATCAGCGCCAGTTCGCCGTCGCGGATCACGACATAGCCGTCGGTGAGCTGCACCTGGCCGGCGCGGATCGCCTTGACCTCCCAGCCTTCGAGCACGATGCCGGCTTCGAACCGCTCCTCGATGTGGTAGTCGAAGCGGGCACGGCGGTTCTCGGCGATCGCGGTCATGGAGGGGAGCTGGGGGCGGGGCGGCGCCGCACAAGCGCCGCCTAGAATCTTTTCATTCTATGAAGCACGTCAAGAAGTCGGTGCTGCTGTGGTACTCGCCACGCGAGATGTACGACCTCGTGACCGACGTCGCCCGCTACCCGCAGTTCCTGCCGTGGTGCGACAGCGCCGACGTGATCGAGGCGAGCGACGAGGGCATGACGGCGCGGCTGGGTCTCGCCTACGCCGGCGTGCGGCACGCGTTCACGACGCGCAACCGCCACGTGGCCGGCGAGCAGGTCGTCGTGCAGCTCGTCGACGGGCCATTCTCGCTGCTCGACGGCACGTGGCTGTTCCATCCGCTCGGCCGCCCGGGCGGCGACGCCACGGCGTGCAAGGTCGACTTCGACCTGCGCTACGCGTTCGCGAGCAAGCCGCTCGAGGCGGTGCTCAGCCCCGTGTTCGACCGGGTCGCGAACACGTTCGTCGACTCGTTCGTCAAGCGCGCCGGGCAGGTCTACGGCGAGCGCTGAACCGATGCGCGTCGAAGTCGTCTACTGTCCCGCGCCGCGCATCGTGCATCGGCGCGCGCTCGACCTGCCGCCGGGCAGCACGGTGGACGACGCCGTGGCGGCGAGCGGCCTGCTCGACGGCGTGGCGGACGACGTCCGGCTCGCCCTGAGCCTGAGCGTGTGGGGCCGGGTGCAGCCGACCGAGCACGTATTGCGCGACCGCGACCGCGTCGAGGTCTGCCGCGCGCTCGTCGTCGATCCCAAGGAAGCGCGGCGCCTGCGCTACAAGCGCGCCGAGAAAGGCTCCCGCGCGCGTTGACGCGGTGTCAGCGGCAGTCGCTCGCGACGATGCGGCGGGCGCGCTCGATCTCGGCGGCGCGCGTCTGCTCGTCGATCACGATGCGCTCGCCCTTCTCGTTGACGCGCGCCATGCGCATGCCGCTGTCAAGGGTGCGTAGCGATTCGCGCGCGCGCGCGCAGTTGTCGGCACGCTGCTGCGCGAGACGGACCTCCTCGCGCCGCTGCTCCTCCTTCTGGCGCGCGGCCTGCTCCTGCTCGGCCGCCTTGCGGCGCGCCTCGAGCTCCGGGTCGACGCCGCCCGGGCGCGCGGCCTGCGTCGCGGGCGCCGAGGCGGCGGCCTCGGGCGACGGCGCCGTGGGGGCGGCGGCCGGCCGGGCGGCGGGCGGCGCTGCCGGGCGCTGCAGGATGTCGCGCTCGGGGATGTCGCGCGGGGGCGGCAGGTCGCTGACCGTGACCTGGCCGCGGGCGTCGCGCCACTTCCACTGCGCGTCGGCGCCGCCGGGCCACGCGGCGGCCGTCACGAGGGCCAGGACGGGCAGCAGGTATCGCATCGGTCGTCGGCGAGGGGCGAAGGGACCGAGCCAGTGTAGCGACACGCCGGCGTGCCGACTGTGCAGAAATCGTCGCGGAATCGGCGAGGAAGCGGCGCCAGGGCCCCTCCCTATAATTTGTCTTTGCGTTCGGAGCCCGCCCATGCGCCTTCTCGGCAAAGCACTCACGTTCGATGACGTGCTCCTCGTGCCGGCCTTCTCGCAGGTGTTGCCGCGCGACACCAGCCTCGCGACCCGCCTGACGCGCCACATCACGCTGAACCTGCCGCTGGTGTCCGCCGCGATGGACACCGTGACCGAGGCGCGGCTGGCGATCGCGATCGCGCAGGAGGGCGGCATCGGCATCGTGCACAAGAACCTGCCGCCGGCGCTGCAGGCCGCCGAGGTGGCCCGGGTCAAGCGCTACGAGAGCGGGGTGCTGCGCGACCCGATCACGATCGGGCCCGACACCACGGTGCGCCAGGTCAAGGCGCTATCCGAGCAGCACGGCATCTCGGGCTTCCCGGTGATCGAGCACGGCAAGGTGGCCGGCATCGTCACCAACCGCGACCTGCGCTTCGAGACGCGCATGGACGCCGCGGTGCGCGAGATCATGACGCCGCGCGAGCGACTGGTCACGGTGGGCGAGGGCGCGAGCCTCGACGAGGGCAAGGCACTGATGCACCGCCATCGCCTCGAGCGCGTGCTCGTCGTCAACGATGCGTACGAGCTGCGCGGGCTGATGACGGTCAAGGACATCACCAAGCAGACCAACTTCCCCAACGCCGCGCGCGACGCGCAGGGCAAGCTGCGCGTCGGCGCGGCGGTGGGCGTGGGCGAGGGCACCGAGGAGCGCGTCGAGCTGCTCGTGCGCGCCGGCGTCGACGTGCTCGTCGTCGACACCGCGCACGGCCACAGCGCCGGCGTGATCGAGCGCGTGCGCTGGGTAAAGAAGAACTTCCCGCAGGTCGACGTGGTCGGCGGCAACATCGCCACCGGCGCGGCGGCGCTCGCGCTGTGCGAGGCGGGCGCCGACGGCGTCAAGGTGGGCATCGGGCCGGGGTCGATCTGCACGACGCGCGTCGTCGCCGGCGTCGGGGTACCGCAGATCACGGCGATCGACAACGTCGCTACCGCGCTGCGCGGCAGCGGCGTGCCGCTGATCGCCGACGGTGGCATCCGCTACTCGGGCGACATCGCGAAGGCCATCGCTGCCGGCGCGGGCACGGTGATGATGGGCGGCATGTTCGCCGGCACCGAGGAGGCGCCGGGCGAGATCGTGCTCTACCAGGGCCGCAGCTACAAGAGCTACCGCGGCATGGGCTCGATCGGCGCGATGAAGGCCGGCAGCGCCGATCGCTACTTCCAGGAGAACGACGAGTCCGCGAACCCGAACGCCGACAAGCTCGTGCCCGAAGGCATCGAGGGCCGCGTGCCGTACAAGGGCTCGGTGGTCAGCATCATCTTCCAGATGGCCGGCGGGCTGCGCGCCGCGATGGGGTACTGCGGCTGCGCGAGCATCGAGCAGATGCACCAGAAGGCCGAGTTCGTCGAGATCACCGCCGCCGGCATCCGCGAGAGCCACGTGCACGACGTGCAGATCACGAAGGAAGCGCCGAACTACCGCATGGAGTGAGGCGTCCGTGATGCAAGCCCAGCGCGGCACTTCACGCGCCGCCGCGATGCCGTTCATCCTGATCGCGGTGCTGATCGACATGGTGTCGGTCGGTCTGATCATCCCCGTGCTGCCGGCGCTGGTGGGCACCTTCACCGGCAGCCAGGCCGACCAGGCGTTCTGGTACGGCGCGGTGGCGTTCGCCTTCGGCATCGCAAGCTTCCTGTCGGGCCCGGTGCTCGGCGGCCTGTCGGACCGCTACGGCCGCCGCCCCGTGCTGCTGCTCGGCTTTGCCGGGCTCGCGCTGAACTTCTACGCCACGGCGCTTGCGTCGGCGCTGTGGGTCATCGTGCTGGCGCGCCTGTTCGGCGGCGCGATGCAGGCCAACATCGCCGTCGCGCAGGCGTACGTCGCCGACATCACCGAGCCGCAGCAGCGTGCGCGCCGCTTCGGCCTGCTGGGGGCGATGTTCGGCGTCGGCTACACGCTCGGGCCGGTGATCGGCGGGGTGCTCGGCAGCATCGACCTGCACCTGCCGTTCTGGGTTGCCGGCACGCTCGCGCTCGCCAACACGCTGTACGGCACGTTCGTGCTGCCCGAGTCGCTTCCGCGCGAGCGCCGCCAGCCGTTCGACTGGAAGCGCGCCAACCCGGTGGCCGGCTTCAAGGCGCTCGCGCAGCTGCGAGGCGTCGGCCCGCTGGTGTGGGTGATCGCGCTGTCGGGCCTCGCCCAGTTCACGATGCACATGAGCTGGGTCCTGTACACGACGTTCAAGTTCGGCTGGGGGCCGAAGGAGAACGGCTGGTCGCTGTTCGCGGTGGGCGTGATGGCGGCGTTGGTGCAGGGTGGCCTGATGAAGCGCCTGCTCGAGCGTTTCTCGCCGCAGCGCCTCGCCGCGATGGGGCTGATCTCGTCGACGATCTGCTACGCCGCCTGGGGCTTGGCCACCGACGGCTGGATGATGATCGTGATCGTCGCGTTCAATCTGTTCGGCTTCACGACCGTGGTCGCGATCCAGAGCCTGATGTCGAACGCCGCGGCCGAACACGAGCAGGGGCGCACGATGGGCTCGATCGCGTCGCTGAACAGCCTGATGGGCGTGGCCGCGCCGGTGATCGCCGCCGCGCTGCTCGGCGCCGTGTCGCACCGGCCGCCGGGCGACGTGTGGATCGGCCTGCCGTTCTTCTTCTGCGCCGTGCTGCAGGGCATGGCCGCCGTGGTGGCGATCCGCCACTTCCAGCGCCACCGCGGCGCGTCAGCAGCTGCCGCCGCAGCCCCGTGACAATGTCCCACGACAAGATCCTGATCCTCGACTTCGGCTCGCAGGTCACGCAGCTGATCGCGCGCCGGGTGCGCGAAGCGCACGTCTACTGCGAGATCCACCCGAACGACGTCACGGACGACTTCATACGTTCGTTCGCACCGAAGGGCATCGTGCTGTCGGGCAGTCACGGCAGCACCTACGACGACCACCAGCTGCGCGCGCCGAAGGCGGTGTGGGATGCGGGCGTGCCGGTGCTCGGCATCTGCTACGGCATGCAGACGATGGCCGCGCAGCTCGGAGGCGCGGTGCAGTGGAGCGACCAGCGCGAGTTCGGCTACGCCGAGGTGCGCGCGCGCGGGCACACGAGGCTACTAGACGGCATCGAGGACTTCAGCACGGCCGAAGGCCACGGCGTGCTGAAGGTGTGGATGAGCCACGGTGACAAGGTCACCGAGCTGCCGCCGGGCTTCAAGCTCATGGCCAGCACGCCGAGCTGCCCGATCGCCGGCATGGCCGACGAGGCGCGCGGCTACTACGGCGTGCAGTTCCACCCCGAGGTCACGCACACGGTGCAGGGGCGTGCGCTGCTCGAGCGCTTCGTGCTGCAGATCTGCGGCGCGCGGCCCGACTGGATCATGCGCGACCACATCGCCGAGGCGGTGGCCGCGATCCGCGAGCAGGTCGGCGACGAGGAGGTGATCCTCGGCCTGTCGGGAGGCGTGGACTCGAGCGTGGCCGCGGCGCTGATCCACCGTGCGATCGGCGACCAGCTGACCTGCGTGTTCGTCAACCACGGCCTGCTGCGCCTGAACGAGGCGCAGCTGGTGATGGACATGTTCGTCGGCCGGCTGCACGCGAAGGTGGTGCACGTTGATGCGAGCGACCAGTTCCTCGGCCGTCTCGCCGGCGTGGCCGACCCGGAGGCCAAGCGCAAGATCATCGGTGCCGAGTTCGTCGAGGTGTTCCAGCGCGAGGCGAAGAAGCTCGCCAACGCCCGCTGGCTGGCGCAGGGCACGATCTATCCCGACGTCATCGAGTCGGGCGGCGCGAAGACGAAGAAGGCGACGACGATCAAGAGCCACCACAACGTCGGCGGCCTGCCGGCCACGCTCGGGCTGAAGCTGCTCGAGCCGCTGCGCGACCTGTTCAAGGACGAGGTGCGCGAACTCGGCGTCGCGCTCGGGCTGCCGCCCGAGATGGTGTACCGGCACCCGTTCCCGGGGCCAGGCCTGGGCGTGCGCATCCTCGGCGAGGTCAAGCGCGAGTACGCCGACCTTCTGAGGCGGGCGGACGCGGTCTTCATCGACGAGTTGCGCGCCACCGTCGACCCCACGGACGGCAAGAGCTGGTACGACAAGACCAGCCAGGCCTTCGCGGTGTTCCTGCCGGTCAAGAGCGTCGGCGTGATGGGCGACGGCCGCACCTACGACCACGTCGTCGCACTGCGCGCGGTGCAGACCAGCGACTTCATGACCGCCGACTGGGCCGAGCTGCCGTACGCGCTGCTGAAGAAGGTCTCGAGCCGCATCATCAACGAGGTGCGCGGCATCAACCGCGTCGTCTACGACGTCTCGAGCAAGCCGCCGGCGACGATCGAGTGGGAGTAGGTTTCGATCGATCGGGGTCTATCGAGGTCTAGCGAAAAGTCGACCTAACGCGTTGATTCAACGCGCTAATGTCTGTCGAGATCTATCGAGATCTATCGCTGGGACGCCCTTCAATCTGACGGTAAATCTGACGGTAAAAATGTCGCGCTGAGTTCCCGGCGGAAATTTACCGTCAGGTCGATTTTCGAGTTGACGGTAAATCTCGAGCGCGAAGTCCAGCATCCATGCGGGTTTCCGGGCGATCGACGGGTTGGGCGCGCTGACGGTAAATTCCCGCGCTCCCAGGCGATAGGGCGCACCGGTGTGTCATGCTTTGTGGATCTGCGCCGAGCAAGGGAACGCAAGGGCAGTGGATGAGACAACTTGCCCCTCGTTGATCTTTGGAACTACATCATTAACGGGAACGCTCTCCGAGCGTCGATCCAGTCGTGGCGACCGTCGGAGACGGCCAGGCTTGGCGACCTGCAGTCCCGAGCCGTACGGAGTCCACGGCCACCGGGTATTGAATGCCCGCAATGCGTTGGACAGCGGTCGCACCGGCGAGCGCAGTGGCCGGCAGCACCCGGCCAATTGCGGGTGCTCCCGAACGGCAGGTATGGCGTCGTCCAGCAGCAAAAAAGCTACCGGCGGCCATGCGGTTGAGGCCACGTCAGATCAGGACTTCCAGGCCCTTCCTGTCCAAAAGGCTCAAGAGCTTCAGCGACGGCCCGCTGGGCTGCTTGTCGCCGATTTCCCACTGACGGACGGTTGAGAGGCTAGTGTTCAGTATCGTGGCCAATACGGCCTGGCTCAACTTGTGTCGCGCGCGAAGCGCGCGAATCTTCGCGCTTGAATACGTGGGTATCGGCTCCAGGCAAAGCGCGTCGTACCTCTGCATCGTTCGCATGTCGATGAAACCGGCAGCGTGAAGATCGTGCGCTGTCTCATGGACCGCATCAAGAATCCTGCTTCCGGCCTTGGCTTTGGTTGTCATGGCAAATCTCCTTCAATGCATCGCTTCCGACATGCTCGTCGAGCTGGCTGGGGCTCAGTCGCAGAAGGTCGGTCGCCAATTGCTGCAGTGCTTCAATCTCCTTTACGGTGACATTGGCGCGTTCGTTCTTCTCGAACCCAAAGACAAAGAACCAACGGCTTGCCCTGTTCGTTGCCAGCAGGGTGCGTGCGCTTCCGCTCTTGCCGCGTCCTGGCATGGCAACTCGCTTCTTCAGGACACCACCACCCATATCCGCGTCGATGAGTCCGTTGGACATCTCCTTAACCGCCAGGCAAAGTGCCGACTCGGTCAGCTCCGTCTTGCGCATCCATCGCGAGAACTGACGTGTCATGAACACTCGACGCATAGGCATACTATATCACTTAGTGTTGTACTTTTGACAAGCTGACTTACGATGAACGCCAGCTTTCGGGCGTCCAGACTTCAGGGATGTGGGTCGGCAAAGGGTCGGGTGCTGCCGACCGTCGATCATCGTTGTACGTCGGGTCACTGCCAGGTTGCTGACCTTCGCCCGGCGTCGGCCGATCGCGCCTTCGCCGTCCGAGGTGGCGCTTCGCCAAGCCGCCATGCCTTTCCGGCGCCGGTTTCCTCACCTCAATGCGGGCGCTGCACCTGGGCATGTAGTGACGTTGCTACAATGGCTGCTGGAGGTGACCGATGCCGATGACAACCTTATCCAGCCGCGAGTTCAATCAGGACACGAGCAAGGCCAAGAAGGCCGCCAAGTCCGGGCCGGTGTTTATCACCGACCGTGGCCGACCGGCCCATGTGCTGTTGAGCATTGAGCACTACCAGTCGCTGGTGGCGCCAGCCGCCAGCATCATCGAGCTGTTGGCGACGCCAGGCGCAGAGACGATCAGATTCGTCGCGCCGCGCGCTCGCAAGCTCGCGAAGCCGGCGGATCTGGCGTGACGTTCTTGCTTGATACGAACGTCGTTTCGGAGCTTCGAAAGGCCAAGTCCGGTAAGGCCCATCGCTCGGTGACCGCGTGGGCGAGCAAGGTGCCGGCGGGCAGCCTGTACTTGTCGGCTATCACGCTGCTGGAGCTCGAGATGGGCGTCCTCCTGGTCGAGCGGCGCGATGCCGTGCAGGGAACGATCATGCGCACGTGGTTGGATGGTCACGTGCTGCCGGCGTTTGCCGGACGTGTCCTGGCGGTCGATGCGGCCGTGGCGCTTCAATGCGCACGGCTGCACGTGCCAGACAAGCTGAGTGAGCGCGACGCGATGATCGCCGCGACTGCGCTCGTTCATGGCATGACGGTGGTGACGCGCAACGTGGCCGACTTTGAGGCCAGCGGAGTGCCGCTTCTCAATCCGTGGCTCGCCTAGCCGCCGCCTACCGGGGCTGCCAACAGTCCCTGCCCCTGGCCGCAGTACGGGCGTCGACAGTCAGCCCACCAAATGCGAATTACGCCTCTTCGGCGAGGCGATCGCACTGCTGCGGCGAGTCCGGTGGAGGCGGCGAATCTGCAAAGCGAGCGGTCAAGGAGCTCGTCCGACGCCTTGCGGTCGTTCACCTCAAGGGAACCCAGTCGA
>JALOSD010000291.1 GCA_025458585.1 Burkholderiaceae bacterium | reverse complement strand
GACGCGCGGGCTGTTGTCGTGGCTGAGCCAGGCGTCCCACGAGACGCGCAGCAGGCGGCGGTCGAGCTTCATGCGCCGCAGTCTAGGCCTCGCATCGCGGTCGGCACCGCGCGCTGCGACGCATCGCCAGGCGGCAGCGCGAGTCGACGACCGGCGCGATGAACGGCGCGGCCCGGTCACCCGGCACCGTCGCCCGACGGCTTGCCGGCCGCTATTGCAGGATCCGCCTGATCGCGCCGATCAGCGCATTCGGGTGCTCGAGCCCCTGGTACGTGGGCGGCAGCCGGCTCCGCGCGCCGAGCAGCGCCTCGACGGCGAGCGCGGCCGAGTGGATCGAGTACTCGACGGTGAACACGACGTCGTCGGGGATCTCGACGTACTGGCCGACGAACGCCAGGTTCGCGGCATCACCGGCGGGCGGTCGCCCGGCGCGCGTGGCATGAACTGGCTCGTCGTGTACGGCAGCAGGCACGGGACGCAGTTCGCGCCGTCGAGCAGCGCCGGCAGGTCGTCGCCCCAGCCGAGGTGCGAGATCACCTCGGTGAGGATCTCGGCGCCGCTGCACTGCGGCATCGTCTTCGGCACGAAGTCGCCCTCGGTGTCGGCGAACAGGCCGTAGCCCCACCAGACGTGCGTGCCCGGCGGCTGGCCGGCGTACGCCGGCGGGTGGAAGAGGTGGAACGTGAGGCCCCAGCTCGAGTCCTTCAGCGTCACGAGGCCACCCTGCCCCGCCGGGCTGCCGGCGAAGCGCTCGACGCGGCGCACGAAGCGGTCGTCGGCGTGGGTGACGGTGAACGTGACCCACTGCGTGCGTGCGACGTCGCCACAGAACGCCGCCGGGCGGCCAAACGCCGGGCTCTTCGCCGCCAGCCGCTGCCACAGCGCCCAGGCGCCGCTGCGCGGTTGCGGCGTCGGCGGCGGCGTGGTCATCGAGCCGAGCGTCGAGTCGGCCGTCATCGAACCGAGCGTGACGATCACGGCGTCGCCGTCGCCGACGTCGAGGTCGGCGCTGGCGCCGTCGCGCCGCGCGCGGATGCGCCGCACGGCCTGGCGGCCGTCGGCCAGCGGCGCCAAGTCGAGGTCGGTCACCTGGGTGCCGAGGTCGAACGCCACGCCCTGCTGCTCGAGCCAGCGCACGATCGGGCGCACGATCGAGTCGCGGCCGTTGTAGCGCGTCGACTGGATGATCTTCAGCGACGCCAGGTCGGGGAACAGGCGCAGGAAGCGCAGCAGGTAGCGCCGCAGCTCGGACGCGCTATGCCAGGGCTCGAAGCCGAACATGCTGCGCCACATCAGCCAGAAGTTCGTCGCGAAGAAGTGGGCGTCGAAGCACTCGTCGACGCGCCTGGCGCCCAGCGCGTCCTCGGGACGCACCATCAGCTCGATCAGGTCGGCGCGGTCCTTGTTGGACAGCCCGAAGGCCTCGGCGTCGACGACGTGGCCGTGCTCGACGAGCCGCGCCTGGTCGTGCCACGGCGCCTGGACCCAGAACTCGAGCGTGTCCTGCGTGACCGACTTCGACGGGTCGTCGAGCGACGGGATGCGCGACAGCAGCTCGTACATCAGCACGTAGGCGGGGCCGTACATGCGGCTGCCGCGCATCGAGAAGCCGAGCGCGGCGTCGCCGGCGGCGTCGAGGCTGCCGCCGAGCCGCTCTTCCTCGACGATGCGCACGTTCGGGCCCGGCACGTGGCCGTCGCGGATCAGGTAGACGGCCGCCGCGAGCGAGGCGATGCCGCCGCCGACGAGGGTGAACTTCGACGCAGGCGACGGACGGGTCATGGTCGACTCCTCGACGGGCGGGTAGCGGCGGCGCGGCGCTTCACCGCCGGCGGCCTGCAGGTCGCGACGAACAGCTCGTCGAACGCCTCGGCGAGCGCGTGCGCCAGCTGGTGCGCATCGGGCACCGCGGCGCGCGCGGTCGTGAAGCCGAAGCCCATCGCGCCGGCGTAGCTCATCACGGTGATGTTTAGGCCCAGGCCGTGCTCGACGATCGACAGCGGCCAGTAGCTGCTCATGCGCGCACCGGCGGCGTACAGCGGCAGCGGTGGGCCGGGGACGTTCGAGATCACGACGTTGGCCAGCGGCGGCATTACCGCGGTGACGTGCGAGCGCCCGTACAGCTCGGCCAGGCCGTGCAGCACCCACGGCACGCCGATCGACGGGAAGTCCATCGGCACGACGCCCTTCGCGCGCTGCACCATCGCCTTCACCGCGCCGGCGGCGTCGCGGATCGCGTGCAGGCGGCGCACCGGGTCGGCGACGTGCGTGTGCAGGTTGACGAGCGGCATCGTCGCCTGCGTCGTGTACTCGGTGTTGCCCGGCTCGCGCAGCGAGATCGGCATCGCCGCCGTCAGCGGCTTCTTCGGGATGCCGCCGTGGTGCGCCAGGTAGCGCCGCAGCGCGCCACTGCACAGCGCGAGCACGACGTCGTTGAGCTTGGCGTCGTGCGCGGCGGCGAGCGCCTTCAGCGCGTCGAGCGGCAGCGTGTGGGCCGCAAAGCCGCGCTCGGCGGTGATCGGCACGTTCAGCGGCGTCGGCGGGCCGAAGGCGAAGTTCTGCCGCAGCCGCCCGCGGCTCGGCGCTGGCGCCGGGGCGAACAGGCCGGCGAGCGTGCGCACGACGTCGGGCAGGTGGCGCACGAGCTTGACGACCTGCCCGGCGTCGTGGCGCAGCGCCGCGCCGGCGAGCTCGGCCCACCCCGGCTGCTCGGCCCACCTGGCCGCTCGCGAGGCCGTCGATCACGTGCAGGCGCCAAAGTGGCCGGCTGCGGTCGAGCAGCTCGCCGTGCAGGCGGCCGACGCAGTCGTCGAAGTGCGCGGGCGTGCCCGGCGGCGGCAACGTCACGCGCTGCACGTGGTGGTCGAGATCGACCGCGTCGTCGTGCACCCACGCCGGGTTCGCGAACTGCAGCGGCATCGGCGCGAGCTTGCGGTGCAGCACGGGCGCGAGGTGCAGGCGGCGCGCGAGTTCGCGCTTGACCTTGGCGTGGAAGTCGCCGCGGAAGCCGCGAGGCAAATCGAACACGCTCAGCGACGCGACGTGCATCGGCGTGTCGGGCGTTTCCAGGTGCAGGAACGCCGAATCGACGCCGCCGAGAACTTTCATCGCCTTCGCTCCTCGCGCCGCCGGTGGGCCCTGGGCTGGCCCCGGCGGGTCGTGCAGGCGATCGTGCGCCCGACCCCGCGCTCGCCTCCTGCGCGAGATCAAGCCGCGGCGCGATCGTCGACGCTGCGGCGAGGGCGGATCATGGCGTCGCCGCCGCCGGCACGATCGGCGCGACCGGCTCCGGCGCGAGCAGCGAGCCGTCGCGCAGGCCGCGCAGCGTTGCCAGCAGCAGCGCCACGACGACGAGGGAGGTCAGCGCGAGCAGCAGCAGGCCGAAGACGGCCATCGGTCCGCTCGGCGGGCCCAGGCGCAGCGTCAGTGCCGTGAAAGCGGCGAGCGGGAACGACAGCGCCCAGTGCGGCAGGCCGAACGGCAGCGCGGCGATGCGCCTGGCCTGCGTGCCGACCCACAGCAGCATGAACAGCGCCATGCCCCACAGCGTCCAAGCCACGAGCGGCGACGCGCCGAGCTGCAGCAGCGCGAGCGCCGCCACCGCCGGCGGCGCGATCAGGATGAACAGCGTCGGCAGCAGGCGGTCGGGGAAC
>JALOSD010000061.1 GCA_025458585.1 Burkholderiaceae bacterium | reverse complement strand
CGGCTTGGCCATCCGCGCGATGGCCGAGGTCTCGCGCGTGTGCGGCGCCACCGGCTTCATGACCTGGTGCCACATGGTCTGCGGTCTGTACATGGAGCAGTCGGGCAACCCGGCGCTCGGCGGCGAGGTGCTGCGCCGCCACGGCCGGGCGCTGACGATGGGCGCCACCGGGATGAGCAACCCGATGAAGTCGTTCGCCGGCATCGAGCAGTTCCTGCTCAGGGCGGTGCCCGACGGTGACGGCTACCGCGTCAGCGGCACGCTGCCGTGGGTCAGCAACCTCGGCGATGACCACTACTTCGGCGTCGTCGCGCCGGTGGTGGCCGCCGACGGCACGCCGGCAATGCGCGATGGCTCGCCGCACGAGATCATGTTCCTCGTGCACTGCGACGCCGACGGCGTCGAGCGCCGCGACTGCCCGAGCTTCTCGGCGATGGAAGGCACCAACACCTGGGCCGTGCGTCTGACGAACTACCGGGTCGGCCCCGAGCGGCTGCTCGCCGACCCCGCGCGCCCGTTCATCGCGCGCATCCGCGGCGCCTTCGTGCTGCTGCAGGCCGGCATGGCGGTGGGCGTCACGCAAGGCGCGATCGACTCGATGTGGGCCGTCGAACCCCAGCTCGGCCACGTCAACCGCTTTCTCGACGACCGCCCCGACGCGCTGCAGGCCGAGCTCGACGCGCTCACGGCGCGCGTGATGGCGCTGGCGAGCAACCCCTTCGAGACCGACCCCGAGTTCTTCGTCGACGTGCTCGACGCGCGCGCGCACGGCGCTGAGCTGGCGCTGCGCGCGGCGCAGTCGGCGCTGCTGCACGCCGGCGCGCGCGGCTACCTGATGAGCTCGCCGGTGCAGCGCCGCGTGCGCGAGAGCCACTTCGTCGCCATCGTGACGCCGGCGATCAAGCACCTGCGCAAGGAGATCGCGCGGCTGTCGACGCCGGCGATGCCGGCATGAGCGCTGGCGCACAGCCGGCCGCGAACGACGCGGCGTTCCGCCAGTTCATCTGCCGCGCGTGCGGCTACGTCTACGACGAAGCGAAGGGCGACCCCGACGGCGGCCTGCCGCCGGGCACGCGCTACGACGACATCCCCGACGACTGGGCCTGCCCCCTGTGCGGCGTGACGAAGGCCGAGTTCGAGCCCTACGTCGCATCCACCGTCCAGCGCGCCGCGGCGCCGGTGGCGGTGACCGGGCGCGGGCGCCACGAGCCAGGCGTCGTCATCGTCGGCGGCGGCCGCGCCGGCTGGCAGGTCGCGCAGGCCTTGCGCGAGCGCGACGCCGCGCTGCCGATCACGCTGGTGGCCGCGTGCAGCGCCGACGTCTACGACAAGCCGACGCTGTCGGTCGCGATCGCGCGCGGGCTCGACCCGCACAGGATCGTGCGCGAGAGCGCGGCCGAGGCCGCGAAGCGGCTGCGCTTGCAACTCGTGCCCGAGGCGATCGCGGTGCGCATCGACACCGTCGCGCGCACGCTGCGCACGACGCGCGGCACGCTGCGCTGGCGCAAGCTCGTGCTCGCGCACGGCGCGGCGCCGCGCCTGCCCGCCGCGCTGCCGCCGCAGCAGGTCTGGCGCGTCAACGACCTCGCGGCCTACCGGCGCCTGCGCGACGTGCTGGCCACGCGGCCGCAACGCGTCGTGATCGTCGGCGCGGGCCTCGTCGGCAGCGAGCTGGCGAACGACCTCGCGCTCGGCGGCCACGCCGTGACGCTGCTCGACGTGCAGCCGCGCCCGCTCGCGGCGCTGCTGCCCGCACCCGCGTCGCAGCGGCTGCTCGCCGCGTGGGCCGCGCTGCCGATCGCGTTCGTCGGCGGCGCGCAGGTCGCGGGCGTCGAGACACGGGCCGACGGCACACGTCGCGTCGCGCTGGCCGACGGGCGCACCTGGGACGCCGACCAGGTCATCGCCGCGACCGGCCTCGCGGCGCCAGACCGGCTCGCCCGCAGCGCGGGCCTCGCGTTCGACCGCGGTTGCGGTGGCATCGTCGTCGAGCCGGCGACGCTGCGCACGGCGCACCCCGACATCCACGCGCTCGGCGACTGCGTCGCGGTCGGTGGGCAGGCCAGCCGCTTCATCGAGCCGATCGCGCGCCAGGCGCAGGCGATCGCCGGCGCGATCTGCGGCGATGACGCCGCGGCGGCCTACGTGCCGAAGGCGGTACCGTTGCGCGTCAAGACGACGTCGCTGCCGATCACGCTCCAAGGCTCGATCGCCGGCGAGGGCGACTGGCGCATCGTCGCCGACACGCCGCGCGAGCTGCGCATGCAGCGCGTCGACGTCGACGGCACGGTGATCGCGACGCTGGTCGCGAGCGCGCCGCCGGCCGTGCTGCCGCGCGCGGCCTGATCGGGCCAACCCGCCCGCCGGCGCCACCGGCCGGGCACGCTGGCGGCCGCTACCAGCCGATCGCGTTCGGCAGCCACGTCGCAATGCCGGGGAAAGCGAAGACGAGCGCGACGCCGATCAGCTGCAGCGCGATGAACGGCAGCACGCCGAGATAAAGGTGCCGCGTCGTGACCTGCGGCGGTGCGACGCCTTTCAGGAAGAACAGCGCCCAGCCGAACGGCGGCGTCAGGAAGCTGGTCTGCAGCATCACCGTGATCATCATCGCGAGCCACACCGGGTCGACGCCCGCGGCAGCGAAGATCGGCAGGAACAGCGGCACCGCGATGTAGCTGATCTCGATCCACTCGAGGAAGAAGCCGAGCACGAAGATCAGTGCGAGCATGAAAACGACGTCGGCGTTGATGCCGCCGGGCAGGAACTCGAACAGGTCCTCGATCAGCTGCTCGCCCTGCAGGCCGCGGAACGCGAGGCCGAAGACCTGCGCGCAGATCAGGATGAACAGCACCATGGCCGAGATGCGCAGCGTGCCCTGCATCACCTCGCGCAGCACCTGCAGGTTGAGTCGCCGCGCGCCGGCCACCACCAGGATCGCCCCGAGCGCGCCCATCGACGCTGCCTCCGTCGGCGCCGCGACACCGCCGATGATCGAGCCGAGCACCGCGAACACGAGCGCCAACGGCGGCAGTGCGACCTTCAGCGCGCGCAGCCACAGCTGGCCGATCGGCAGCGCATCGCGCTCGGCCTGCGGCACCGGCGGCATCGCGCCGGGCCGGATCATCCCGTAGGCCACGATCCACGCGCAGTACAGCCCCGCGAGCATCAGCCCCGGGAACACGGCGGCCGCGAACAGCGTGCCCACCGACTGCTGCATGATGTCCGACAGCAGGATCAGCACCAGGCTCGGCGGGATGATCTGCCCGAGCGTGCCCGACGCGCAGATCGCGCCGCAGGCAACCCCGGGGTCGTAGCCGCGGCGCAGCAGCGACGGCAGCGTGAGCAGCCCGAGCGTGATCACGGTGGCACCGACGATGCCCGTCGTCGCGCCCATCAGCACGCCCACGCCGATGATGCCCAGCGCCATGCCGCCGCGCAGCCCGCCGGCGATGTGACCGATGACGTCGAGCAGGTCCTCGGCGAGGCGCGACTTCTCGAGCATCACGCCCATGAACACGAACAGCGGGATCGCGAGCCACTGGTAGTTCGCTGCGACACCGTAGATGCGCGCCGGCAGCAGCCCGAACAGCGTCTCGCCGAAGCCGAGGAAGCCGAACACGAAGCCGCTCGCGGCCAGCGTGATGCCCACCGGCACGCCGAGCATCAGCAGCGCGAAGAAGCCGCCGAGCAGGCCGAGGGCCAGCCATTCTTGAAGGCTCATGACCGCCCCTCGGCCGACGCGGGCGTCAGCCGGTCCCCCGAGGGGACGCGGGCCGCCTTGAAGGCGGCCGGGCGCTCGGCCCGCGGCGACGCCGTCACGGTCGGCGGCCTCATCGGGCGTCCCTGCGCGCCAGCCGCAACGCCGCCGAGACGCCCTGCGCGGCCGCCTGCAGCCCGAACAGCGCGAAGCCGAGCGGGATCAGCGCCTTGAGCAGCCAGCGGTGCGTGAGGCCGCCGGGGTCGGGCGAGATCTCGTCGATGGCGTAACTCTGCTGCACGTACGGGATCGAGTAGCGGATCACGAGCACCGCCAGCGCCACCGCGAGCAGCGCCGACAGCAGGTCGACGGCTGCACGGCCGCGCGGCGACATGCGCGCGTAGTAGACGTCGACGCGCACGTGGTCGCCCTTGAGCAGCGCGTACGTCATGCCGAACAGCACGAGCGGCGCGAGCAGGTGCCACTCGAGCTCCTGCGCCCACACCGAGCCGATGCTGAACGCGTAGCGCAGCAGCACGTTGGTGGCCATCAGCAGCACGACGGCCAGCGTGAGCCACGCGGCGGCTCGGCCGACGAGATCGACGGCGCGCTCGACGACGGCGACGAAGCCGTTGTCCGGCCCGCGCAGCGGCGCGCCGCCCGCCGGCGTCGCGCCGGCAGGAGGCTGGTTGTTCATCGTCGGATCAAGCCGTCAGCACCTTGGCGTGGTACGGCCCTTCGCTGTACGACGCCCAGGCGGCGTACTTCGCCATGTAGGCCATGTACGAGTCGTGCACCTTCTTGGTGAGGGGGTCCTTCGCAGCCGCCTCGTTGAGCACGTCGTTGGTGATCTCGCGCATCCGCTTGAGCACGGGGTCGGGCAGCGGGCGCGCGATCACGCCCTGGTTCTTGACCAGGTCGTCCATCGCGTCGGCGTTGTTGCGCTGGCACCAGGCCTCGCTGATCACGTTGCACGCCGCGGCGGCGTTCTCGACGATGGCCTTCAGGTCGGCGGGCAGGCGGTCCCACGCCGCCTTGTTGATCAGCAACTCCGACACCGTCGCGCTCTCGTGCCAGCCCGTCGTGTAGTAGAACTTGGCCGCCTTCTGCAACCCGAGGCGCCGGTCGAGGAACGGGCCGACGAACTCGGCGGCGTCGATCACGCCGCGCTCGAGCGCGGGGAAGATCTCGCCCGCCGGCAGCAGCCGCACGTCGACGCCGAGCGCCGCGTAGACGCGCCCCGCGAGACCGGGGATGCGCATCTTCAGCCCCTTGAAGTCGTCGATGCCGCGCACCTCCTTCTTGAACCACCCGGTCATCTGCACGCCGGTGTTGCCGCAGGCCAGACCCTTGAGGCCGAACGGCGCGTAGACCTCGTCGTACAGCGCCTGGCCGCCGCCGTCGTAGAGCCAGCCGTTGATGCCCTGGAAGTTCAGCCCGAACGGCACCGCGGTGAAGTACTGCGCCGCGGCCGTCTTGCCGGTCCAGAAGTAGGCGTTGGCGTGGTTCATCTCGACCGTGCCGGCGCGCACCGCGTCGAAGCCTTCGAGCGCGGGGATCAACTCGCCAGCGCCGAAGACCTGGATCTTGATGCGGCCGTTGGACATCGCCTCGATGCGGCGCGCGAGGTCGGTCGCGCTGCCGGGGCCTTCCATGTAGAACGGCGAGCCCTTGCCGTAGGCGCTCGTCATCTTCCAGTTGAAGGTCTGCTGCGCGTGCGCGATGGCCGGCGCGGCGAGCGCGCCCGCGAGGCCGGCCTGCAGGGCACGGCGGCGTCCGATCACAGGGGTCATGGTCATCCTCGGTTCGTGAAGTGGAAGGAAGTCGTGAGGTGGAGACAGACTGGGCGACAGTCAGCAAGGCCCGTGCCCGCCGGGCCGACGCGCCGCGTCGGGCTTGCTACAGGCCGAGGTCGCTCAACCCGGGGTGGTCGTCGGGCCGGCGGCCAAGCGGCCAGCGCAACAGGCGCTCGTCCTCGCGAATCGGCAGGTCGTTGATGCTCGCGAAGCGCCGCGCCATCAGCCCGTGCTCGGTGAACTCCCAGTTCTCGTTGCCGTAGCTGCGGAACCACTGGCCCGAGTCGTCGTGCCACTCGTAGGCGAAGCGCACCGCGATGCGCGGGCCGGCGCAGGCCCACAACTCCTTGATCAGGCGGTAGTCGAGCTCGCGCGCCCACTTGCGCTGCAGGAAGGCGCGCACCTCGTCGCGCCCGCGCGGGAACTCGGCGCGGTTGCGCCACTGCGTGTCGGGTGTGTAGACGCGCACGACGACGTCGGGGTCGCGCGTGTTCCACGCATCTTCGGCCATGCGCACCTTCTGCGTGGCCGATTCGACCGTGAACGGCGGCACCGGCGGTCGAACCTCACCCATCGACGTTTCTTTGGAAGGACGAAGGCGGCGCAGCCGCCGAGCCCGCCGGGTTGAGCGGCGCCGCGCAAGCGGTGCCCGGTCGAACCCGGCGACGCTGACCGTGCGCGCGCAGCGCGTCCCGGTCAGTAGGTCTTGTAGGGCAGGAACTTGCCCGACATCGTGATCGACACGCGGTCGCCGGCCGGATTCGGCTCGCGCTTGAGGTCCATCTTGAAGTCGATCGCGCTCATGATGCCGTCGCCGAACTCCTCGTGGATCAGCTCCTTGAACGTCGTGCCGTAGACGTTGACGAGCTCGTAGAAGCGGTAGATCAGCGGGTCGGTGGGGACGCTGGTCGGCAGCGAACCCTTGTACGGCACGACCATCAGCCACTTCTTCTCGTCGGGGGTGAGGCCGAAGATCTCGGCGACGACGTCGGCCTGCTCGGCGTTGAGCGTCATCTGGCCCAGGCACGCAGCGGTCACCCACTCCTTGCTCAGGCCGACCTTGGCGGCGACGTCGGCCCACTTCAGGCCCTTGGCCACCTTGGTGGTGACGATCTTCTCGGTGACTTCGATGCGGCTCATGGGTTCTCTCCTTGGGTCCTCGTGAATCGGGGTTGGGGCGGGTCAGGCGACGCGCTGCAGCGCCGGTCGGGCGACCGTGCGCGGCAGCGGGGTGTCGGGCTCGGGCTCGGGGTCAACGCCCGGACGCACCTCGGGCGGGAACTCGGGCCCCTTGCCGTGCGCCAGCGTCTTCGAACGGCTGACGAGGAAGTCGACGAGGTGGTTGCGCACCGCGTAGAACAGCGGCTCGTGGTGCAGCGTCGCACGCTCGCGCGAGCGCGGCAGCGGGTTGCGCACGATCTCGGCCACGCGCGCCTGCGGGCCGTTGCTCATCAGCAGGATCGTGTCGGCGAGCAGGATCGCCTCGTCGACGTCGTGCGTGATCATGAACACCGTCTGGTGCGTCTCGGCGCAGATCTTCAGCAGCTCGTCCTGGATCGTGCCGCGCGTGAGCGCGTCGAGCGCGCCGAACGGCTCGTCGAGCAGCAGCATCTTGGGCTGGATCGCGAACGCGCGCGCGATGCCCACGCGCTGCTTCATGCCGCCCGACAGCTGCGCCGGTTTCTTGTCGATCGCATTCGCGAGCCCCACCATCGCGACGTACTTCTCGACTTGCGCGTCGACCTGCGCGGCGCTCCACCCGGGCCACTTGCTGCGCACCGCGAACGCGATGTTCCGGCGCACCGTCAGCCACGGCATCAGCGCGTGGCCCTGGAAGACGACGCCGCGGTCGAGGCTCGGCCCCGCGACTTCGCGGTTGTCCATGATCACGGCGCCGGCACTCGCCGTCTCGAGGCCGGCGAGCACGTTGAGGATCGTCGTCTTGCCGCATCCCGAGTGGCCGATGATGCAGACGAACTCGCCCTTCGCGATGCCGAAATTGACGCCGTCGAACACCGGCTCGGCGGCGCCGGGGTAGGTCTTGGCCAGCCCTTGCACCTGGAGAAACTTGGTCGTGCTCATGTCATCCCTCCGCATGGCAGGAGGTCGTCGAGCAGCCGCCGCGGAACCGGCTTTGCCGGGCCGCTGGCAGCGCCTCCTCGGGGGGAGGCGCCGAAGGCGCTTCGGGCGAGTCACTCCACATAGGTCACCGCCTTCTGCATGCGCGCGAACATGGCGTCGAGGCCCATGCCGACGACGCCGATCAGCAGGATCGCGAAGATCACGTTCGTCAGCGCGAGGTTGTTCCACTCGTTCCACACGAAGTAGCCGATGCCGGTGCCGCCGACGAGCATCTCGGCGGCGACGATGACCAGCCACGCGATGCCCATGCTGATGCGCATGCCGGTGAGGATCGTCGGCGCGGCGGCGGGCAGGATCACCTCGAACGCCTTGCGCAGCGGCCGCACCTCGAGCGTCTTGGCGACGTTGAGCCACTCGCGGCGCACGCCGGCGACGCCGAACGCGGTGTTGATCAGCATCGGCCACACCGAGCAGATGAAGATCACGAACACGCCCGAGATCGACGAGTCCTTGATCGTGTACAGCGCCAGCGGCATCCACGCCAGCGGCGAGATGGGCTTGAGCACCTGGATGAACGGGTCGAGCGCGCGGTACAGCAGCGGGCTCATGCCGATCACGAAGCCCAGCGGTATCGCCACCAGTGCCGCGATCGCGAAGCCGGCCGCCACGCGACCAAGCGAGTGCGCGAGCTGCACGCCGATGCCCTTGTCGTTCGGGCCGTTGTCGTAGAACGGACGCGACAGCTGGTCGACGATCGTCGCGCCGAGCTGCGCCGGCGTCGGAAACCCGCTGCTCTTGACCTGCGTGCCGGCGGCGAGCGCCGACACGTCCTTGCCCATCAGCTTGGCGTACTCGATCTCCTCGGCCGTCAGCGTGACGGGCGCACCGGCGACGGTGCTCGGCTTCGTCGCGAGATGCCAGATGCCGATCAGCGTCAGCAGGATCAGCAGCGACAGCAGCGCCGCCTTCAGCGATTGCGAGCGGGTCGTCGTCATCGCCGGTCCCGGTCAGGCCATGCGGTGGATCGGGAACGACTTCAGGTACGCCTCGGGCTTGGCCGGGTCGAACTCCTTGCCCATCACCTTGAACTTCTTGTAGGCGCCGTCGGGCACGGGCTGGCCGAGCTCCTTCATGTACTTCTT
>JALOSD010000060.1 GCA_025458585.1 Burkholderiaceae bacterium | reverse complement strand
ACCGATGCGCCGATCTTCGACGTCTCGCGCGCCGTCGACGACTGGCGCCTGGCCGACCTGGACGCGGGTGTGCGTGCGACGGGGTGCGATCGCCGCCGCGGCGGGGCCGCGCGATGACCGCGCTGACGATGCGTCAAGGCGGGCGCCGGCAGGTCTACCTCGCCGCGCTCACGTGGAGCTTCGCGCTGTTCAGCTCGGTGCGGATCCTGGCCTACTTGCCGACGATGTGGGCGATCCACCAGAGCGGCGACGCCAGCCAGCACTCGCTGTGGACCTGGGTCACGTGGTTCGGCAGCAACCTCACGATGGCAGCCTGGCTCTACGAGCAGGGCGGTCAGCGGCTGGGCCGGGCCGTGGTCGTCAACCTCTGCAAACTGATCGCGTACTACCGATGGTGATGCGCGACTCGCAGCCGGGCTCGGGCACGATGGCTCGCGGGCACCCGTGGCGGACATGTGCCGCCATCGCGGCCACGCTTTGCCCGTGGCCGGCGCCCGAGTCGCCCACGCGACCGCGGCCCGGCTCGGGCGCCGCGACGACACCTCGCCGGTTCGCGTCGAGCATCAAGCCGACCCGCCGTCGATGCGTCCGTTGCACGATGTCGAAAGCCGCACCTGAGGGGTGCGACTTCGCGCGCCGCCTTGGACGGTTCCCGCCGATGCCGTTAAGGTCGGCGCAATGCTGGAGCCGCCCCAGCCCGACGCGGGCTGTGCCCTCTTCTTCGATTTCGACGGCACGCTGACCGAGATCGCCCCCACGCCCGACGCCGTGGTGGTCGACGACAGGCTTCGCGGCCTGCTGTCCATGCTGTCGGCTGCGCTGTGCGGCGCGGTGGCGGTCGTCTCCGGGCGCACGGTGGCCGACATCGACCGCCGCCTCGAGCCGCTGAGGCTGCCGGTGGCCGGCGTGCACGGCGCCGAGCGCCGCGGCCACGACGGCTACCTGCGCCGCATCGCGGTCGGCGATCTGCGCCCGGCGCAGGCGCTGCTCGACGCCTTCGTGCGGGAACGCCCGGGGTTGCTCCTGGAGACGAAGCCGGGCTCGCTGGCGCTGCACTACCGCCAGGCGCCGGCGCTCGAAGACGCGTGCCTCACGGTGATGAGCGAAGCGATGCAGCGCGTCGAGGGCATGACGCTGATGCGCGGCAAGATGATCGTCGAGCTCAAGCCGCGCCGCGCCGGCAAGGGGCACGCGGTGCGCGCGTTCCTCGACGAGCGGCCGTTCCGCCTGCGCCGGCCCTGGTTCTTCGGCGACGACGTCACCGACGAGGCCGCGTTCGAGGCCGTGCAGGCCTGCGGCGGTGTCGCCGTGAAGGTCGGCGACGGCGAAACCCTCGCCGCGCACCGCCTGCCCGACCCGTCGGCACTGCACCGCTGGATGGCGCAGGCGGCCCACACGCTCTCGCGCCGCAGCGCGCTCGCGCGCTGAGCGGCCGTTCGCCGCGCCGCCGTGTCCGCCCCAGGCATGGGGTGCCACGCGCTGCTCGCGCGCGTCCGTGCGGGCACGCCGCCGACCACTCAAGGAGACCACCATGCCAAGACTCGTCGCCGTTTCGAACCGCGTCGCCGACCCGCGCAAGACGGCGGCCGGCGGGCTCGCCGTCGCACTCGCCGACGCGCTGAACGCCTCCGGCGGGCTGTGGTTCGGCACCAGCGGCCAGGTCGTCGAGCGCGACGCCGGCGGCACGCCCGGCGAGGCGAAGGTGCACCTGCAGCGCGCCGGCGAGGTCACGCTCGCCACCGTCGCCCTGAGCCGCGACGACCACGACGCCTACTACCTCGGCTACAGCAACGGCGTGCTGTGGCCGGTGTTCCACTACCGGCTCGACCTCGCCGAGTTCGACGCCGGCGACATCGACGGCTACCGGCGCGTGAACCGCCTGTTCGCGCACAAGCTGATGCCGATGCTGCGCCCCGACGACGTGATCTGGGTGCACGACTACCACCTGATCCCGCTCGCCGCCGAGCTGCGCGCGATCGGCAGCACGCATCGCATCGGCTTCTTCCTCCACATCCCGCTGCCGCCGCCGCTGATCCTGGCGGCGATCCCGCAGCACGAGTGGCTGATGCGCTCGCTGTTCGCCTACGACCTCGTCGGCTTCCAGTCCGATGCCGACCTGCAGCACTTCGCGCGCTACGTGCGCAACGAAGGACGCGCGAAGCAGCGCAGCGACGACGTGTTCCACGCCTTCGGCCGCAGCGTGCGCGCGCGCGCGTTCCCGATCGGCATCGACGTCGACGAGTTCGACGCGCTGATGCAGGGCCGCGACGCGCAGGACACGCTCGCGACGATGCGCGAGCAGTACGCCAAGCGCAAGCTGCTCGTCGGCGTCGACCGCCTCGACTACTCGAAGGGGCTGCCGCAGCGCGTGCGCGCCTTCCGCCGCCTGCTCGAGCGCTATCCCGAGAACCACATGAGCGCGACGCTGATCCAGGTCGCGTCGCCGTCGCGCGAGGACGTCGACGCCTACGCCGACATCCGGCGCGAGCTCGAGGGCCTGTGCGGCGCGATCAACGGCGAGTACGGCGAGCTCGACTGGATGCCGGTGCGCTACATCCACCGCACGGTGGCGCGCAAGCGCCTGCCCGGGCTGTACCGCGCCGCGCGCGTCGGCCTCGTGACGCCGCTGCGCGACGGCATGAACCTGGTGGCCAAGGAGTACGTCGCCGCGCAGGACCCCGCCGACCCGGGCGTGCTCGTGCTGTCGCGCTTCGCCGGCGCCGCCGAGCAGCTCGGCGACGACGCGCTGCTCGTCAACCCGTACGACACGCAGGGCACCGCCGACGCGATCCAGCACGCGCTGCGCATGCCGCTCGACGAGCGGCGGGCGCGCCACGCCCGCCTGCACGCCCGGATTCGCGACCACGACGTGCACCGCTGGCACCGAGAATTCCTGCAGATCCTGAAGGAGGACCTTGGATGAACGAAACGACGATGGAACACGTGGCCCGGCTGTGGGTGGGCATGGGCAACGCGGCGATGATCTCGCTGCGGGTGACGATGATCCTGATCGCCGCGTGGGTGATCTCGACCGTCGTGCAGCGCGCGATCCGCGCCTTCCGCGAGCGCATCGCGAACCGGCTCGACGACCCCGAAGCGGTCAAGCGCGCCGAGACGCTCGCGCGCATGTTCCGCTACATCGTCAAGACGATCGTGTGGGTGCTCGCGACGATGATCGTGCTCGGCGAGCTCGGCGTTTCGCTCGCGCCGATCCTTGGCGCCGCCGGCGTCGTCGGCCTCGCGGTGGGCTTCGGCGCGCAGAGCCTCGTGCGCGACTACTTCACCGGGCTCACGATCCTGCTCGAGAACCAGATCCGCGTCGGCGACATCGTCAACCTCGGTGGCGCGCACGCCGGCGTCGTCGAGCAGGCCACGCTGCGCTTCGTGCAGCTGCGCGACTACGAAGGGCGCGTCCACTACGTGCCCAACGGCCAGATCACGTCGATCATCAACCTCACGCGCGGCTTCGCCAACGCCGTGATGGACGTCGGCGTCGCCTACCGCGAGAACACCGACGAGGTGATGGCGGTGATGCGCGAGGTCGCGCGCGAGCTGCGCGCCGACGACGCCTTCGCGCCGCGCATCCTCGACGACCTCGAGATCGCCGGCGTCGACCAGTGGGCCGACTCGTCGGTCGTCATCCGCTGCCGCATCCGCTGCAACCCGGGCGACCAGTGGACCGTGCGCCGCGAGTACCTGCGCCGGCTGAAGCACGCGTTCGACCGCACCGGCATCGAGATCCCGTTCCCGCACGTGACGGTGTATGCCGGGCAGGACAAGCGAGGCGGCGCCCCGGCGCTGCCGCTGCAGCTGCAGCGCGGCGCGCGTGCCGCCGAGGCGACGGCCGGCGTGCAAACCTGACGCTCGGCGTGCCGCGGCGGCGACGGCGCCGCGGCACGCGTGTTACAAGTGTCGCGATGGAGGCGGCGAACGTCGATCCGAGACACCTCACGCGCGCGGTCGCCGAGCTCGGCCGCCGGCGGCCGGTCACGGTGTCGCGCGCGATCTTCAACACCCAGGGCGTCAAGATCATCGACGCCGGGGTCCAGATCGACGAGCGCGTCTACGAGCGGCTGCTGCAGCACCAGCTCGCGACACCGATCGAGCAGTCGGTGGGCACCGCGCCGAGCGTCGACGCGCCGACGCTGCGCGCGGCCGCCGCCGCGCTGCTCGAGCGCGACGCGCTGTTCGCGCGCATGGCCGCCACGGCGGGCGCACGCGAGCGCATGCTCGCCGCGGTCGAGTCGGTGCCGCTGCCGGCGCCGATCGTGTTCCAGCTGACGCTGATGCGCGAGCTGTACCCCGCGCAGTTCGAACACGCGGTGGCCTGCGCGCTCGCCGCCGTGTGGCTCGGTGACGCGCCGCTCGTGCCGCGGCACGAGCTGACGCTGCTCGCGGCCGCCGGCATGCTGCACGACCTCGGGATGCTGCACGTCGATCCGGTGCTGCTGCAGCCGGACCTGCCGCTGACGCGCGAGCAGCGGCGGCAGCTCTACGCGCACCCGCTCGTCTCGGCGATCCACGTCGAGCGCCACCGCCACTACCCGCAGGAGGTCGTGCGCGCCGTGCTCGAGCACCACGAGGCGCTCGACGGCTCGGGCTACCCGCGCGGCCTCGACGCGGCGACGATCAGCCCCTGGGGGCGCGTCCTCGCGCTGGCCGAACTCGTCGCGGCCCACCTCGACGCGCCAGTCAGCCCCGACCTGCGGCTGTCGCTTCAGCTGCGCATGAACCGCCCGCGCTTCGAGCCCGCACTCGCCGCGCGCCTGCACGGCGTGCTCGACCTGCAGCGCGCGCCGGGGGCCGACGTGGCGCCGCACGAGGCCTCGGTCGAGCGCCTGCGCGCGCTGCAGTCGGTGCTCGCGGGCTGGCCGGCGGCGCTCGCCGACGACACCGCGCTCGGCGAGCCGCGGCGACGAGCGGCGCGCGCCGTCGGCGACGCGTGCGCGCAGCTTCTGCGCACGCTCGCCGACGTCGGTGCCGCACTGCCCCAGCTCGACATGCTGCAGACGGCGAAGGCCGACGAGGCCGAGGCCGGCAGCCTGGCACTCGAGCTCGCGATGCTTGCCGACGAGGTCGCGTGGCAGCTGCGCGCGCTGAACCGCATGGCGCGCCGACGCTGGCGTCTGCGCGACGCCGACGCCTTCCCCGACGCGCTGCAGCGCTGGCTCGACGACGCCGACGCCGCCGTCGGCGCCGCGCCGCGCGACTGACGCCGGGCGATCAGCCGGCGCTGCGCCGCCCGCGCGCCGCCGACTGCTCGCGCGCGACGTCGATGAACTCGGCCGCCACCGGCTTCAGCCCCGAGCCGCGGCGCCAGACGAGGCCGACGTCGACGGTGGGCACCTCGTCGCGCAGCCGGCGCGCGTCCACGTGGTCGGCGTCGAGCGTCCACGGCCGGTAGAGGAAGTCGGGCAGCACCGCGAGGCCGAGGCCGGCGCCGACGAGCGAGCGCACGGCCTCGAGCGACGACGTGCGCAGGATGCTGCGCGGCTTGAGCTGGTGGCGCGCCCACACGCCGCGCATCAGGTCGTCGATGCGGTCGGCCTCGAGCACGATCTGGTCGTGCGCGGCGCACTCGGCGAGCGTGAGCTCGTCGCGCTCGGCCAGCGGGTGGTTCGACGCCAGCCAGACGCGATTGGGGCTGCGCGTGAGCGTCTCGGCGGCGAGCGCCTGCGGCTCGCCGAGCGCGTTGCTGACCATGATCGCGCAGTCGAGCTCGCCGTTGATCAGCAGGTGCTCGAGGAAGCGCGGCGTCTCCTCGGTGACGAAGACCTCGACGCCGGGGCAGTTGCGGCGGAAGCGCCGCAGGAGCTCGCTGAGGTAGTAGCCGGCCACGAGCGACGTGACGCCGATCGCGAGCACGCCGGTCAGCCGCTCGGCCGCGTCGTCGGGCTGCAGCCGCGCGGCGTCGGCCACGGCGCTGATCACGCGCCTGGCGCTGGCGAGAAAGCGGTGGCCCTGCGGCGTCAGCACGATGCCCTTCGACGTGCGCTCGAACAGGCGCGCGCCGAGGGCGTCCTCGAGCTCCTGCATCGACTTCGTCACCGCGCTCTGCGCGATCGCGAGCATGCGCGACGCCGCCGCCACCGAGCCGCTCTCGGCCACCGCGATGAAGTAGCGGAACTGGCGCAGCGTGACGTGGCGCGGGTTCACCGCCGGCCCCGGGACCGTGGCGTCAGGGCTCGCGCGCGCCGAACCGCTCGAGCAGGCCGTCGAGCTCGTCGAGCGAGCCGAACCGGATCACGACTTCGCCCGCCTGGCCGCGAGCCGTCCTGCGCTGCAGCCGGATCTCGACCGGCGCCGTCAGCGCGTCGGCCAGGCGCTCCTCGAGGCGCTCGACGTCGCGCGGCTTGTCGGCCTTCGCGCGCGGCGTGCGATGCGCGGCCCCCGACTGCAGCCGGGCCACCAGCTTCTCCGCCTCGCGAACCGACAGCTTCTTGGCCGCCACCTGGTTCGCCGCCATGATCTGCTGCGCGGCGTCGAGCGCGAGCAGCGCGCGCGCGTGGCCCATCTCGAGGTCGCCGGCGAGCAGCATCTGCTGCACCGGCGCGCTCAGGTTCAGCAGGCGCAGCAGGTTCGTCGCCGCGCTGCGCGAGCGGCCGACCGCCTGCGCCGCCTGCTCGTGCGTCAGGCCGAACTCGCCCACGAGGCGCTGCAGGCCCTGCGCCTCCTCGAGCGGGTTCAGATCCTCGCGCTGCATGTTCTCGATCAGCGCCATCACCGCGGCCGCCTCGTCGGGCACGTCGCGCACGAGCACCGGCACCTCGTCGAGGCCGGCGAGCTGCGCGGCGCGGAAGCGCCGCTCGCCGGCGATGATCTCGTAGCCCTTCGGCGACGCCGGGCGCACGAGGATCGGCTGCATCACGCCCTGGCTGCGGATGCTCTCGGCGAGCTCGTACAGCGCGCCCTCGTCCATGCGCGTGCGCGGCTGGTACTTGCCGGGCTGCAGCTGCCCGAGCTTGAGCGTCGTCGGCCGCCCGTCGCCCGCGCCCGGCGCGGCGTCGACGCTCGGGCCGAGCAGCGCTTCGAGGCCGAGGCCGAGGCCCTTCGGTTTCTTCGTCGCCATGCGGGCGATTGTCGGGGATGCACGCACGGCCGGCGCCGACACACGGCGGATACAGGCTTCGCTTATGCTGACGGCGTCGTCAGCGCCCAAGCCGCCGAGGAGGAAACCATGACCCATGTCGTGTTCGTCGATGGCCAGGAAGGCACGACCGGGCTACGCATCCACGAACTGCTCGCCGCGCGCCGCGACGTCGAGGTGCTGAAGATCGACCCCGACCGGCGCAAGGACGCGGCCGAACGCGCGAAGCTGCTCAACGCCGCCGATGTCGCGTTCCTGTGCCTGCCCGACGCCGCCGCGCGCGAGGCCGCCGCGCTGGTGACGAACCCGCGCACCTGCCTGATCGACGCCAGCACGGCGCACCGCACCGCCACCGACTGGGTGTTCGGGCTGCCCGAGCTCGCCCCGGGGCAGCGCGAGCGGCTGCGCACGGGCAAGCGCATCGCGAACCCCGGCTGCCACGCCAGCGCCTTCATCCTGCTGCTGCGCCCGCTGGTCGACGCCGGACTGGTGCCGGCGTCGCTGCCGGTGTCCGCGACCTCGATCACGGGCTTCTCGGGTGGCGGCAAGAAGATGATCGAACAGTACGCCGCCGGCGGCGACGCGCGCCTGCAGGCGCCGCGCCCGTACGCATTGTCGCTCGCGCACAAGCACATCCCGGAGATGGTCGCGCACACCGGGCTCCACGCACGGCCGTTGTTCCTGCCGGTCGTGGGCGCGTTCTACAAGGGTCTGGCCGTAAGTGTGCCCTTGCATTACACGCAGCTTCCGGCCGGCGTCGATGGCGCTGCCCTGCACGCGGCGCTCGAGCGGCGCTACGCCGGCGAGCGTTTCGTGCGCGTGATGCCGCTGTCGGACCCGGCGACGCTCGAAGACGGCTTCTTCGACGTCCAGGGCTGCAACGACACGAACCGGGTCGACCTGTTCGTGTTCGCCGCTGCCGACCAGGCACTGCTGATCGCGCGCCTCGACAACCTCGGCAAGGGCGCCAGCGGCGCCGCGGTGCAGTGCATGAACGTGCACCTCGGCGTCGACGAGGGCCTCGGGCTGTAGCGTCAGCGCGCGGCGGCGAGGCGCCGCACCATCTCCTGCGCGAACGCGAGGTAGGCCTGCGCGCCCTTGGACGCGGGGTCGAACACGAGCCCCGGCTGGCCGTAGCTCGGCGCTTCGGCCAGGCGCACGTTGCGCGGGATCACGGTGTCGAACACCTTGTCGCCGAAGTGGCCCTTGAGCTGCTCGCTGACCTGCTGCTGCAGCGTGATGCGCGGGTCGAACATCACGCGCAGCAGGCCGATGACCTGCAGGTCGCGGTTCAGGTTGGCGTGCACCTGGCGGATCGTGTTGACGAGGTCCGACAGGCCCTCGAGCGCGAAATACTCGCACTGCATCGGCACGATCACGCCGTGGGCGGCGACCAGCCCGTTGAGCGTGAGCAGGCTCAGGCTCGGCGGGCAGTCGATCAGCACGACGTCGTAGTCGTCGGCGACCGCCGCGAGCGCGCGGCGCAGACGCTCGTTGCGGTGCTCGAGACCGACGAGCTCGATCTCGGCGCCCGCGAGTTCGCGGTTGGCCGGCAGCAGGTCGTAGCCGCCCTGCGGCGAGCGTCGGCGAGCGTCGGCGACCGCCGCGGTGCCCAGCAGCACGTCGTAGACGCTCGTCTCGATCGTGCGCTTGTCGATGCCGGAGCCCATCGTCGCGTTGCCCTGCGGGTCGAGGTCGACGACGAGCGCGCGCTGCCCGATCTGCGCCAGCCCGGCGGCGAGGTTGACCGTCGTCGTCGTCTTGCCGACGCCGCCTTTCTGGTTCGCGATGCAGAAGATCTTGGCCATCGGACGCTGGATTCGAGATGCGAAGTGAGTATGCGCTCGCTGTGGCGTTGGCGCCTCAGTCGCGAAGGAGCCGCCAGCCGAAACCGATCAGCACGACGCCGGCGAGACGCTGCAGCACGATCGCCAGGCGCTGGTGCGCACGCACCTGACGGGCGACGGCGTGCGCGAACGCGCACAGCGCGAGGCAGTAGGCGGCGGTGATGAGCGCGATCGTCAGCGCCATCGCGGCGAACGTCGGCAGCCCGCGGTGCGTCGCCGGATCGATGAACAGCGGGAAGAACGCCATGTAGAACACGATCGCCTTCGGGTTCAGCAGCGTGA
>JALOSD010000059.1 GCA_025458585.1 Burkholderiaceae bacterium | reverse complement strand
GGCGCGGCGCTGCGCGACGCCGTGGCGGCGCTCGGCGAACTCGACGACGCCATCGCGCAGCACGACGCGCATCGCGAGCACGGCGCGATGGTGCGCCTGGCGCGCGTGCTGCTGGCCGAGTACGCGGCGCTCAAGCGCCGGCAGGGGCTCGTCGACATGGCCGACCTCGAGCTCGTCGCGCTGCGCCTGCTGTCGGACCCGGTGCTGTCGGGCTGGGTGCAGGAGCGCCTCGACACGCGGCTGCGCCACCTGCTGATCGACGAGTTCCAGGACACGAGCCCGCTGCAGTGGCACGCGCTGCAGTCGTGGCTCGCGGGCTACGCGGGTGCCGGCGGCGGTCGCGAGCCGCTTTCGGTGTTCGTCGTCGGCGACCCGAAGCAGAGCATCTACCGCTTCCGCCGCGCCGAGCCGCGCGTGTTCGACGCTGCGCGCACGTTCGTCGTCGAGGGTCTCGGCGGCCACGTGCTCGCGTGCGACCACACCCGGCGCAACGCGCCGGCGGTGCTCGCCGTGGTCAACGCCGTCTTCGAGGCCGAGGCGGCCGTGGGCGCGTTCGCCGGGTTCCGCCCGCACACGACCGAGGTCGCAGGCGATGCCGACCTGCCGGCGCTGCAGGTGCTCGGCCGCGTCGAGCGCACGCCGCGCGAGCGCGCGGCCGCTGCGGCGACGGCGTGGCGACCGTCGCTGCGCGTGCCGCGCCACGACCCCGAGGACGTGCTGCGCGAGCGCGAGGCGGCCCTGGTCGCGCACGCCGTGCAGGCGCTGCTCGCCGAGGGCGTGCCGGCGGGCGAGGTCTTCGTGCTCGCGCGCAAGCGCGCGCCGCTGCGCCTCGCGGCCGCTGCGCTGCAGGCGCGGCACGTGCCGTTCGCGGCGCCCGAGGAGACGCGGCTCGTCGACCTCGTCGAGGTGCGCGACCTGCTGGCCGTGCTCGACGTGCTCGCGTCGCCCGGCCACGACCTCGCGCTCGCGCAGGCGCTGAAGAGCCCGCTGTTCGGCGCCTCGGACGACGAGCTGCTGCGGCGTGGTGGGACGCGTTGCTCGCGCTGCCAGCCGACGCACCGCCCGCACTGCGGCGCGCGCGCGAGCTGCTGCCGCGCTGGGCCGAGGCGGCGGCGACGTTGCCGCCGCACGATCTGCTCGACCGCATCGTCGCCGAGGGCGACCTGCTGCCGCGGCTCGCGGCCGCGGTGCCGTCCGAGCGCTGGCCGGTCGCCGCACACGCTGTGCGTTCGCTGCTCGCGCTCGCGCTGCAGCTCGACGGCGGCCGCTACGCGACGGTCTACGGCTTCGTGCGCGCGCTGCGGCGACGCGCGCTGAAGGCCGCGCCCGAGCCGGGCGGGGACGCGGTGCAGCTGTTGACGGTGCACGGCGCGAAGGGCCTCGAGGCGCGCGCCGTGGTCCTGATGGACGCCGACCCCGAGCGGCAGGCCGCCGAGACGGCGTCGCTGCTCGTCGACTGGCCCGTGGACTGCGCGCAGCCGCGGCGCGTCGCGTTCGTGGCGAGCGAGACGCGCTGCCCGCCGTCGCTGCGCGAGCTGCTCGCCGACGAGGTCGCTCAGCGCGGGCGCGAAGAGCTCAACGCGCTGTACGTCGCGCTGACACGGGCGAAGCAGCGGGTGCTCGTCAGCGCAACGGCGCCGGCGCGGGCGGCGCCGCTGCCGTGGTGGGGACGCCTGCAGCCCCTCGCCGGGCCGGCACCGGCGCCGCCGGCGGCGGTGCACGTGGCGGCGGTGCCGCCAGCGCGCGTGCCGGTGCTGCCGGTGCCCGCGCTGCGCGGCCCCTCTGCGGTCGTCGCGCCCGCCGAGGCCGACACGACGGCAGCGCGCCTCGGGCGCGCGGTGCACCGGCTGCTCGAGTGGCTGACGCAGCCCGGCGCGGCCGGCGACGCCGATGCCAACGTTCAGGCTTGGGCGGCGGCCGCGGCGCAGGCCTTCGGCCTGCCGGCGCCGCTGGCCGGCGAGATCGCGCGCCGCGCCGGGCTGGTCGTGCGCGGCCCCGGCGCACGCTTCTTCGGCGCGGGCCTGCGCTGGGCCGGCAACGAAGTCGAGCTCGCCGACGCCGCTGGCGCGTTGCGCATCGACCGGCTGGTGTGTGTCGACGCGCCCGCCGGACCGCAGTGGTGGGTGCTCGACTACAAGCTCGCGCTGGCGCCGGGCGAGGTCGCGGCGTACCGCGCGCAGCTCGCGCGCTATCGCGATGCCGTGCGCGGGCTGCGGCCTGGCGAGACGGTGCGCGCGGCCTTCGTCGCCGGTGACGGCGGGCTCGTCGAGCTCGACGGGTGACCTGAATGCCCCCGAAGCGCCTTCGGCGCCTCCCCCCAGGGGGCGCCGCCAGCGGACCGGCCAAGCCGGATCCGCGGCGGCCGCTTGGGGAGGTCGGTTTCGTGCGTTGCGGGTGCCACTTCGGCGCCATGGTCAACTGAGGTGAATCAGCCCGAAGCGCTTCGGCGCCTCGCCCCAGGGGGCGCCGCCTGCGGACCGGCGAAGCCGGATGAGCGGCGGCCGCCGGGCTGCCGTCGATGCATGCGTCGCGGGACACCCCGGCGCGGCGCCGAACAGCACGCGCTTCGGGTCACTGTTCGGTCCATCGGCACGCGTCGCGCCGCCGTCCAATCGGCCCTGGACCGTCCGATCGCCATGGCCGACCTCGACCCCGTTCCGCCCGCCGCCGCCGCGCCGCCGCTCAGGCGCTTCGGCCGTTTCCAGATCCGCCGTCTGCTCGGCCGCAGTGCGCGCACGATGGTCTGGCTCGTGCACGACCCGCGGCTCGCGCAGGAGCTGATGCTCGTGCTGCCGCGCCAGGCGCTCGCGCCCGACCGGCTCGAGACCTGGCTGCAGACGGTGCGCCGCGCCGCGCGCCTGCGCCATCCGCACCTGGCGAGTGCCGTGGAGGTCGGCGAGCACGAGCGCTGGCCCTACGTCGCCTACGAGCGGCGGCTCGGCACGACGCTGGCCGAGCGCCTCGGACCCGAAGGCGAGGCGCCGACGCAGGCCGCGGCCTGGGCGGTCGACGCGCTGTCCGGGCTCGCGTTCGCGCACGAAGCCGGTGCCGCGCACGGCGACCTGCAACTGCACGCGCTGATCGTCAACGAGTCCGACCGCGTGCAGCTGATGGGGCTCGAGGTCGCGCTCGCCGACGCCACCCCCGCCGAGGGCGCCGGGGTGCAGCGCACGCTCTCGGTCGACCCGGGCGAGCTGCACGCGCAGCGCGACCGTGCGCAGCGCGACGTGCTCGCGCTGGGGCTCTTGCTGCACCACGTGCTCGCCGGCCGCCCGGCGCTCGACGAGCCCGACGTGGGCCGTGCCGCCGACCGCCTGCCGCCGCGCGGGCGCGAGCTCGTGCGGCTGCCGTTCGCGATTGCGCGCCCGGTGCCCGAGCCGCTGCGTGCGATCGTCAACCGCGCGACCGATCGCCAGCCGCGCCACCGCTACCTGAGCGCGCGCACGCTCGCGCGTGCGCTCGAAGGCTGGATCGAAGTGGAGCGCGCGCACGAGGGCGGCGCGCACGCGCTGCTGCTCGAGCGCGTCGGCCAGATCGGCGCGCTGCCGGCCACGCCCGGCGGCGCGGCGCGCGCGGCGCGCCTGGCGCTGCTCGAGCGCGAGCGCACGAACGAGCTCGCCGAGATCGTGCTGCGCGACCTCGCGCTGTCGTTCGAGCTGCTGCGCGTCGTCAACACGGCGCAGGTGCGCGGCACGCAGGTCTCGGGCAACGGCCCGGTGCTCACGGTGCGGCGGGCGATCGCGATGGTCGGCCTCGACGGCGTGCGCCGGGCCGCCAACGGCCTGCGGGCCTGGCCGGGGCCGCTGTCGGACGCCGACGCGCGCGAGCTCGACGCGCTGATCGACCGCGTGCGCCGCGGCGCGCGCATCGCGCAGGCGCTGCGCCCGGCGGGCTACGACGCCGAGGTCGTGTTCCTCGTCACGCTGCTGCAGAACCTGGGGCGCCTGCTCGCGCAGTACCACTTCCCCGACGAGGCGCTGCAGATCCGCCGCCTGATGCAGCCGCAGCCGGCGAGCGAGCCGGGAGGGCGCGACGAGCCGGGGATGAGCGAGGAGCAGGCGGCTTTCGCGGTGCTCGGCTGCGACGTCGAGGGCATGGGTACCGCGGTTGCGCGCCATTGGGGCATGGACGATGCGGTGCTGCACATGATCCGCCGCCTGCCCACCGGCGCGCCGGTGCGCACCCCCGACCACGACGACGACGTGCTGCGCGCGGTCGCGAGCGCGGCGAACGAGGCGCTCGACGCACTCGCTCTGCCGCCGCGTCTGGTCCAGAGCGCGCTCGAGCGGGTCGCGGCGCGCTACGCGCGCGTGCTGAACCTGGAGCCGGGCGACCTGCAGGACGCCGTGCAGGCGGCGCTCGCCGCCGGCGGCGACGACTTCGAGTTCGAGCCGGGCGACGACGACGCGTTCGTCGCCGCGGCGGCCGACGACGGTGCGGCCCCGGCCGCGGCACGCGCATGAACGCCGTCCTCGCCCCGCCGGCCGCGGCGCCGAAGCAGCTCGGACGCTTCCGCCTCGAGCGCCTGCTCGGTCAAGGTGCGCAGGCCAGCGTGTGGCTCGGCCACGACACGCGGCTCGACCGCGAAGTCGCCGTCAAGCTGATGGCGCCGGGCGCCGACGCCGGCGCCGTCAGCCAGTGGCTGCACGAGGCGAGGGCCGTGAGCCGCCTGACGCACCCGCACCTGGTGCCGGTGTTCGAAGCCGACGAGCACGCCGGCCAGTCGTACCTCGTGTTCGAGTACGTCGCCGGGCCGACGCTGTCGCAGCGCCTGCGCGCCGACGGCGCGATGGCGCCGCGCGACGCGGTGACGATGCTCGTCGGCGTGCTCGACGCGCTGCGCCTCGCGCACGAGCAGGGCATCGTGCACCGCGACCTGAAGCCGTCGAACATCCTGATCGACCCGCAGGGCCGCGCGCGCGTGATGGACTTCGGCATCGCCGCGCGCATCGCCGACCCGCACGAGCGCCGCATCTACGGCACGCCGGGCTACATGTCGCCCGAGGCGGCGCGCGGGCTGCCGCCGACGCCGGCGATGGACGTCTTCGCCGCCGGCATCGTGCTCGCCGAGATGCTCACCGGGCAGCCGCTGCTGCGCGAGCGCGACCCGATGCGCGCCGTCGAGCGCGTCGTGAGGGAGGACCTGCCGCTGCCCGACACGCTCGGCGACCCGCCCGACGACGCGCTGCGCGCGATCGTGCAGCGCGCGATCCAGCGCGACCCGGCGCGCCGCTTCGCCGACGTCGCCGAGATGCAGCAGGCGCTCGCCCGATGGCTGCAGCCGCCGGTCGAGGCTGCGGTGGACCCCGACGCCAGCGGCACGCTCGAGTTCCTGCTGCGCCGCATGCGGCTCAAGAGCGACTTCCCGGCGCTGTCGGACTCGGTCGCGCGCATCCAGCGCCTGACGCGCTCCGACAAGGAGAACCTCGGCAACCTCGCCGGCGAGATCCTGAAGGACGTCGCGCTGACGAACAAGCTGCTGCGCATGGTCAACTCGGCGCACTACTTCGCCGCCGGGCCGGTGACGACCGTCTCGCGCGCCGTCGCGCTCGTGGGGTTCACCGCGATCCGCAACATGGCGCTGACGCTCGTGCTGCTCGACCACATGCACGACAAGGGCCACGCGCGCCAGCTCAAGGAGGAGTTCCTGCGCGCCCTCATGGCGGGCACGCTCGCCGCCGAACTGTCGCCGGTGCAGCGCGACGACGAGGAAGCCTTCCTCAGCGCGATGTTCCAGAACCTCGGGCGGCTGCTCACCGAGTTCTACTTCCCCGAGGAAGCGCAGCAGATCCGCGCCCTCGTGCGCCCGCCGGCGGGTTCGCCGCCCACCGTTGCGCCGCCCGACGAGGCGAGCGCGGCGATCCGCGTGCTCGGGATCGGCTTCGAGGACCTCGGGCTCGGCGTCGCGAAGGCGTGGGGCTTGCCCGAGAGCCTGCAGAAGTCGATGCGCCGCCCCGCCGAGGCGACGACGAACCGCTCGGTACCGCGCGGGCCCGAGCGCATGCGCTGGCTCGGCCAGGCCGCCAACGAGGTGACCGACGCGCTGCTGTACGCCGCCGAGCCGACGGAACGCATCGCCGACATCGCGCAGCGCCACGCGCGCGCGCTCGACCTCGCGCCCGGTGCGCTGCCTGCTCGCGCCGGTGCCCGCGAGCGACGACCCGCTCGCCTCGAACGGGCTGCAGGCGGCGTCGCCGCAGCTGCCGCCACCGCAGGCGCCGGCGGCCGAGCCGTCGACCGGCAGCTGGATCGCGGCGACGAACGACGGCGACCGAGCACCGGTGGCCGACATGCTCGCCGCGGGCATCCAGGACATCACGCAGCACATGGTGTCGGAGGGCTTCCGCCTCAACGAGGTGCTGCGCATGGTGCTCGAGACGATGCTGCGCGCGCTCGGCGTGCGCCGCGTCGTGTTCTGCCTGCGCGACGCCAAGACCGACGCGCTCGTCGGCCGGCTCGGCCTCGGCGACGACGCCGAGGCCGTGCGCACCGCCTTCCGCGTGCCGCTCAAGGTTGCGACGGGCGTGAGCCCGGACCTGTTCACGATCGTCTGCCTGAAGGGCGCTGACACGCTGATCGCCGACGCCACGGCGCCGAACATCGCGCCGCGCCTGCCGGCGTGGTTCCGCGACCAGGTCGGCGCGCCGTCGTTCCTGCTGCTGCCGCTGATGCTCAAGAACGCGCCGCTGGGCCTGATCTACGCCGACCAGGCGCGCGCCGGCGCGATCGAGCTCGGCGAGAAGGAGCTGAGCCTGCTGCGCACGCTGCGCAACCAGGCGGTGATGGCGTTCCGGCAGGCGGGGGCCTGAGGCTCGCGATTCAGCGCGACGCGCCGCCCGCGATCGCCGACGCCACCGCGTCCCACGTCGCCGCGAAGCCGTCCGGCGTGAAGCCTGCGCCCGAGGGCAGCCAGTCGGCGGTGCGGCCGCCGGCGAGCGTGTAGTGGCCGACGACGTCGAGGTGGTCGGCGCACGCGGCGTGCAGCAGGCGGCCGTGCAGCTGGCTCAGGGTCGGCACGACGCCGTCGTTGGTCTGCGGCGTCAGGTCGACGCCGAGCGCGTGGTGGATCGTGCGCCGGTCGGCCAGCGCCGGCGCCGGGTAGGGGTAGTGCGGGTGCGGCCTCGCCGTCAGGCCGTGCAGCAGGCGAAACAGCGAGCGCAGCGCGAGGTACTCGGGGTCGAGCAGGCCCTTGTCGAGGCCCTCGCGCGGCGGCGGCACGCCGGCGACGACGCAGGCGTAGTCGACGCCGTCGCGGTCGGCGACGGCGGCGTCGAACAGCGCCGTGCCTTCGGGCGTGAGCTGCAGCACGGCGCCCTGGTCGCGCTCGATCTCGGCCAGGTACCGCCACAGCGGGTCGCGCTCGTCGTAGCGCAGCTTGCGCAGCAGGCCCTCGGCGATGCGGTCGAGCGCGCCTTCGCGCCGGCCGAGCCAGTCGTCGACGCGCGCGACCACCGCGATCGCCTTCGCCGTCGCGAGGACGGTGCCGCGCCCCGGGCCCGAGGTGGCGAGGCCGCTGAGCACGAGCAGCAGGCTCTGCCCCTGCACCGTCGCGAAGTGGTTGGCCAGCGGCGTGCCGTGGTGCGGCGTCGCGACCGAGATCGCGGTGCGCGTGCGCGCGGCGATCTGCGCTGCCGTGGCGTCGTCGCGACCGAGACGCGCGCCCGGCGCGAGCAGCAGGCGCACGTCGAGGCCGCCCGTGGAGTGACCGACGAAGTGCAGCGCCGGCGCGTCGAGCCCGCCGTAGCGCAGCACCTGGCGGCGCAACTCGTCGGCGCGGCGCGGGATCGACGCCGTGGGCTGCGTCTTGCAGCGCACGACGCGCGCGTCGACGCCGCGCTCGCGCAGCGCGCGCTGCAGCGTCTGCTCGACCTGCTCGAAGTAGCTGACGGCGCCCACCGACGTGAAGCCGAAGAAGCCGGGCACGAGGAACACCAGCGGCTTGGTCATGTGCGCATTGTCGACCCCGGCGCCGGCGGCCTCGGCCGGCGCTTCGGCAGAATCGGTGCCGGCACACCATGGACCGCCAGCCGCTCACCCACCACGAGATCCTGTCGATCGTCGGCCCGTTCACGCGCCGCGGCCGCCACGTCGACCTCGCCGCGAGCGACCGCAACGAGCGCCGGCTGCTGTTCAAGCCGGTCGATCATCCGGCCGCCGGCGCGCAGCCCGCGCTGCGCGAGGTGCTCAAGCTCGAGCAGCACGGCCGCGGCCGCTGGCGGCTCACGCGGCTGCTGACCGAGGGCGCCAGCGGGCTCGAGGCCGCGCTGCGCGTCGACGGCAGCGACCTCGAGGCGCTGCTCGCGGCAGTCGAGGCCGTCGATGCGCACAGCCACTTCCGCCAGGGCGCCGGCTACACGCTCGCGTTCAGCCACGACCTCGAGATGGTGCGCGGGCGCACCCGCCGCACGCTCGTGCTCGGCGAGGCGCGCGTCGACGGACTGACGCTGCTGTTGCGCACGTCGAACGTCGCCGGCATGCCGGCCGACCTCGAGCTGCAGGCGCCGCTGGGCGAGCCGCTCGACCTGCCGGAAGACCTGCTCGCCGTGCTCGGCTGGGCCTGGCGGCGGCTCACGCGCAAGCACGACGGCTGGCGCAGCCTCGTCAAGCTCAGCCGCTTCGAGCCCGCGCGCAGCCGCGACGCCGAGCGCAAGCTCGAGCGCGCCGCCGAACACCTCGCGCGCACGCTCGCCGAGCCGCCGGCGGCGTTCCACGACCGCCTGCTGCGCGCGCGCTGGGGCGTCACGTTCCGCCGCGCACTGCCGCTGGCGCTCGCGGTCGCGGCGCTCGCCGCGTCGCCGCTGCTGCTGTACATCGAGCTGTCGGACGACTCGCTGTGGCGGATGGTGATCTTCAACGCGCCGCCGTTGCTGATGGTCGCGTTCTTCTCGCTGCACGAGATGCCGCGCTTCGAGATTCCGCCGGCGCCCAAGCGCCCCACCGCGCTGTCGTGGCGTGCCGGACCGGCCGTCACGACGGCGCCGGCCGGCGTCATGCCGGCACCCTGATCGGCCGGCGCGCCACGCGAGCCCCCCCGTCGAACCCTCCCACCGAAGACGCCCGATGCTCGGCAACCCGATGAACCTTCCCCCCGTCTCGATCGCGACCGCGAAGGCGGCGCTCGTCGAGCAGTTCGCCGACTCCGTGCTGCGCCGGCGCGCGACGATGCTGTGGGGCACGCGCGGCGTCGGCAAGAGCTCGATCGTGCGCCAGGTCGCCGAGCACTACCGCGTGCCGCTCGTGGACCTGCGGCTGACGACGATCGAGCCGGTGGACATCCGTGGCGCGATCTACGCCGACGACGAGCTCGAGCGCACCGTGTGGTTTCCGCCCGAGTTCCTGCCCGGCACCGACCAGCCGGCCGGCATCCTGTTCCTCGACGAGCTGACGGCCGCCGACCAGCGGCTGCAGATCTCGGCCTACTCGCTGATCCTCGACCGCCGCGTGGGCCACTACGTGCTGCCCGACGGCTGGCAGATCGTCGCCGCCGGCAACGCGAGCTTCCACGGCGCGGTGTGTCACGACATGGGCACCGCGCTCGCCGACCGCATGTTCCACTTCAACGTGCAGACGGCGATCGACGCCTTCCTCGCGCACGCGGTCGCGCACGGCTTCGCGCCCGAGGTGATGGCGTACCTGAAGATCCGCCCCGACAAGCTCGACGACACCACGACCCAGCTCGCCAACGACCACCTCGTCGGCGCGAGCCCGCGCGGCTGGGAGGACGTCTCGAGCGTGCTGAAGTCGAACCTGTCGGAGGCCGCGAAGAAGGTGTTCGTGCAGGGGCGCATCGGCGCGGCGAACGCGGCCGAGTTCTTCGGCGTGCTGCGCGAGATCCAGGCCGGCGCCGACGTCGTGCGCCTGCTCGCCGCCAAGCGCGGCGACGAGACCGTCGCGCTGCTGCCGCGCTCGCTCGACGCGCTGTACGGCCTCGTCTACGGCCTGCTCGCCGCCGCCGGCGACGAGGCGCGGCTCGCGCGCGCGCTCGAGATCGTCGAGCAGCTGCCCGAGGCGCGCGGTTCCACGCCGCTGCCGCTGCGCGAGGCGCAGACCCTGGCGATGGAGCTGCTGCTGCAACGGGCGCTCGAGCACGGCTTCGAGGGCGTCGTGCTCGACAGCCCCGCGTACCACCGCTACGACGAGCAGCGCCGCCGCGTCGCCGCGTGATGACCGAGCCGTCGGCGCTGTACCGCCACCGCGGCACCCCGGCGGTGCAGCGGCTCGTCGAGTACGCGCCTTGCACCGGCGGTCTCGCGCTGTGGGTGCGCCACGTCGACGTCGACAGCACGCAGGTGCGCGACGGCTCGCCGCCGGTGTGGACCGACGGCGCGACGATCCGCTACACGCCGGCGTTCGACGAACTGCCGTTGCCGCTGCAGGCCGGCTGGGTCGCGCACGAGGTGCTGCACGTGGCCCTGCGCCACCCGCAGCGGCTGCACGAGCTGCGGCAGGCGCTCGGCGACGTCGACTCGCAGCTGTTCAACGTGTGCGCCGACGCGATCGTCAACAGCACGCTCGCGCACCTCGGCTGGCTTCAGCTGCCGCGCGGCGCCGTCGGGCTCGACCAGCTGCTCGCGAACGCGCTGTCGCTGAAGGAGCCGGTCGAGAAGTCGCTGCTCGAGTGGGACGTCGAGCGCCTGTACCGCGCGATCGACGACCGCCGCCCGCCCGCGTCGTCGGCGCGCACGGCGGCGCCGCGCCGAGCCGAGCAGGGCGCGCGGCAGGCCGGCGACCGTGCCGATGCCGGCGGGGCGTCAGGGGCCGGCGAGGCCGACGACGCCGCTGCCGGGCGCCGCATCGACGGCCCGCGTTCGTCGGCGGTGCGCGCGCTCGGCGGCCACGACGCGCGCGACCTGCACCCCGAAGGCGAGGGCGCCGAGGCGGCGGCCGACACGCCCGAGCAGGAGGCCGAGCAGGCGCGCGAGTGGAGCGAGCGGCTGCTGCGCGCACACGCCGGCGACGGGGCGCACTCGATGCTGCGCGCGCTGATCGCCGACCTGCCGCGCGTGCGCACGCCGTGGCCGCAGGTGCTGCGCACGCGGCTCGCGCGCGCGCTGGCGCGCCAGCCGGAGCGCTCGTGGTCGCGGCCGTCGCGTTCGTACCTGGCGAACCAGGGACGCGCCGGCGCGAGCGGGCGCATGCCGTGGGAGCCGGGCACGAGTTCGGCGAAGGCGGTGCCGCGGCTGGCGCTCGTCGTCGACGTCTCGGGCTCGATCGCCGACGACCTGCTCGAGCGTTTCTCGCGCGAGGTCGAGGCGATGACGCGCCGCTTCGAGGCGGTGACGGTGCTCGTGATCGGCGACGACCGGGTGCGCCGCGTCGACCACTGCGAGCCCGGCACCTGCGACCTGCGAGGCATCACGTTCCAGGGCGGCGGCGGCACCGACTTCGCGCCGCTGCTCGAGGAAGCCGACCGCCACCGGCCGGACATCGGCGTCGTGCTGACCGACCTCGAGGGCCCGGCGGCGTTCCGCCCGCGCTGGCCGGTCGTCTGGGCCGTGCCGCCAGCGCACGCGCACGCCGTTGCGCCGTTCGGGCGCCTGCTGGTGCTGGACTGACGGCACGCCGTCGGGCGTCCGGCGCCGGGGCACGCCGAGTTCGCGTCAGTTCCAGAGGTAATTTGCAAAGAAAAAATCTGTAGTTCTCAAACATAAGAGCGCTGCCTAGAGTGCGGCGCCATGTACCGCTACACCGCTTTCGACCGCCGTTTCCTGCGCGAGCGCGCCGCGCAGTTCCGCGACCAGCTCGAGCGCCACCTGCGCGGCGAACTGCCCGACGACGATTTCCGCCCGCTGCGGCTGCAGAACGGCTGGTACGTCCAGCGTCACGCGCCGATGCTGCGCATCGCCGTGCCGTACGGCGAGCTCGCCAGCCGCCAGCTGCGCACGCTCGCGCGCATCGCGCGCGAGTTCGACCAGGGGTACGGCCACGTCACGACGCGCCAGAACGTGCAGTTCAACTGGATCGCGCTCGAGCGCGCCGCCGACGTGATGGACCTGCTGGCCGAGGTCGACATGCACGGCATCCAGACCAGCGGCAACTGCATCCGCAACATCACGAGCGACGCGCTGGCCGGCATCGCGCCCGACGAGGTCGTCGACCCGCGGCCCTACGCCGAAATCCTGCGCCAGTGGAGCACGCTGCACCCCGAGTTCGCGTTCTTGCCGCGCAAGTTCAAGATCGCGATCACCGGCGCGCGCGAGGACCGTGCCGCCACGCCGTGGCACGACGTCGGCCTGCGGCTGGTGAAGAACGGCGCCGGCGAGGTCGGCTTCGAGGTGCACGTGGGCGGCGGCATGGGCCGCACGCCCGCCATTGCCACGCTGGCGCGCGCCTTCGTGCCGTGGCAGCAGATCCTCGTCTACCTCGAGGCGGTCGTGCGCGTCTACAACCGCCACGGCCGGCGCGACAACCTGTACAAGGCCCGCATCAAGATCCTCGTCAGGGCCGAAGGCGGGAGGTTCTTCGACGCCGTCGACGACGAGTTCGCCAAGATCCTGAACCGCGACACCGACGGCGATGCGCAGCTGATCACCGACGCCGAGCTCGAGCGCGTGTCGGCGCACTTCGCAGACCCGGCCGGCGTGCGCCCGGCGCGCGGCGGTTTCGACCCGGCGCGCCACCTCGACGCGTCGCCGGGCTTCGCGCGCTGGCTCGAGCGCAACGTGCACGCCCACCGCGTCAGCGGCTACCGCGCGGTGACGCTGTCGCTCAAGCGCGCGGGCCAGGCGCCGGGCGACGTCACCGCCGAGCAGATGGACGCCGCGGCGACGCTCGCCGACCGCTACAGCCTCGGCGAGATCCGCCTCACGCACGACCAGAACCTGCTGCTGCCGTGGGTGCGCGAGGCCGATCTGTACGCGGTGTGGCAGGCCGCGAAGGCGGCCGGCGTCGCGACGCCGAACATCGGCCTGCTGACCGACATGATCGCCTGCCCCGGCGGCGACTTCTGCGGCCTCGCCAACGCGCGTTCGATCCCCGTGGCCGAGGCCATCACGCAGCGCTTCGCCGACCTCGACGAGCTGTACGACCTCGGCGACATCGACCTGCACGTCAGCGGCTGCATCAACAGCTGTGGCCACCACCACAGCGGCCACATCGGCATCCTCGGCGTCGACAAGGACGGCCAGGAGTGGTACCAGGTCACGCTCGGCGGCTCCGACGGCTCGACGCTGAGTGGCGCGTCGGTGCCCGGCAAGGTGATCGGCCCGGCCTTTGCCGCCGACGAGGTGCCCGACGTGATCGAGGCGCTGGTGCAGGCCTACCGCCGCGAGCGCGTGCCCGGCGAACGGTTCGTCGACACGGTGCGCCGCGTCGGCATCGGTCCGTTCCGCGCCGCGTCCGACGCCGTGCGGCAGGCTACCGCGGCGGCGCCGGTCGCCGGGCTTGCCGCGCTCGCCGCCTGAACGCCGAACGGCCCACGACATGAAGTTCATCGACCCCCATCACGACCACTGGCGCCCCGTCGACGGCGGGCACGGCCCGCAGCCGCACCCGTCGCCGGCCGCACACCGGCTGCTCAGCCCCGGGCAGTGGCACGCGGTGCGCGCGATCTGGCCGCAGGACCTGCCGGCCGGCCTGGTGCTGCCCAACGACGCCGACGTCGAGGCCCTCGAGGCCGACCTGCCGCGGCTGGCGCTGATCGCGCTGCAGTTCCCGAAGTGGACCGACGGCCGCGCCTACAGCCAGGCACGGCTGCTGCGCAGCCGCCTGGGCTTTCGCGGCGAGGTGCGCGCGACCGGCGAGCTGCTGGTCGACATGCTGCCTCTGCTGCACCGCACCGGCTTCGACGCCGTGCAGCTGCGCGCCGACCAGAGCCTCGACTCGGCGCAGCGCGCGCTGCGCTTCTTCACCGCTCACTACCAGGGCGACGTCCACGAGCCGCGGCCGCGCTTGCGCCGCGACCCGGCGCCGCCGCACCACCGCCTGCCCGCATGAACGCCATCGAGCTCTACGCCCGGCCCAGCGCCGACTTCGACCTCAAGCTCGCGCACACGCAGGCGGTGCTGCAGCGCGCCGCCTGCGAGCACGCCGGCCGCGTCGTGCAGGCCACCAGCCTGGGCGCCGAGGACATGGTCGTCACCGACCTGATCTCACGCGCCGGCCTGCCGATCGCGGTCGCCACCCTCGACACCGGCGCGCTGCACGCCGAGACGCTGGCGCTGATCGCGCGCATCGGGCAGCGCTACGGCCTGCACGTTGACGTGTACCGCCCGGAGGCCGAGGCGGTGGTGCAGTTCGTCGGCCGACACGGGGCCGACGCGATGTACCGCGGCATCGAGCTGCGCAAGGCCTGCTGCCGGTTGCGCAAGCTCGAGCCGCTGGCGCGCATGCTCGCCGGCCGCGACGCCTGGATCACCGGCCTGCGGCGCGAACAGTCCGACACGCGTGCCGAGGTGCCATTCAGCGACCGCGACGGCGAGGGTCGGCTCAAGCTCAACCCGCTGGCCGAGTGGACCTGGGGCGACGTCTGGCACTACATCGCCCGCCACGACGTGCCGTACAACCCACTGCACGACCAGTTCATGCCGAGCATCGGCTGCGCGCCGTGCACACGCGCGATCGCCGTCGGCGAGCCATTCCGCGCGGGGCGCTGGTGGTGGGAGCATGAGACGGCCAAGGAGTGCGGGCTTCACGTGGCACGTGTCGAGGCCGAAGCCGCTACATGAGCGGTCGCGTCGTCTTCGTCGGCGCCGGTCCCGGGGCCGCCGACCTGATCACGCTGCGCGGCGCGCGCCATCTGGCGGCCGCCAACGTCGTGCTCGCCGACTCGCTGACCGACCCCGTGCTGCGCGATCTCGCACCGCGGGCGACGTGGATCGACGTCGGCAAGCGCGGCTTTTGCGACTCGACCGGGCAGTCGAAGATCAACGCGCTGCTGGTGCACCACGCGAGCCGCGGCGCACTCGTCGTACGGCTCAAGGGCGGCGACCCGAGCGGCCGCCTCGAGGAGGAACTGCAGGCGCTGGCCGAGGCCGGCATCGCCGCCGACGTCGTGCCCGGGGTGACGGCGGCGCTGGCGGCCGCGGCGGCAACGCGGCGGCCGCTGACGCGCCGCGGACGAGGACGCAGCGTGAGCCTGACGACGGCCGTCAGTGCGCGTGCCGACGGCACGCCGTCGCTGGCGCTGTCGCGCCAGTTGCTCGCCGTGGACTGGGCGGCCGACACGCCGGTGTGCGTCGTCTCGAGGGCGGGCTGCGTCGACGAGCTGGCGAGCGACCATACGGTGGCCTCGCTCGTCGAAGCGTCTATGCTGCACGCCGGGCGGCCGGCGGTCGTGACGGTGGGCGTCGGGGCGGCGCCGCTGTCCCGGTCGCGGGGGCCCCGAGCCCCGTGCCAGGTGAAGACCTTCGCGCCGGCGCGTCCTCCCAGGTCGGGGCAAACCCTCGCGCCCTAAAATGCCCGCGAGAGGGCAGGGACCGGAGGGGGTCCGCCCCGAGGTTCCGTCGCGGGCGGTGCGGCCGTGCGGGAACGCCCGAAGACGCCGCCCGCCACCAGAGCCTGGTCATGACCCACGTCGTTCTCGAATCGTGCATCCGCTGCAAGTACACCGACTGCGTCGATGTCTGCCCGGTCGACTGCTTCCGTGAAGGGCCCAACTTCCTGACGATCGATCCCGACGAGTGCATCGACTGCGCCGTCTGCATCCCGGAGTGCCCGGTCAACGCGATCGTCCCGGAGGAGGACGTGCCAGGCGACCAGCAGCACTTCATCGCGCTGAACGCCGAGCTGGCAAAGAAGTGGCCGAGCATCACCAAGCGCAAGACGCCGCTGCCCGACGCCGACGAGTGGAAGGACGTGAAGAGCAAGCTTCCCGAGCTGAAGCGCTGATCGCGGCCCTCACCGCACCCACGGGCCGAAGGCCCCGAAGACCATGGAACCGCAAGCCAACCCCGAAGTGACCGACACCGCGCGCCACCACGACGGCCCGATCGAGACCGATGCCGTCATCGTCGGTGCCGGCCCGGTGGGGCTGTTCCAGGTGTTCGAACTCGGCCTGCTCGAGATCAAGGCGCACGTCATCGACTCGCTCGCCTACCCGGGCGGGCAGTGCATCGAGCTCTACCCCGACAAGCCGATCTACGACATTCCGGCCGTGCCGGTGTGCACCGGGCAGGAACTGACCGACAACCTGCTCAAGCAGATCGAGCCCTTCGGCGCCACGTTCCACCTCGGCCAGGAAGTCACCGTGGTGAGCAAGCGCGACGACGACCGCTTCGACGTCGAGACGAGCAAGGGCACGCGCTTCGTCACGAAGACGATCTTCATCGCCGCCGGCGTCGGCTCGTTCCAGCCGCGCACGCTCAAGGTCGACGGCATCGAGAGGTTCGACGGCACGCAGCTGTTCTACCGAGTGAAGAACCCGGCGCAGTTCGCGGGCAAGAACCTGGTCATCGTCGGCGGCGGCGACTCGGCGCTCGACTGGGCGCTCAACTTCGTGCAGGAGGGGTCGCACAAGGCCGAGAGCGTGATCCTGGTGCACCGCCGCGACGGCTTCCGCGCCGCGCCGGCCAGCGTCGCGAAGATGCGCGAGCTGTGCGAGGCCTACGAGATGCAGTTCATCGTCGGCCAGGTCACCGGCTTCGACGAGGCCGACGGCCGCATGACGGCGGTGAAGGTCACCGGCGGCGATGGTGTCACGCGCGTGGTGCCGATGGACATGCTGCTCGTCTTCTTCGGCCTGTCGCCCAAGCTGGGGCCGATCGCCGACTGGGGCCTGCAGATCGAGCGCAAGCAGTTGGTGGTCGACACCGAGAAGTTCGAGACCAGCGTGCCCGGCATCTTCGCGGTGGGTGACATCAACACCTACCCGGGCAAGAAGAAGCTGATCCTGTCGGGCTTCCACGAGGCGGCGCTCGCCGCCTTCGGCGCCGCGCCGTACATCTTCCCCGAGAAGAAGATCCACCTGCAGTACACGACGACGAGTCCGAAGCTGCACAAGGTGCTCGGCGTCGAGACGCCCGTCTTCGACTGACGC
>JALOSD010000058.1 GCA_025458585.1 Burkholderiaceae bacterium | reverse complement strand
TCGGGACCATGCGCGATGACCTACGGCGCCGGCGATCTCGCGCTGCTGATCGTACTGCTGGCCGGCGTGACGCTCGCCGCGCGCAACTTCTTCCTCGTGCTGCCGAAGCGCTGGCAGCCGCGCGGCACCGTGGCCGAGGCGCTGCGCGTCGCGCCGCTGGCGGCGCTGCTGGCGATCACGGTGCCCGAGATCGTGCGCGACCTGCCGGTGGGTGCCGCGGGTACGGGGGCCGCCTGGGCGAGCATCGCGACCGATCCGCGGTTCGTGTCCGCGTTCGTGCTCGCTGCGGTGCTCCGGCTCAGCCGACAGTCGCTCTGGGGGCTCGCCGCCGGGGCCGGCACCTACTTGCTGCTGCTCGCGCTGCGCGGCTGAGGTCGCGTCGTGCTCACGCGCCGAGCCGTCGCGCCAGGTCGACGAAGTCGGTCGCGACGACGTCGAACTCGCCCTCGGTCCACGGCTCCATCGGCCCGCCCGGGCCGCGCTCGAGCGGCCGCGGCACGTAGACGGTGCGCAGCCCGGCGGCGCGCGCGCCGCGCAGGTCGCTCGGGTGCGCGGCGACCATCAGCACCTGCTCGGGCGGCAGGTCGAGCAGCCGGCAGGCCCCGAGATAGGTCTCGGGGTCGGGCTTGTAGTGGCCGAACAGTTCGGCGCTGAAGATCGCGTCCCAGGGCAGGCCGGCGTGGCGCGCCATGTCGACGAGCAGGCGCACGTGGCCGTTGGACAGCGTCGCGATCGGGAACTTCGCCTTCAGTCGCGTCAGTCCGTCGACGCTGTCGGGCCAGGGGTCGAGCCGGTGCCACACGCGGTTGAACTCGGCCGCCTCGGCCTCGTCGAGCACGATGCCGCGCTCGGCCAGCAGCCGGTCGAGGATGCGCCGGTGCAGGCCGTCGATGTTCGTCCACGGCAGCACGCCGCGGCGCACCTCGTCCATCGCCCGCGGGTAGCCGGCGCGCCAGTCGTCGGCGAATGCGGCCCAGTCGACCGTCAGCCCCAGGCGCGCGCCGCGGGCCGTGCCCTCGGCGATGACGGAGCTGCGCCAGTCGACGACGGTGCCGAAGACGTCGAAGACGAGCGCGGCCGGGGCCGTCATGCGCCCACGAGCGGCGCCAAGTCGACCGCCGCCTCGGGCAGCGCGGCGGGCGCGACGACGCCCGGCGTCGCGCTCACCGTGATCTGTGTGTAGCGGCCGTCGCGCGGGTCGCGCATCACGTGCACGAGGCGCTCGTCGAGGTCGATCAGCCAGACCTCGGCCACGCCGTGCTGCGCGTACAGCGGCACCTTGACGTCGCGGTCGTAGCGCGACGTGGTGTCGCAGACCTCGACCAGCAGCAGCACGTCGGCCGCGCCGGGGTGCGCCGAGGCATAGAAGTCCTCGCGCGGGGCGAGCAGCATCAGGTCGGGCTGGGGCTCGGAGTGGTCGTCGAGGCGCAGCGGATCCTGCACCGCGACCACCGCCTGGTCGCCGACTGCTGCAGCAAGCAGGCGGTTCAGGCGCTTGACCACGGCGGCATGTCGAGTCCCGCTAGGCGCCATCTCGACCACCTCCCCCTCGACCAGCTCGACGCGCACCTCGGGCCCGATCACGCCGGCCTCGCCCATGCGATGGAACTGGTTCACCGTCAGCCGGTGCCGGCGCAGCCGTTCGGGGTGGTCGAGGGCGCCCATGGAAGGTGCGTGCGTGCTCGTGCGATGCTAGCAGCGCGCCGGCTGCGGCGCATCACCTCGCGCTGCCCTTGGGCTGGTCGTCGTCGATCTTGACGGTGAACTTGCCGTCGAGGATCTCCTTCTCGCGCGCACGCACCTTGGCCACCAGCTCGGCCGGGATGCGTTTCTCGAACGTGCCCAGCGGGCTCAGCGACGAGCCCTTCACGCCCATGTGCGACCACTTGCCGTAGTCCTCGGCCTTGAACTGGCCGGCCTTGACGGCCTTCAGCGCGGTGTCGATCGTTGGCTCCATGTGCCACAGCGCCGACGCGATCACCGTGTCGGGGTACTGCGCCTGGGTGTCGATCACGTTGCCGATCGCGAGCACCTTGCGCTCCTTCGCGGCGTCGGACACGCCGAAGCGCTCGGCATACATGATGTCGGCGCCGCGGTCGATCATCGCGAACGCCGCTTCCTTCGCCTTCGGCGGGTCGAACCAGCTGTTGATGAAGGTCACCGTGAACTCGACCTTCGGGTTGACCTCCTTGGCGCCGGCCATGAAGGCGTTCATCAGGCGGTTGACCTCCGGGATCGGGTAGCCGCCGACCATGCCGATCTTGTTCGACTTCGTCATGCCGCCGGCGATCATCCCCGTGAGGTACGCCGGCTCCTGGATGTAGTTGTCGAACACGGCGAAGTTGGGCGCCTGCGGCTTGCCGGAGCTGCCCATCAGGAACGCCGTCTTCGGGTAGTCCTTGGCCACGCGGCGCGCGGCGGCCTCGACGGCGAAGCTCTCGCCGACGATCAGCTGGTGCCCGGCCTCGGCGTACTGGCGCATCACGCGTTCGTAGTCGGCGTTGGCCACGTTCTCGCTGAACACGTACTCGATCTCGCCGCGTGCCACGGCCGCCTTCAGCGCCTTGTCGATGCGGCTGACCCATTGCTGCTCGACCGGCACGGTGTAGATCGCGGCGACCTTCAGCTTGGCCTGCGCGAACGCAGGGCCGGCGAGCGCGGCGGCGAGGGCGGCGGTGGCGGTGGCGATCAGAGCGTGGCGGCGGGTAGTGGACATCGGCGGGCTCCTGGCAAGGCGTTTTGGGGGGGGCTTGTCGGGTGGCGCGGCGCATGGCGTCGTGCCACCCGCCAATGTAGCAAGTCGCGTTCCGCCGGCCGGCGGCGGGCCGCTGTCAGCGCGCTCGAACACGTGTGACTGTCTCGCCGACTTGACGCAGCGCAAGGACGGCTTGTGGCGCCCGTCGTACCGTCACGTCGCGTCGATGACCGAAGGAGAGCGCGATGCGCGTGCTGTTCATCCATCCCAACTACCACTCTGGCGGCGCCGAGATCGCCGGCAATTGGCCGCCGGCGTGGGTCGCGTACCTGACCGGCTACCTGAAGGCCGCCGGCTACCACGACGTGCACTTCGTCGACGCGATGACGCACCACCTCGACGACGACCAGGTGCGCGCGAAGATCGCCGAGCTGAAGCCCGACATCGTCGGCCTGACCGCGATCACGCCGGCCATCTACAAGGCCGAGCGCCTGCTGCAGATCGCCAAGGAAGTGAACCCGGCCATCGTCACGGTGCTCGGTGGTATCCACGGCACCTTCATGTACCCGCAGGTGCTCAAGGAGGCGCCGTGGATCGACGCCATCGTGCGCGGCGAAGGCGAGCAGGTGTTCCTGAACTTCGTCAAGGCGGTCGAGGACGGCACCTGGGCGCGCGACCGCAACGCCGTCCACGGCATCGCGTTCCTTGACACGAGCGACAGCGAAGCCGGCAAGGTGGTGGCCACCCCGGCCGAGCCGCCGATCGAGGACCTCGACCGCATCACGCCCGACTGGTCGATCCTCGAGTGGGACAAGTACATCTACATCCCGATGAACCGGCGCGTCGCGATCCCCAACTTCGCGCGCGGCTGCCCGTTCACCTGCAGCTTCTGCAGCCAGTGGAAGTTCTGGCGCGACTACCGCATCCGCGATCCGAAGAAGGTCGTCGACGAGATCGAGGACCTGGTGAAGAACCACGACGTGGGATTCTTCATCCTGGCCGACGAGGAGCCGACGATCCACCGCAAGAAGTTCGTCCAGTTCTGCGAGGAACTGATCGCGCGCGACCTCGGCGTGCTGTGGGGCATCAACACCCGCGTGACCGACATCCTGCGCGACGAGAAGCTGCTGCCGATGTTCCGCAAGGCCGGGCTGGTCCACGTTTCCCTCGGCACCGAGGCGGCAGCCCAGCTCAAGCTCGACCGCTTCAACAAGGAAACGACGATCGCGCAGAACAAGAAGGCGATCCAGCTGCTCAAGGACGCGGGCATCGTCACCGAGGCGCAGTTCATCGTCGGCCTCGAGAACGAGACCGCCGAGACGCTGGAAGAGACGTACCAGATGGCGCGCGACTGGAACCCCGACATGGCCAACTGGGCGATGTACACGCCGTGGCCGTTCTCGGACCTGTTCCAGGAGCTCGGCGACAAGGTCGAGGTGTTCGATTTCGAGAAGTACAACTTCGTCACGCCGATCATGAAGCCCGACGCGATGGACCGCGCCGAGTTGCTCGACCGCGTGATGCACAACTACCGCCGCTTCTTCATGAACAAGGCCTTCTTCCAGTACCCCTGGACGAAGGACAAGGACCGCCGCGCCTACCTGATGGGCTGCCTGAAGGCATTCGCCAAGAGCGGCATGCAGCGCACCTTCTACGACCTCGGCCGCGTCGGCTACTGGGGTCCGCAGAGCAAGAAGAAGGTCGACTTCAAGTTCGCCGACCAGCGCGTGCACGAGCGGCCCGACGCCGAGGCGATCGCCGCCGCCGACGAGAACTGGGTGACGATGCACGGCCCGAAGATCGAAATGAAGAAGCGCAAGAAGGGCGAGGAGATCGCCGCGGCCGCGCTGGCGGCGATCGAGGCCTCGGCCTGCGGTGGCGGCAAGGACCAGTTGAGCGACGCCGACATGGACGCGATCGACCGGCGCACGCCGGCCTGAGCGCGCGCGGCGGCGGCGCCCTTCGACGACGCGAGCGACGAGGCGAGCGATGGCGGCGGTGATGGGTCATGCCGGTGCCGCCGGGCGCATCGGCCCGAACGCGATCACGCGGGTGGCCGAGGTGCTGCGCGAGCGGCAGGGTGCCGACGCGATGGCACGCCTGTTCGGCCTCGCCGGCCTCGCCGGCTACGTCGAGCGCCCGCCCGACGCGATGGTCGACGAGACCGAGGTCACGCACCTGCACGCCGTGCTGCGCGCATCGCTCGGCGCCACCGCGGCCGCGCAGGTCGCGCGCGAGGCCGGCACGCGCACCGGCAACTACCTGCTCGCCCACCGCATCCCGAAGCCGGTGCAGGCGCTGCTGAAGGTCCTGCCCGCGCGGCTGGCCGCGCGCGTGCTGCTCGGCGCGATCACGCGCCACGCCTGGACCTTCGCCGGCAGCGGCGAGTTCAGCGCCGTGCCCGGGCGGCCGGTGAAGCTGACGATCCGCGACAACCCGATGTGTCGCGGCCTGACGAGTGACGTGCCGGCGTGCGACTTCTACGCCGCGACCTTCGAGCGCCTGTTCCGCGAGCTCGTGCACCCGCGGGCCGAGGTCGTCGAGACGGCGTGCGAAGCGTGCGGCGACGATGCCTGCCGCTTCGAAGTGCGGTGGTGACGCGCACCGGTCGATCGGCAGGCGCAACCTAGAATCCGGCGGCCCGCGCGCCATGGCGCGGCCGTTCGATCCGCCGGCCATGAATCTCTCGTCGCTCACCGCCCTGTCCCCCCTCGACGGCCGCTACGCGCCCAAGCTCGCCGCGCTGCGCCCGCTGCTGTCGGAGTTCGGCCTGATGCACCGGCGCGTGCAGGTCGAGGTCGAGTGGTTCATCGCGCTGTCGGACGCCGGCTTCGCGGAGTTCAGGCCGCTGTCGGAGGCGGCGCGCGGGCTGCTGCGAGGCATCGTCGTGCGCTTCTCGGAGGCTGACGCGCAGGCCATCAAGGACATCGAGAAGACGACCAACCACGACGTCAAGGCCGTCGAGTACTGGATCAAGTCGCGCTTCGAGCACCACGCCGAACTGCGCGCGGCCGGCGAGTTCGTGCACTTCGCGTGCACCAGCGAGGACGTCAACAACACCGCGCACGCGCTGATGCTCGGCGCCGCGCGCGAACAGGTGCTGCTGCCGGCGCTCGACGGCGTGATCGGCAAGATGCGCACGATGGCGCACGCCTTCGCCGACGTGCCGATGCTGTCGCGAACGCACGGCCAGACGGCGAGCCCGACGACGGTGGGCAAGGAGGTGGCCAACGTCGTCGCGCGGCTGGCCACGGCACGCGAGCGCATCGCCGGCGTGAAGCTGCTGGCGAAGATGAACGGCGCGGTCGGCAACTACAACGCGCACCTCGCGGCGTGGCCCGACTTCGACTGGGAAGGCTTCGCGCGCCGTGTCGTCGAGGAGCGGCTGGGGCTCGCGTTCAACGCCTACACGATCCAGATCGAGCCCCACGACGCGATGGCCGAGCTGTTCGACGCCGTCACGCGCACCAACACGATCCTCGTCGACTGGTGCCGCGACGTCTGGGGCTACGTCTCGCTCGGCTACTTCAGGCAGAAGCTCAAGCCCGGCGAGGTGGGGTCCTCGACGATGCCGCACAAGGTCAACCCGATCGACTTCGAGAACGCCGAGGGCAACTTCGGCCTCGCGAACGCGCTACTGGCGCACCTGAGCCAGAAGCTGCCGATCAGCCGCTGGCAGCGCGACCTGACCGACAGCACGGTGCTGCGCAACATGGGCGTCGCGCTCGGCTACGCGGCGCTGGGCCTGGACTCGCTCGCGCGCGGGCTCGACAAGCTCGAGCTGAATGTGCCCGCGTTGGCCGCCGACCTCGACGGCGCATGGGAAGTGCTCGCCGAGGCGATCCAGACCGTGATGCGCCGCCACGGCCTGCCCGAGCCCTACGAGCGGCTGAAGGCCCTGACGCGCGGCCAGGCGGTCACGCGCGAGACGATGGCGGCCTTCATCGACACGCTGGTCGACCTGCCCGGCGCCGAGCGCGAGCGCCTGAAGGCGCTGACGCCGGCCGGCTACATAGGCGCCGCGGCGCTGCTGGCGCGGCGCATCTGAGCCCGCGCGCCGGCGGTGGCGTATGCGCCGCCCGCGCCGGTGCCGCTCGTTTGACAACGTTTAGCACCGTTTGAGCGCGCCAAAGGACTTGCGCGCGCCGTTCCGCCACAGTGTGGTTCTCACAGTGTGGTTCTGACCGTGTCGACGCCGTCGCTGCGCAATGGCGAGACCGTCGCGACACGGCGGGATGACCCCAGGAGGGTTTCATGGCGACGGTGTTCGACGATGACGGGCCAGCGGGCCACGGCTTCGATGCCGCGGCGCTCGAGCGGCTTCGTGTCTGGCTGCTCGACGAGATCGGGATCGGGTTGATCGTTTGCGACGGTGGCGGCAGCGTGCGCTACGCCAACCGGTGCGCGGAGGAGGAACTCGCCGCCGGCAGTGCGCTGCGGCGTGTCGGGACGGCGCTGCGCTGTGCCGGCGCGTCGACGCCGCCGCTCGCCCCCGCGATCGCCGCGGCGCGGCACAAGGGCCACTGCCACCTCGTCGAAGTGGTTGCCGGGGCGCAGCGGCTGATGCTCGCGGTCGCGCCACTGCCGCAGCCCGCGCCCGCCGACGCGCTCGTGCTCGTCGTCCTCGGGCGGCGCAGCCTGTGCTCGACGCTCGGCCTCGAGTTGCTGTCGACCGGACACGGCCTGACGCTGGCCGAGCGGCGCGTGCTCGCCGACCTGCTCGACGAGTCGACGCCGCGCGAGATCGCGGCGGCGCACGGCGTGGCGGTGTCGACGGTGCGCTCGCAGGTGGCATCGATCCGCACCAAGCTCGGCGTGCACAGCGTCGAGGCGTTGCTGCACCTCGTTGCCGAAGTGCCGCCGGTGCCCGGCGCACGACCTGCGGGCGCCGCGCGGCCGATGGTCCCCGACCCGGGCGGGCCGGGTCCCCACTGAACCGGGAGAGCGTCATGGACGATTCGCCCCACGCATCGCATTGGCAGCAGGCCGCTGCCGCCGGCGAGGCCTTCGTCGTCACCGCCACGATCGCCGGTGCCCTCTTCGTCCTGTTCGACCGCGTGGCGCGGTCGCCGCTGCTGGCGCCTGGCGCGGTCGGCGTCGACACGAGTGCGTCCTGTGACGACCGCGCGGTGGCTGCCGTGCGCGACGCGTGCCTGCGTGCCGTTGCCGGCGGTGCGCAGGCGGCCGTGAAGACCATCGCGCCGGTGGCGGGTATCGACGCGCGTTGAGCCGCCAGCCAGGCGCGCGCGGACCTCAACCGGGCAGGCCGGCACGGCGCAGTGCGTCGAGCAGTTGCCCGCGGTGCGGCTCCTGCTGTGGGTAGCGGTCGCCGAACGTCGCGACGTCGAACATCGGCTCGACGTTCAGCAGCGCCCGGGCCTGTTCACGCGCCTCGTCCAGGCGGCCGGCGAGCGCGAGTGCGGCGACGTGGAGGTGCCGGGCGTTGCGGTAGCTCGGGTTCAGCCGTCGCGCCCTGGCCAGCCAGTTCACGGCCTCGTCGCGGCGGTCGGCGACGATGCACGCCGCACCAGCGGTGGTGCAGAAGGCGAACGCGAGCGGGTCGAAGGGGCTGAGGCGCATCGCGACGCCGATGCGGTGCAACGCTTCCTCGCCGCGCCCGACGAAGGCCAGCGTTGCGGCGCTGCGCGCCCAGGCGAAGGCGCAGCTCGGATGGATCGACAGCGCCTGCTCGAACTGGTCCAGCGCGGCGTCGAAGTTGCGGTGCACGACCGACTCCGCGAACCCGGCCACCGACAGCGCGAGCGCATCGAGCGGGTCCAGCTCCGTCGCGCGCCGCGCCAGTTGCAACGCGAGGCGACCGTCCTCGACGCCCGCGGCGCCGCGGCCTTCGCCGACCTTCAGCATGTGCCACCACGCGAGTTGCGCGTGCGCCCGCGCGTACGCCGGGTCGAGCTCGATCGCGTGGCGCAGCAACTCGCCGGCACGCTCGAAGCCGCCGTCGTCGAAGTGGTGCATCACGGCGAGCGCGCGCAGCAGATGGTCGTAGGCACTCGGGCTCGAGGTCGGGCGCTTGAGCGCCGCATCGATCTCGACCGCCTCGACGCGCGGGTCGATGGCGGCGGCGATTGCCGCCGCCACGCGCGTCTGGACGCCGAACAGGTCCTCGTCGCTGGCGTCGAAGTGGTCGGACCACAGCACACCGAGTTCGCCCGCGATCTCCTTCGGCGTGCACGTGCTGCCGCGGTAGCGCAGCGTCGAGTGGCGGGCGATGACGAACAGCCCGCGGTTGGCCGACAGCGCCGTGATGATCTCCTCGGTGACGCCGTCGCCGAAGTAGGCCTCGTCGCGGCCGTGGGTCTCGAACGGCAGCACCGCGATCTCCGGGCGCGGCGAGACCATGGCCTCGGGCGCGCCGCGCTGCGACGCGATCGGCAGCGCGAAGCGGTAGCCGCGGCCGGGCACGGTGACGATCGCCGACGCGCCGAGCAGCTTGCGCAGCGTCGAGATCTGCACCGAGAGGTTGTTCTCCTCGACCACCATGCCCGGCCAGGCGAGGTCGAACAGCTCGCTCTTGGCGACGATGCGGTCGCGCCGCTCGACCAGGGCGAGCAGCACGTCGAACGCGCGTGCGCCGAGGGGCACCGACTGCCCGTCGAGGCGAAGCTGCCGCTCGTCGGGGTGCAACTCGAAGCGGCCACACTGGATGGCGTCGGGCAAGGCAGGCTCCCGCTGGCCGAATTGATCATGATCCTCCTCGCCGCCGGCACTGGCAAGGCCGCGCCCGGTGGCCCCCCCAGTTCGACGCAGAGGACTCGCCGTCGGCACGCAGCCCGTCCTCCATCGAGGGGACGCACTGATGCGCCGTCCTACCAAGAGAGGACGACACGCCGCGCGCCGAGGACTACTCTGACCGTGCGGGTTGTGCTCAAGGGCGTCCAGCACACCCTGAACGATTCGAGGAAGCCCATTCAAGGATCCATCATGAACACGTTCCACAAGGCATTCGTCACACTGGCCGTCGGCGCTGCCGCCGCGGCAGCGCAGGCCCAGATGACCATCGTCATCGAGGCGTCGCGCACCATCGACCCCGCCGCGCTGGTTGCGGAAGACAGCGGGTCGTTCTACCTCTCACGGCAGGGTTCAGCGTCGTCGCTGACGCGCGCCGACGTCATCGCCGCCTCGCAGGCGGCGTGGCGCAGCGGCGAGGCCGCCGCGCTGGTCGCCGAGGACAGCGGCTCGGCCTACTTCGCGAGCATCCCGCTCGGCCCGGGGCTCGATCGTGCCGTCGTCGTGGCCGAACTCGACCACGCGCGGGCGACCGGCGAACTCGGCGCCTTCGTCGGCGAGGACAGCGGCTCGGCGTACCTCACGCGGCATCTGGCCGCGACGCCGGTGGCGGCGACCCACGCCGTGACGACGGTCGCTGCGGCGACGAAGTGAGGCCCCGCGCCGCGCGACGCCGGGCCGGCACCACACGCCGGCTCGGCGCCCCGCGCGGGCGCGCCCGCGCCTACTTCAACTTGCTCATCACCAGCTCGAGGTAGCCGAGCAGGAGCGCCGAGACGACGAACACGATGTGGATCACCGTCATCCACATGATCTTCGTGTCGTCATACTGCTGCGCGTTGAGGAACACCTGCAGCAGGTGGATCGACGAGATCGCGACGATCGACGACGCGACCTTGATCTTCAGGCTGCCGGCATTCAGCTTGCCGAGCCACGAGATGTCGCTCTCGCCTTCGTCGAAGCGGCTGACGAAGTTCTCGTAGCTCGCGATCATCACCATCACGATCAGGCTGGCCACGAGCGCCGAGTCGATCAGCGCGAGCATCGCGAGGATCATGTCGGCGTCGCCGAGCACGAACACCGAGCCGGCGACCTTGGCGAGCTTGGCGACGAACGAGACGGCGTAGATCGCCAGCGCGACGCCCAGGCCGATGTAGAACACGACCAGCAGCCAGCGCCCGGCGAGGATCGTGCGTTCCAGGAAAAGCTCGAGTGTCTTCATGCCCCCCCTCCGGGTGTCGGCGTGACCGACCGCGTGCAATGGTAGCGGCGGGCTGGCGCGCATCCGGCGTCGCGGCGATCTGATGAAATGCCGCTTCGCGCCGTCCGAACCCCCGTCGATGCTTCGCTACCTCACGATTCCCGTCACGCCCTTCGCCCAGAACTGCTCGATCGTCTGGTGCGACCGTTCGATGGACGCCGCCATCGTCGACCCTGGCGGCGACCTGCCGCGGCTGCGCGAGGCGGTGACGAAACTCGGCGTGACGCTCCAGGCGATCTGGCTCACGCACGCGCACATCGACCACGCTGGCGCCACCGGCACGCTGGCGCGCGAGGACGGCTTGCCGATCGTCGGCCCGCATCCGGGCGACCAGTACTGGATCGACGCGCTGCCGCAGCAGAGCCAGATGTTCGGCTTCCCGCGCGCCGAGCCGTTCGCGCCGACACGCTGGCTCGCTGACGGCGATACGGTGTCGATCGGCGACGAGACGCTGCACGTGCGTCACTGCCCGGGGCACACGCCCGGCCACGTCGTGTTCCACAGCCCGGCGGCGAAGCGCTGCTTCGTCGGCGACGTGCTGTTCGCCGGCTCGATCGGCCGCACCGACTTCCCCGGCGGCAACCACGACCAGCTGATCGCGAGCATCACGCAGCGCCTGTGGCCGATGGGCGACGACACCGTCTTCATTCCCGGCCACGGCCCCGAGAGCACGTTCGGGCGGGAGCGGCGCACGAATCCGTACGTCGGCGGGACCTGACGAGGCGCGCCCACGCTGGCGCTGCGCCGCACAGACGACGCGCGCCACGACCCGTCCTCTGGATCGACGACGCCGGGGCGGATTCCTCCCCCCGATCGACGATGCCGCCGCGCGCTTCGGCCGGCACGCTGGGCTCCCCACCTCAGCTAGGAGCCCGCCATGTCGTCGTCCACCGTCGGTCACCTGTCCCGTGTCCATCATCTCGTGGTCGCCGGCGCGGCGAGCGTGATGTCCGTCGGCGTGATCGCCGGCGTGCTGACGCTGTTCGACCGCGCCGGCCCGGCGCAGTGGCTGCAGTCGAGTCCGGAGGCGGCCGAGCTGCTGGCGCGCTGCAACGAACAGCCCGCGCGCGCCGCCCGCGAACGCTGCGA
>JALOSD010000290.1 GCA_025458585.1 Burkholderiaceae bacterium | reverse complement strand
GCGGAACGCAAGGTGGCCGACTTCGTGCTCAAGCATCCGCGGCAGGCGCTCGGCGGGCCGATCGCCGACATCGCGCGCTCGGCCGACGTCAGCCAGCCGACCGTGATCCGCTTCTGCCGCTCGCTGGGCTGCGAGGGCCTGTCGGACTTCAAGCTGCGGCTCGCCTCGGGGCTCGGTGCGACGGTGCCGATGACGCACAGCGTCGTGACGCACGACGACTCGGCGCTCGAGATGGGCGCCAAGGTGCTCGACAACACGGCCTCGGCGATCCTGCAGGTGCGCGACCACCTCAACCGCGAGGCGCTGGACCAGGCGCTCGCGCTGCTGCTGGACTGCAACCGCGTCGAGTTCTACGCCGTCGGGCACTACGGCGTCGTCGCGCAGGACGCCCAGTACAAGTTCCTTCGCTTCGGCAAGTCGTGCGTGGCGTACACCGACCCGCGCCTGCAGCGTCTGGCCGCCGCGGCACTCACGCCGCGCGAGGTGGTGGTGGCGATCAGCCCGAGCGGCCGGGTGCCCGAACTGCTGGCCGCGGTCGACGTCGCGCTCGAACGCGGCGCGGCGGTGATCGCGATCACGGGCGCGCAGTCACCGCTGGCGCGCAAGGCCAGCGTGGCGCTGCTCGTCGACTACCCGGAAGACCCGAACACGCAGATGCCGATGGTCGGCCGCATCCTGAACCTGCTCGTGATCGACATCCTGGCCGTTGGCATCGCCATGCGCAGCAGCGCCGCCGACGTGGCTGCGCCCCCTGAGCCCGACGAGTTGCCGGTGGCCGCCGACGGTGCGCCGCGCACGCCGCCGCGCACAGGCCCGCCCGGTGTCGCGACCGCCGTGAACCTGGCCCACCTGACCTCGCACAGCGGCCGCGCCGGCCGCCGTCACCGTGGCCCGCGCGCTACGGCTGGCGCACGCAGTCGACGGCGTAGCGCTTGCGGCCCTCGTCGTCCTCGTCCTCGATCAGGCCGTGCACGTCGGTCGCGAAGCCGGGGAACGCGGCGTTGAACGAGCGCGTGAAGCGCAGGAAGTCGACGATCTTGCGGTTGAAGCGCTCGCCCGGGATCAGCAGCGGGATGCCCGGCGGGTACGGCGTGAGCAGCGACGTCGTCACGCGCCCCTCGAGCTCGGCTGCAGGTCCGACAGGTACATCTCGGTCGTCAGCCGCGCGACGTCGCCCTTGGCGTACGCCTCGTGGATCGCCTGGCACAGCTCGCGCAGCCCCATGCGCTCGTAGCGCGGATGCTTGGCGACGAACTCGGGCAGGATGCGCCACAGCGGCGCGTTGCGGTCGTAGTCGTCCTTGAACTGCTGAAGCGCGGTCAGCATCGTGTTCCAGCGGCCCTTGGTGATGCCGATCGTGAACATGATGAAGAACGAGTACAGGCCCGTCTTCTCGACGACGACGCCGTGCTCGGCGAGGAACTTGGTGACGATGCCGGCCGGGATGCCCGTGGCGGCGAACTTGCCGTGCACGTCGAGCCCGGGCGTGATGATCGTGCTCTTGATCGGGTCGAGCAGGTTGAAGCCGGCCGACACGTCGCCAAAGCCGTGCCAGTCGTCGCCGGCGGCGAGCACCCAGTCGGTGGCGCGGCCGATGCCCTCGTCGGCCAGCTTGTCGGGCCCCCAGACGGTGAACCACCAGTCGTGGCCGAACTCGCGCTCGACCTTGCGCATCGCGCGGCGGAAGTCGAGCGCCTCCTTGATGCTCTCCTCGACCAGCGCGGTGCCGCCGGGCGGCTCCATCATCGCGGCGGCGACGTCGCAGCTGGCGATGATCGCGTACTGCGGCGACGTGCTGGTGTGCATCAGGTACGCCTCGTTGAACAGGTGCCGATCCAGCCCCGTGTGCTGCGAGTCCTGCACCAGCACCTGCGACGCCTGGCTCAGCCCGGCGAGCAGCTTGTGCGTCGACTGCGTCGAATAGACGACGGTCGACTGCGGTCGCACGCGCTTCTTGCCCATCGCGTGGTAGCTGCCGTAGAAGGGGTGGAACGCGGCGTGCGGCAGCCAGGCCTCGTCGAAGTGCAGGTTGTCGATCCACCCGTCGACCATGCCCTTGATCGTCTCGGTGTTGTAGAGCACGCCGTCGTAGGTGCTCTGCGTCAGCGCCAGGATGCGCGGGCGCACCGTCTTCGGGTCGACGCCGGCCAGCAGCGGGTTGGCGGCGATCTTGCGCTCGATGCTCTGGCGCGAGAACTCGTGCTGCGGGATCGGACCGATGATGCCGTAGTGGTTGCGCGTCGGCGTCATGAAGACCGGGATCGCGCCCGTCATGATGATCGAGTGCAGGATGCTCTTGTGGCAGTTGCGGTCGACCACCACGACGTCGCCCGGCGCGACCGTGTGGTGCCACACGATCTTGTTGCTCGTGCTCGTGCCGTTGGTGACGAAGAAGCAGTGGTCGGCGTTGAAGATGCGCGCGGCGTTCTTCTCGCTCGCCGCCACCGGGCCGGTGTGGTCGAGCAGCTGGCCGAGCTCCTCGACGGCGTTGCACACGTCGGCGCGCAGCATGTTCTCGCCGAAGAACTGGTGGAACATCTGCCCCACCGGGCTCTTCAGGAACGCGACGCCGCCCGAGTGCCCGGGGCAGTGCCAAGAGTACGAGCCGTCCTGCGCGTAGTCCATCAGCGCCTTGAAGAACGGGGGCGCCAGGCCATCGAGATACGCCTTCGCCTCGCGGATGATGTGGCGCGCGACGAAGTCGGGCGTGTCCTCGAACATGTGGATGAAGCCGTGCAGCTCGCGCAGGATGTCGTTCGGGATGTGCTGCGACGTGCGCGTCTCGCCCGACAGGTAGATCGGGATGTCGGCGTTGCGGCAGCGGATCTCGCGGATGAACTTGCGCAGCGCCTCGACCGCCAGAGCCTCCTCGCCGCCCTCGGCGGCGATCTCCTCGTCGTCGATCGACAGGATGAACGCACTGGCGCGGCTTTGCTGCTGCGCGAACTGGCTCAGGTCGCCGTAGCTCGTCGTGCCGAGCACCTCGAAGCCCTCCTTCTCGATCGCCTGCGCGAGCGAGCGGATGCTCAGCCCGGAGGCGTTCTCGGAACGGAAGTCCTCGTCGATGATGACGATCGGGAAGTGAAAGCGCAACATGGCGGCAGTCCTCGCGGGCAGCGGGCGAACGGAAAACGGCGCAGTGTAGGCCCGAACCCCTGACGCGATCGTGTCGGTGCGCGCTGGCTAGACTGACGGGCCAAGCCCCGATTCGACCGCCGCCGATGACCCCGAAGCTTGCCAAGAACGTGCTCGGCACCGACCTCGTGCCCTGCTCCTACGACCCGCTCACGGGCTGGTACCGCGACGGCTGCTGCCACACCGACGAGCACGACCTCGGCAGCCACGTGATCTGCGCCCGCGTCACGGTCGAGTTCCTGAACTTCCAGTTCGAGCGCGGCAACGACCTGATCACGCCGCGCCCCGCGATGCGCTTTCGCGGCCTGGAGCCGGGCGACCGCTGGTGCGTGTGCGCGCTGCGCTGGCGCGAAGCGCTGCGTGCCGGCTGCGCGCCGCCGGTCGTGCTCGAGAGCACGCACGAGCGCGCGCTCGACTACGTGTCGCTCGAGGACCTGCAGCACCACGCGTGGAGCGCGGTGGGATAATCCGGCGCGTTCACAGGCGTGCCGCACGCCGACCGTCCCGCGGAGGGATGGATGAGTGGTTTAAGTCGCACGCCTGGAAAGCGTGTGTGGGTTAACAGCCCACCGCGGGTTCGAATCCCGCTCCCTCCGCCA
>JALOSD010000057.1 GCA_025458585.1 Burkholderiaceae bacterium | reverse complement strand
CGTGCGCCGGTGCGCGCGCCATCCCCCGAGCACGGGGCGCCGCCGAACGGTCGCGCCTGCCGCGCCGGCGGCGCGCGGACAATGTCACGATGCCGCCCCCGCTGACCGACGCCGACATCGACGAGCTGCAGCGCACGCTCGACGCGCTGCCCGAAGCGCTGCAACCGCTCGACGTGATGGCGCTCGACGGCTACCTGGTGGGCGTGCTGCTGCAGCCGCGGCCAGTGCCAGCGTCGGCGTGGCTGCGCTTCGTCGTCGATGACGAAGGTCGCGCCCCGCCGCCCGGCACCGACCTGCGGCCGCTGCACGCGCTCGTGCAGCGGCGGCACGCCGAGCTCGGACACGCGATCGAGCGCCGCGAATGGTTCGACCCCTGGGTCTTCGAACTGACTGACGACGACGGCAGCGCACTGCCGCCGTCGCAGTGCGTGATGCCGTGGGTCGCCGGATTCGCGCTCGCGACGGCGCAGTTCCCCGACTTGATGACGCTCGACGCGGCCGCGCTGCTCGAGCCGCTGGCGGCGCTGTACCTGCACCTCGACCCCGACGACCTCGAGGACGCCGACGAACTGCTCGCCGAGATCGAGACGCTCGAGCCGCCGCGCGACCTCGCCGAGGCGGTCGAGAGCCTCGTCAGCAGCACGCTGCTGCTGGCCGACGTGTCGCGGCCGCGCGCGCCGCACGCGGCGGCCAAGCGCGCGCCGGCGCGCCGCCCGGCGGCGGCCAAACGGCCACGGGGGCGCTGAGCGGCCGCGCCGCTCAGGAGGCCACCCGGCCCGGGCGCCGCCAGGCCGCCAGCGCCGCGGCGACGACGATCAGCGCGCCGCCGAGCAGCGTCTGCGGCGCCAGCGCGCCGGCGCCGAGCGCGACCGCCGACAGCGACGCGAACAGCACCTCGGTGAGCATGATCACCGCCGTCGTGTGCGCCGGCAGCCGCGCGGCGCCGTACTGCAGCGCGAGGTTGCTCGCGACGAACAGCGCGCCGAGCGCGACCGCGCCGGCGAGCCATGCCGGCTCGGGCGCCGGCGGCGGCGCGATGCGCCCCGACAGCGCGAGCGCCGCCGCGAGCGCGCCGGCCACGACCACGCCGCCCGAGAACATGGCCGCCGCGCGCGCCGCCTCGCTGCGCCGGGCCTCGCGGCGCAGCATCACGTTGTTGAGCGCAAACGCGAAGCCGCCGAGCACGCCGAGCGCCTCGGCGAGTGTGCGCGGCAGCGGCCAGCCGCCGCCCTCGGGCCAGAGCACGACCATCGCGCCGGCGAGCGCGAGCGCCACGCGCCCCAGCGCCGCCGCCTCGAGGCGCTCGCCGAGCAGCACGCGCGCGAGCAGCACCGCCCACAGCGGCATCAGGTAAAAGAGGAGCACGACGCGCACGACGTCGCCGATCGTCACCGCCCAGTTGAACGCCGCGTTCGTCGTGCCGGAGGCGAGCACCAGCACCCACAACGCAGGGTGGCGCGCGATCTCGCGCCACACGCCGGGGCGCGCGGCACCGATCGCCGCCGCCGCCAGCGCATAGATCAGCGCCGTCGCCCACAGCGGGTGCAGCCCGGCGTCCTGCAGCTGCCGGAACGGCCACCACGACACGCCCCACACGAACGCGTTGAACGTCAGCGCGATCGCGGGCCAGAGGGCGGTGCGGGGATCCATGCGCGCGAGGCAAGACCCGCCATTGTCGAGGCAGTGTGCAGCTTGGCCGCCCGCGCTCTGTGAAACCCGTCGGCCTTGCGCCGCGAGGGCGGCAGGCCTCAAACCCTTAGAGCGGCCGCCGCGGATCCGGCTCTGCCGGTCCGCTGGCGGCGCCCCCTAGAGGGGGAAGCGCCGAAGGCGCTACGGGGGGGTGGTCAGTGGTGGTCGCTGCGGGCGACGGCCAGCAGCCGGTCGACCTCGTCGCGGTGGTCGCGGCAGTTGCGGCGATGCCAGCGCCGGATCAGCTCCATCGTGCCGGCGACGACCAGGCCGAAGATCGTGATCGCACCGAACGCCGAGAGACCCCACTTCGTCATCCCGGTGTAGAACGCTCCGAGCGCGAGGATGCACGCCTGCTCGTTGAAGTTCTGCACCGCGATCGAGCGGCCGGCGCCCATCAGGTTGTGGCCGCGGTGCTGCAGCAGCGCGTTCATCGGCACGACGAGGTAGCCGCCGAGCGCGCCGAGCGCCATCAGGAACGGCGCGGCGACCCACACGTTGTCGATGACGTTCATCGCGATCACGAGCATGCCCATCGCGATGCCGAGCGGGATCACGCGCGTCGCGTGCTCGAGGCGCATCGTCACCGACGCGACGACGGCGCCGGCAGCGGTGCCGATCGCGACGACGCCCACCAGCGACGACGCCTGCGTCGTGCCGTAGCCCAGCGCGGCCGCGGCCCACGCGAGCACGATGTAGCGCAGGTTGCCCGACACGCCCCAGAACAGCGTCGTCGTCGCGAGCGAGATCTGGCCCAGCTTGTCGCTCCACAGCCGGGCGTTGCACTGCGCGAAGTCGCGCACGAGCGCCATCGGGTGGCTGCCGAACGGGCGCAGCGGCGTGCTGGTGCGCGGGATGTAGAGATTGAACACCGCCGCGAGCATGTACAGCACGATCAACGCGGCGATCGCCGCCAGCGGCGCCGAGTCGAAGCCCGGTGGCGCGACCGCGAGCAGCAGCGGCGCGACGTGCGGGCCGACGAGCTGGCCGCCGAGCAGCACGCCGAGGATGATCGACGCGATCGTCAGCCCCTCGATCCAGCCGTTGGCCTTGACGAGCTGCGACGGCGGCAGCAGCTCGGTGAGGATGCCGTACTTCGCCGGCGAGTACGCCGCCGCGCCGAGGCCGACGACGGCGTAGGCGACGAGCGGATGGGTGCCGAACAGCATCATCAGGCAGCCGACGACCTTGATGCTGTTCGAGACGAACATCACGCGGCCCTTGGGCAACGCGTCGGCGAAGGCGCCGACGAACGGCGCGAGCACGACGTAGAACAGCGCGAACATCGGCACCAGCGCGGCGCGCTGCCACTCGTCGGCGCCGCTCGTGCGCAGCAGCTCGATCGCGGCGACGAACAGCGCGTTGTCGGCCAGCGAGCTGAAGAACTGCGCCGACATGATCGTGTAGAAGCCTCGTTTCATGCGCGGCGCCACGCCCGACGCCGCGCGCGGTCGGCGCGGCGTGATGTCTCCTCCAGCGGCGGCGGTTATAGCATGCACCCCGTGACGGCCGGCCGGCGTGAGCGCCGCACAATGCGCCGGTCAGTCCGCCCGCCGCCGAGCCCATGCCGCGCCCGATCGAAGCCCTGATCCACACCGACGCGCTGGCGCACAACCTGCAGCGCGCGCGCGCCGGCGCGCCCGACTCGCGCGTGTGGGCGGTCGTCAAGGCCAACGCCTACGGCCACGGCGTGGAGCGCGCGTTCACCGGGCTGCGCGCCGCCGACGGCTTCGCGCTGCTCGACCTCGAAGAGGCGCAGCGCCTGCGCGCGCTCGACTGGCGCGGGCCGATCCTGCTGCTCGAGGGCTGCTTCGAGCCTCGAGACCTCGAGACCTGCTCGCGCCTGAACCTGTGGCACGTCGTGCACGACGAGACGCAGATCGACTGGCTCGCGGCGCACAAGACGCATCAGCCGCACCGCGTATTCCTGAAGATGAACAGCGGCATGAACCGCCTGGGCTTCCGGCCGGAGTCGACCCGCGCCGCGTGGGCGCGGCTGAACGCGCTGCCGCAGGTGGCCGAAGTGTCGCTGATGACGCATTTCTCCGACGCCGACGGCGAGCGCGGCATCGCGCACCAGATGGCGGTGTTCGACGCCGCGACCCGCGACCTGCCCGGCGAGCGCTGCGTCGCCAACAGCGCCGCGGTGCTGCGCCACGCGCGCGAGGCGGGCGTGGCCGCCGACTGGGTGCGCGCCGGCATCCTGTGCTACGGCAGCGCGCCCGACTTCCCGGCGCACGACATCGTGCACTGGGGCCTGCGCCCGACGATGACGCTGCGCACGAAGCTGATCGCGACGCAGGCGCTGCAGCCGGGCGACAGCGTCGGCTACGGCAGCACCTTCGTCGCCGACGCGCCGATGACGATCGGCATCGCCGCCTGCGGTTACGCCGACGGCTACCCGCGCCACGCCGGCACGGGCACGCCGGTGCTCGTCGAGGGCGTGCGCACGCGCACCGTCGGTCGGGTGTCGATGGACATGCTCGCCGTCGACCTCGGCCCGGTGCCGCAGGCCGGACTGGGCAGCGAGGTCACGCTGTGGGGCGACGGCCCGAACGGCGCGCGGCTGCCGATCGACGAGGTCGCGCACGCCGCCGGCACGATCGGCTACGAGCTGATGTGCGCGCTCGCGCCGCGCGTGCCGGTGCGCGCCGTGCCGCTCGCGTCGTGAGGCGCCGATGAACAGCGCGTGCACCGTGCGCCCCGACGAGGTCGAGTGGACGGCCGTGCGCGCGCAGGGCGCCGGCGGCCAGAACGTCAACAAGGTCTCGAACGCGGTGCACCTGCGCTTCGATGTGCGCGCCTCGTCGCTGCCCGACGACGTCAGGCAGCGGCTGCTCGCGTGCCGAGACCAGCGCATCAGCGACGACGGCGTCGTCGTGATCAAGGCGCAGACGCACCGCAGCCTCGAGCGCAACCGCGCCGACGCGATGGCGCGCCTGCAGGCGCTCGTCGACGCCGCCGCGACGCCGCCGCGCGAGCGCAGGGCGACGAAGCCGACGCTGGCGTCGGTGCAGCGGCGGCTGCAGCGCAAGTCGCTGCACGCGCGGCTGAAGGCCGCGCGCGGCAAGGTGTCGCCGGAGGGTTGACGGTGGCCGCGCCGAAGACGGTCTACACCTGCGGCGAGTGCGGCGGCACGAGCGCGAAGTGGCTCGGCAAGTGCCCGCACTGCGGCGCCTGGAACACGCTCGAGGAGACGGTCGCCGAGTCGACGGGCGGCGCCGGCAGACACCGCTTCCAGGCGCTCGCGCGCTCGCAGCCGGTGGCCACGCTCAGCGAGATCGAGGCCGCCGACGTCGAGCGCACGCCCACCGGGCAGGACGAGCTCGACCGCGTGCTCGGCGGCGGCATCGTGCCCGGCGGCGTCGTGCTGATCGGCGGCGACCCCGGCATCGGCAAGAGCACGCTGCTGCTGCAGGCGGTCGACGCGCTGTCGGCGCGGCTCGCCGTCCTCTACGTGACCGGCGAGGAGTCGGGGGCGCAGGTCGCGCTGCGTTCGCGCCGGCTCGGCCTCGACGGCAAGCGCGTGCGCGTGCTCGCCGAGATCCAGCTCGAGCGCATCCTCGCGACGATCGAGGCGGAGAAGCCGGCCTTCGTCGTCATCGACTCGATCCAGACGCTGTATTCGGACCAACTGACGTCGGCGCCCGGCTCGGTGGCGCAGGTGCGCGAGTGCGCGGCGCAGCTCACGCGCACGGCGAAGGCCGGCGGCGCGGCGATGGTGCTCGTCGGCCACGTCACGAAGGAAGGCTCGCTCGCCGGCCCGCGCGTGCTCGAGCACATCGTCGACACCGTGCTGTACTTCGAGGGCGACACGCATTCGAGCTTCCGCCTCGTGCGCGCGATCAAGAACCGCTTCGGCGCCGTCAACGAGATCGGCGTGTTCGCGATGACCGAGCGCGGGCTGAAGGGCGTGAGCAACCCGAGCGCGATCTTCCTGTCGACGCACGGCGAGCCGGTGCCCGGTTCGTGCGTGCTCGTCACGCTCGAAGGCACGCGCCCGCTGCTCGTCGAGGTGCAGGCGCTCGTCGACAGCGGCGGCCCCAGCCCGCGGCGGCTGTCGGTCGGCCTCGACCGCGACCGCCTCGCGATGCTGCTGGCGGTGCTGCACCGCCACGCCGGCGTGTCGTGCATGGACCAGGACGTGTTCGTCAACGCGGTGGGCGGCGTGCGCATCGCCGAGCCGGCGGCCGACCTCGCGGTGCTGCTGGCCATCCAGAGCTCGCTGCGCGGCCGGGCGCTGCCGCGCGGCTTCATCGCCTTCGGCGAGATCGGCCTCGCCGGCGAGGTGCGCCCGGCGCCGCGCGGCCAGGAGCGGCTCAAGGAGGCGGCCAAGCTCGGTTTCTCGGCCGCCTTGGTGCCGAAGGCCAATGCGCCGAAGAAGCCGATCGAGGGCCTGGCGATCCACCCGGTCGAACGCATCGAGCAGGCGATCGACATCGTGCGGAGCCTGTGACGCATGCAACTCGCGATCGTCTCCGACATCCACGGCAACCTGCCGGCGCTCGACGCCGTGATCGCCGACATCGCGCGCGCCGGCGTCGACCGCATCGTCAACCTCGGCGACATCGCCAGCGGCCCGCTGTGGCCGCGCGAGACGGTGCAGCGGCTGATGGCGCTCGGCTGGCCGACGATCCGCGGCAACCACGAGCGGCAGGTGCTGACGCTGCCGCGCGAGCGCATGAGCGCCGCCGACGCGTTCACCGCCGATCGGCTCGGCGACGCCGAGCGCGCGTGGCTCGCCGCGCTGCCGGCGACGCTCGACCTCGGCGGTGGCGTGTGGTGCTGCCACGCGACGCCGACCGACGACCTCGAGTACCTGCTCGAGACCGTCACGCCCGACCTCGGCCGCCACGGCTCGCCCGGCATCCGCGCGGCGACGCTCGACGAAGTGCGCGCGCGGCTGGCCGGGCGACGCGACCCCGTCGTGCTGTGCGGCCACACGCACACACCGCGGCTGGTCAGATGCGACGGAGCGCTCGTCGTCAACCCCGGCAGCGTCGGCGTGCAGGCCTACGACGACGACCGCCCGTTCGAGCACCGCGTCGAGACCGGCAGCCCGCACGCGCGCTGGGCGGTGCTCGAGCGCGGCGCCGCCGGCTGGCAGGCGACGCTTTGCGCGACCGCCTACGACTGGGAAGCCGCCGCGCGCCAGGCCGAGGTGAACGGCCGCGGCGACTGGGCCGACGCGCTGCGCACCGGGCGCGTCGGGCGGCTCGAGCGCGAGGTGGTCGGCGAAGGCGCACGCCCGTGAACCCCTGGGTCGGCTGGACGCTCGCCGCGCTCGCGATCGCGGTCGGCTACGCGCAGTACGGCTGGCGCGGCGTCGTGCTCGGCGTGACGATGATCGTCTTCTGGCTGCTGCTGCAGTTCGGCAAGGCGATGCGCGTGATGCGCGTCGCGGCGCAGGCCCCGGTGGGGCGGGTCGACAGCGCGGTCATGCTGCATTCGAAGCTGAGCGAAGGCATGCGGCTGCTCGAGATCCTGCCGCTGACGCGCTCGCTCGGGCGCAAGGTCGCCGACGACCCCGAGACTTTCGAGTGGAGCGATGCGTCGGGCGCCACCGTGCGCGTCGAACTCGTCGGCGGGCGCTGCCGGCAGTGGATGTTGACGCGGCCGGCGGGAGAGGCCCAAAGCGACGCCATCCAGGGCGCTGCGGCCGGGCGCTGAGGTTCGATCGCCGCCGATCGCCGATGCCTGCACCGTAGCGCGCCCCCCTGCGAGTCGGCCTCCAAGCGATCGGGTAGCCGGCACGGCTCGCGGCGGCAGGGCGGCGGCGGTGCCTGCGCGCTCCGGCCCACGCTCGCGCTTCACCGTCGTGGCAGGCCACCGTCACCGCGGTCATCACCGGCTTCGGACTGACGACGTTGGGGCGAGCGCGAACCGGGCCTGCGCCCGCAGGCACCACCGCCACCCTGCATGCCACCGCCCGGGGCATGCCTCGCCTGGGCAGTTCGCTCACGTGGGCCGCGCGCCCCGCACGACGCGTCGCACGCGGACGTCGCGGGCAGCGTGCGCTCGCACTCGGCGGCGCGTGCCGCGCCTTGGGGCCAGGCCAAACGAAGCGCAGCGACGGCCCCGGGACCTAGAATCCGGGCTTTCCCCGACTCCGAAGGCGCTCTCATGTCGATGGAAGACCGCGACGGCAAGATCTGGATGGACGGCCAGCTCGTCGACTGGCGCGACGCCAAGATCCACGTGCTGACGCACACGCTGCACTACGGCTGCGGCGCGTTCGAGGGCGTGCGCGCCTACAACACGGTCCACGGCACCGCGATCTTCCGTCTGCGCGAGCACACCGAGCGGCTGTTCAACAGCGCCAAGATCCTGCGCATGACGATCCCCTTCACCGTCGAGCAGGTGATGGAGGCGCAGCGCGAGGTGGTGCGCCTCAACAGGCTCGAGAGCTGCTACATCCGCCCGCTGACCTGGATCGGCTCCGACAAGCTCGGGGTCAGCCCGAAGGGCAACAAGATCCACCTGATGGTCGCCGCCTGGTCGTGGGGCGCGTACCTCGGCGAGGAAGGCCTCAAGCGCGGCATCCGCGTCAAGACGAGCAGCTACACGCGCCACCACGTCAACATCACGATGACGCAGGCGAAGGCGGTGAGCAACTACACGAACTCGATCCTGGCCAACATGGAGGCCACCGACGAGGGCTACGACGAGGCGCTGCTGCTCGACTCGACCGGCTTCGTCAGCGAGGGCGCGGGCGAGAACCTGTTCATCGTCAAGAAGGGCGTCGTCTACACGCCCGACCTGTCGGCCGGCGCGCTCAACGGCATCACGCGCGACACCATCTTCGCGATCTGCCACGACCTCGGCCTGAAGATCGTCGAGAAGCGCATCACGCGCGACGAGGTCTACATCTGCGACGAGGCCTTCTTCACCGGCACCGCGGCCGAGGTCACGCCGATCCGCGAACTCGACCGCGTGCAGATCGGCGCCGGCAGCCGCGGGCCGATCACGGAGAAGATCCAGTCGGCGTTCTTCGACATCGTCAACGGCCGCAACGGCAAGTACGCCGAGTGGCTGACCCGCGTCTGAACCCGCCATGAGCGAACCCAAAGCCGTCGTCGAGCTCGCCGCGAAGGAGCTGATGGGCCCGGGCGTCACGCACTGCCCGCACCCGAGGATGCCGCTGTGGAGCGGGCACCCGAAGGTGTTCATCGACGTCGCGTCCACGGGCGAGGGCCGCTGCCCGTACTGCGGCACGGTGTACCGCCTGGTCTACGCCGTCGCCGGCCTGCTGTACCAGGCCGGCTGCAACATCCTCGACTCGCAGCAGTTCGGCGACCTCGAAGGCGACGACGCCACCGGGCTGTTCTTCATGCGGGTGCACTTCGAGGCGCCGCCGCACCTGGCCGACGCGCCCACGCTCGAGCGCCTGTTCGAGCACGTGCGCCAGCAGTTCGCGATGGACGTGCGCTTCCACGCGGTGGCGCAGCGCTCGCGCGTGCTGCTGATGGTCAGCCAGCACGGCCACTGCCTGAACGACCTGCTGTTTCGCTGGAAGAGCGGGCAGCTCGCGGTCGACATTCCGGCGATCGTCAGCAACCACCCGGCGTTCGCGCGGCTCGCCGAGAGCTACGGCATTCCCTTCCACCACCTGCCGATCGCGAAGGACGGGCCTGGCGGCCCTGCCGAGGCCAAGCGCGCGCAGGAACAGCAGGTGATGACGATCATCGAGCGCGAGCGCGTCGGCCTCGTCGTGCTCGCGCGCTACATGCAGATCCTCAGCCCCGCGTTCTGCAACGCGCTCAAGGGCCGCGCGATCAACATCCACCACAGCTTCCTGCCGAGCTTCAAGGGCGCCAAGCCGTACTACCAGGCGCACGCGCGCGGCGTGAAGCTGATCGGCGCCACGGCGCACTACGTCACCGCCGACCTCGACGAAGGGCCGATCATCGAGCAGGACGTCGCGCGCGTCGACCACTCGCTGTCGGCCGAGGACCTGACCGCCGTCGGGCGCGACGTCGAGAGCGTCGTGCTCGCGCGGGCGGTGCGCTGGCACGTCGAGCACCGCGTGCTGCTCAACGGCCACAAGACCGTCGTCTTCCGCTGACCCCGGCGATGTCGCGCTCGAAGGCCGAGACCGCTGCGCTGCTGTCGTCGCCCGACGACCTCGAGGCGCAGTTCTACGAGGCGATGCGCGAGGCCGACCTCGAGCGCCTGATGGCGCTGTGGGCCGACGACGACGAGGTCTACTGCGTGCACCCGGGCGGCCCGCGCGTCGTCGGAGCGGCGGCGATCCGCACGACGTTCGAGGCCATCTTCGCCAACGGCGCGATCGCGGTGCAGCCGCAGAAGGTGCGGCGCGTGCACGCCGCCGGCTGCGCGGTGCACAGCGTGCTCGAGCAGGTCACGCTGGTCGGCGACGACGGCACGACGCAGACCGCCTGGGTGCTGGCCACCAACGTGTACCTGCACACGGCGCAGGGCTGGCGCATCGTCGCCCACCACGCCAGCCCGGGCTCGCCGCGCGAGCCGCCCGAGATCGCGGAGACGCCGTCGGTCCTGCACTGAGCGCATGCAGTACCGCGCCCCGCGCTGGCTGCCCGGCGGCCACCTGCAGACGATCTGGCCCGCGCTGTTCTCGCGCCGGCACGCCGGCGCGCCGCCGGCCTACCGGCGCGAGCGCTGGACGACGCCCGACGGCGACTTCGTCGACGTCGACATGCTCGACGCGGCCGACCCCGCGGCGCCGCTGCTCGTGCTGTTCCACGGCCTCGAAGGCTCGTCGCGCGGTGCCTACGCGCTGGCGTTCGCCGACTGGGCACGCGAGGCCGGCTGGGCGTACGCGGTGCCGCACTTCCGCGGCTGTTCGGGCGAGATCAACCTCGCGCCGCGCGCGTACCACTCCGGCGACCACGAGGAAGTCGGCTGGATCCTCGCGCGGCTGCGCGAACGGCACGGCCGGCCGCTGTTCGCCGTGGGCATCTCGCTCGGCGGCAACGCGCTGCTGCGCTGGGCCGAGGAGGCGGGCGAGCAGGCGGCGCGGGTCGCGCGTGCCGTCGCGGCGGTGAGCTCGCCGGTCGACCTCGCCGCCGGCGGCCACGCGATCGGCCGCGGCTTCAACCGCCTCGCCTACACGCCGTACTTCCTGCGCACGATGAAGCCCAGGGCGCTCGCCAAGTGGGCGCAGCACCCGGGGCTGTTCGACCGCGAACGCGTCGTGCGCGCGCGCACGCTGTTCGAATTCGACGACGCCTTCACCGCGCCGGTGCACGGCTTTCGCGGTGTGCTCGACTACTGGACGCGCGCATCGGCGAAGCCGCACCTGCACCGCATCCGCATTCCGGCGCTCGTGCTCAACGCGCGCAACGACCCGTTCGTCCCGGCGTCGAGCCTGCCGGGTGCGCGCGAGGTGGGAGCCTTCGTGACGCTGTGGCAGCCGACGCACGGCGGCCACGTCGGCTTCGCCAGCGGCCGCCCGCCCGGCCACGTGCTGACGCTGCCGCAGGCGGTGATGGACTGGATGCGCGCGCAAGGCTGAACGACACTGCGGCGATGGACGCGATCGTCGAGGCGGCGCTGCGCAAGTGGCCGAACGTGCCGCACGTCGTCGGCTGGCTCGGGCTCGACGCGCGCGGCCACTGGTGGCTGCGCGACGAGGCCGCGCAGTCCGCCGGCCCGTTCCCGGCGTCGCGCGGCAGCCGCATCGAGCACGCCGCGCTGATCGCGTTCATCGGCCGCAACTACGCCGCCGACGCCGGCGGCGCCTGGTACTTCCAGAACGGGCCGCAGCGCGTCTACGTCGAGCTCGAGGCGGCGCCGTGGATCTGGCGGTTGCGGCCCGAGCCGGACGGCGGCGTCGCGGTCGCGTCGCATAGCGGCGCGGGAGCGACGCTGCGCCGCACCTGGCTCGACGAGTCCGGGCGCCTGTTCGTCGACACCGACCTCGGCTTCGGCCTCGTGCACTCGCTCGACACCGAACTTGCCGCGCAGGCCATCGACGCCGGCGCCTGGCCGGCGCCGCAGGAGATGCCCTTCGACGCCATGCCGGCGCGTTTCGGCTACCGGATCAGCCCGCTGCGCGACGCCGGGGCCTGACCGCGCAAACGACACGGGCCTGCAGTGCAGGCCCGTGCACGCGATCGCCGGGGGCGTTACTGGACCGTGCCCACCATGTAGGTGACGACGGCCTTGATCTCGTCGTCGGAGGCGGCCATCGCGCCGCCGCGCGGCGGCATCGCGCCCTTGCCCTTGATCACGCTGGCGGTCAGGCCGTCGACGCCGAGCGCCAGGCGCGGCGCCCACGCAGCCTTGTCGCCGAGCTTCGGCGCCCCGGCCACGCCCGCGACGTGGCAGACCTGGCAGGCCTGCGCGTACAGCGCCGGGACCGCGACCGCGACCGGTGCCGCCGCCGGAGCCGCCGCGACCGCGACCGGGGCTGCGGCCACCGGCGCGGCAGGCGCGGCAGGCGCGGCGGCAGCGGCGGGGGCGGCAGCCGGGGCTGCCGCGGCAGGCTCGGCGTCGCCCGCCGGCGCCTTCGGCTCGGCCATCTTGCCGCCGGCCTGGTTGACCATGTAGACGACGGCGCGGCCGATCTCGTAGTCGCTGTACTGTCCGCCGCCTTGCGCCGGCATCGCGCCCTTGCCCTTGAGCGCGGAGTTCAGCAGCGCGTCGTAGCCGGTCTGGATCCGCGGCGCCCAAGCCGCCGTGTCGCCCGACTTCGGCGCCCCCGCGACGCCGGCGGCGTGGCACGCGGTGCAGGCGTTCTTGTAGACCTGCTCGCCGGCCAGCGGCACCTTCGGACCCGCCGCGGCAAGCTGCAGCTCGACGCGCCCGACCGGCTGCAGCCGAAGCGCGACCGCCTCGGGGCCGAGCGCGTCGGTGCCGGCCGCCGGCTTGTCGCCGCTGGCGACGAAATTGATCAGCAGCACGATCAGGAAGATCGGCACCAGGAACGACAGCACGACCGCCCACACGAGTTGCTTCGGCGTCTTGATCGGGCCTTCGTGCGCGTCGTGGGCGCTGGGGTCGTCGGCGGTGGGGCGGGCGTCGCTCATGGTTCCTCGGTAACGGCAGGGGCGCGCCCCGCCCTCGTTCGAGGGCGGGGCGACCGGGCAGACAAACCCGTCGAGTATATCGACCGCCCTGCCAGATACCGGCCACGTCGGGGATGCCCTGCGCCCCGGGAGCGTCGCCGGCGGGGGTGGCGCCGCGCAACGCGCCGTCGGCGCGAATCGATCGTCGAGACGTCAGCCGATCGCGCCGTCGTCGGCGCGCCGTTACCCGATTGCGCCGTCGGCGCGCGACCACCCCAGCGCGCCGTCGGCGCGCGGCCACCCCAGCGCGCCGTCGGCGCGCGGCCACCCCAGCGCGCCGTCGGCGCGCGGCCACCCCAGCGCGCCGTTGGCGCGCAGTTGCCCGATCTCGCCTTCGGGCACGCCCCAGCCGCGCAGCACCGCCTCGCTGTCGTGGCCAGCGGCCACGGGCGGCGTCGGCACGTCCGCCGGCGTGCGGCTGAAGCGCGGTGCCGGCGCCGGCTGGACGACGCCGTCGAGGTTCACGAACGTGCCGCGCGCGACGTTGTGCGGGTGCTTCGGCGCCTCGTCCCAGTCGAGCACCGGCGCGAAGCAGGCGTCGCTGCCTTCGAGCACGGCGCACCACTCGTCGCGCGTGCGGGTGGCGAACACCTCGGCGAGGCGCGCCTTCTGCTGCGGCCAGCGCGTCGCGTCGAGCTGACGGAAGTCGGCGGCGTCGAGCCCGAGGCGTGCGAGCAGCTCGGCGTGGAACTGCGGCTCGATCGCACCCACCGCGACGTACTTGCCGTCGGCGCAGCGGTAGGTGTCGTAGAAGTGCGCGCCCGAGTCGAGCAGGTTCACGCCGCGTTCGTTGCGCCACACGCCCGACGCCTTGAGGCCGTAGAACATCGCCGACAGCAGCGCCGCGCCGTCGGTCATCGCGGCGTCGACGACCTGGCCGCGACCGCTGCGCTGCGCCTCGAACAGCGCGGCGAGCACGCCGAAGGCGAGCAGCATCGCGCCACCGCCGTAGTCGCCGACGTAATTCAGCGGCGGCACCGGCGCGTCGCCCGCGCGGCCGATCGCCTGCAGCGCGCCGCTGAGCGCGATGTAGTCGATGTCGTGGCCGGCGGCGTGCGCGAGCGGGCCGTGCTGGCCCCAGCCGGTCATGCGGCCGTAGACGAGCCGCGGCCGGCGCGCGAGGCACACGTCGGGGCCGAGGCCCAGGCGCTCCATGACGCCGGGGCGGAAACCCTCGATCAATACGTCGGCGCCTTCGACCATGCGCAGCACGGCATCGACGGCACCCGGCTTGCGCAGGTCGATTGCGAGCGAGCGGCGCCCGCGCGCCGACACGTCGTACTTCGGCGGCAGGCCGAGCGCGCCGTCGGCGCCCGGGCGGTCGATGCGCACGACCTCGGCGCCCTGGTCGGCGAGCAGCATCGCGCAGAACGGGGCCGGCCCGAGGCCGACCATCTCGATGACCTTCAGGCCTGCCAGTGGACCGGGCATCGGCGCATCCTTTTCGCAGTCGAAGCGCCGATTGTCGGCCCGGGCACGGACCGCGCCGGCGCTACGCGCGTTCGAAGATCGCCGCGATGCCCTGGCCGCCGCCGATGCACATCGTCACGAGTGCGTAGCGGCCGCCGACGCGCTGCAACTCGTACAGCGCCTTCGTCGTGATGATCGCGCCGGTGGCGCCGATCGGGTGGCCGAGCGAGATGCCCGAGCCGTTCGGGTTCGTCTTCGCCGGGTCGAGGCCCAGTTCCTTCACCACCGCGCAGGCCTGCGCCGCGAAGGCCTCGTTGCTCTCGATCACGTCGAGGTCGGCGACCTTCAGCCCGGCGCGCTCGAGCGCCTTGCGCGTCGCCGGCACCGGGCCGATGCCCATGATCGTCGGCTCGACGCCGGCGTGCGCGTAGCTCACGAGCCGCGCCATCGGCTTCAGGCCGTGCGCCTTGACCGCCTCGGCGCTCGCGAGCACGACGGCGCCGGCGCCGTCGTTGATGCCCGAGGCGTTGCCGGCCGTCACCAGGCCGTCCTTCTTGAACGCGGCGCGCATCGCGGCCAGCGTCTCCATCGTGGTGCCGGGCTTGACGTGCTCGTCGGTGTCGAACACGACGTCGCCCTTCCTGCCCTTGCTCACCACCGGCACGATCTGCGACTTGAAGCGGCCTTCGGCGATCGCCGCGGCGGCACGGCGGTGGCTCTCGACCGCGAGGCCGTCCATGTCGCTGCGCGTGATGCCGAACTGCTCGGCGACGTTCTCGGCCGTGATGCCCATGTGGATCTTGTGGAACGGGTCGTGCAGCGCGCCGACCATGTAGTCGAGGATCTGCGCGTCGCCCATGCGCGTGCCCCAGCGCGCGCCGGGCATCAGGTAGGCGCCGCGGCTCATCGACTCGGCGCCGGCGCCCAGCGCGACCTCGCAGTCGCCGAGCAGGATCGCCTGCGACGCCGAGACGATCGCCTGCAGGCCCGAGCCGCACAGGCGGTTGACGTTGAACGCCGGCGTCTCCTTCGGCAGGCCGGCGTTGACCGCGGCGACGCGGCTCAGGTACGCATCGCGCGGCTCGGTGGGGATGACGGTGCCCATCGCCAGGTGGCCGACGGCGTCGGCGGGCGCGCCGCTGCGCTCGAGCGCCGTCTTGACGGCGAGCGTGGCGAGGTCGGCCAGCGGCACGTCTTTCAGGCTGCCGCCGAAGGTGCCGATCGCGGTACGGGCGGCGGCGACGACGTAGACGTCACGGGGGGTGGGCATGGCGGGTCTCCTGGAGGAAGGTGTTGCGGGTGGTCGAGGCGAGAGGGTAGCGCCGTGCCGCTACGCGCGCCTTACGCGCGCGGCATGCGGCACGATTCCCAGCGCCAGGCGAGGCGCGTAGCATCGCAGGTCCCACCCACGACGACGGAGACACCGCGATGGTCAGCCCCGACACCGTCTGCACGCTCGTGCCGTATTTTCAGGTCCACGAGGGCAAGCTTGGCGAGTTCCGCACCCTGTGCGACCGCTTCGTCGAGACGACGACGAGCGAGGCGGGCTGCGTGCACTACGCGTTTTCGTTCGACGGCCAGGTGGTCCACTGCCGCGAGGGCTACGACGACGCGGCGGCCGTGCTCGCCCACCTCGACAACGTGGGCGCGCTGCTGCAGGAGGCGCTGAAGATCGCGCAGATCACGCGCCTCGAGGTGCACGCGCCGCCGGCCGAGCTCGCCAAGCTGCGCGCGCCGCTGGCGGGGCTGAAGCCGCAGTTCTTCGCCGTCGAGCTCGGCTTCCGCCGTTGACCACGGCCACCGCCTCCGACACCCCGCGCCCGCCGCGCGCGGCGGCGACGCTCGTCGTCGTGCGCGACGCCGCGGTCGGCATCGAGGTACTGCTGCTGCGCCGCGCCGAGCGCGGCGACCACAACAGCGGCGCCTGGGTGTTTCCCGGCGGGCTCGTCGACGCTGCCGACCGCGACGCGCATCACTGCTGCGCCGGGCTCGACGACGCCGCGGCGAGCGCGCAGCTCGGCCTCGCGCGTCGGGCGGGCTCGACTACGCCGTCGCGGCGGTGCGCGAGTGTTTCGAGGAGGCCGGGCTGCTGTACGCGCGCGCGCCCGGCCAGGCCGAGCTGGTTGAGCTGCACGGTGACGACGCCGAAGGCATCGCCGCGTGGCGCGAGCCCTTGAACCGAGGCGAGCGCACACTCACGGAGTTCTGTGCAGCGACGGGCTGGCAACTCGCTGTCGACGAACTCGTCTACTTCAGCCACTGGCTGACACCGCCGCTGCGCATCAAGCGCTTCGACACCCGCTTCTTCGTCGCCCGCGCGCCGGCGGTGCAGATCTCGGCGCACGACGCGACCGAGATGGTCGAGCAGCGCTGGC
>JALOSD010000289.1 GCA_025458585.1 Burkholderiaceae bacterium | reverse complement strand
GGCAGCATCTCGAAGCCCTCGAAGAACGGCGGCTGCGCGATGTAGGTGCTCTTCGGCCACGTGTAGACCTGGCCCTTGACGCCCTTGATCTGCTCCCACAGCTTGCCCGGCTTGGCGTGCACCTTGCCGTAGTTCTCCTTGAACGCCTTGGCGTTCATCGCGTACTTCATCAGCTTGTAGACCTCGTCGCTGGTGGGCCAGATGTCGCCGAGGTAGACCGGCTTGCCCTTCTTGCCCAGGCCCACGGGCTCGGTCATCAGGTCCTTCGTGACGTTGCCGGCGATCGCGTAGGCCACCACCAGCGGCGGGCTGGCGAGGAAGTTGGCCTTCAGGTTCGGGTGGATGCGAGCCTCGAAGTTGCGGTTGCCCGACAGCACGGCGGCGCAGACCAGGTCGTTGTCGGTGATGACCTTGTTGATCTCGGGCGTCAGGTCGCCGGCGTTGCCGATGCACGTCGTGCAGCCGTAGGCCGCCACCGCGAAGCCGAGCTTCTCGAGGTAGGGCAGCAGGCCCGCCTTGGTGAGGTACTCGGTGACGATGCGCGAGCCGGGCGCGAGCGAGGTCTTGACGTGCGGCTTGACCTTCAGCCCCGCCTCGACCGCCTTCTTCGCCAGCAGGCCCGCGGCGAGCAGCACGCCAGGGTTGCTCGTGTTGGTGCAGCTCGTGATGGCGGCGATCAGCACGTCGCCGTTGCGGATGTCGAGGCCGCCGTCGGTCTTGAACGTCTGGCCGAGCTTGTCGGCCGGCTGGTTGAAGCCGTTCTCGGCCACCGGCTTGCTGAACAGCTCGCCGAACTTCGACGCCAGGTGCGTGATCTCGATGCGGTCCTGCGGGCGCTTGGGGCCCGCGAGGCTGGGCGACACCGTCGACAGGTCGAGTGTGACGACGCTCGAGTAGTCGATCTCGCCCGCCTTGGGGATGCCGAACAGCTTCTGCGCCTTGAAGTAGGCCTCGAAGGCCTCGATCTCGGCCTTGGTGCGGCCGGTGCCCTTGAAGTACTCGATCGTCTTGCCGTCGACGGGGAAGAAGCCCATCGTGGCGCCGTACTCGGGTGCCATGTTGGCGATGGTGGCGCGGTCGGGCAACGCGAGGCTCTCGGTGCCGGGGCCGAAGAACTCGACGAACTTGCCGACCACCTTGTGCTTGCGCAGGATCTCCGTGACGGTGAGCACGAGGTCGGTGGCGGTGACGCCCTCGCGCAGCGCACCGGTGAGCTCGAAGCCGACGACGTCGGGGGTCAGGAAGTACACCGGCTTTGATCATCGTCGTGTGGCTGTCGGTGCCGACCAGCGTGTCGGGGTAGTGCACCTTGTCCTTGCGCTTGTGCACGCCTCGCGCCAGGTACTCGAGGTTGACCTGGTGCACGATGCCGAAGCCCGGCGGCACGACACCGAAGGTGTCGAACGCCTGCATGCCCCACTTCATGAACTCGTAGCGCTCGCGGTTGCGCTCGAACTCGAGCTTCATGTTCAGGTCGAGCGCCTTCTTGTTGCCGTAGTGGTCGATCATCACCGAGTGGTCGACCACCAGGTCGACCGGCACCAGCGGCTCGATCGTCTTCGGGTTCTTGCCCATCTCGGCGGCGACGTTGCGCATCGCGGCCAGGTCGGCCAGCAGCGGCACGCCGGTGAAGTCCTGAAGCACGACGCGCGCGACGACGAACGGGATCTCGTCGGTGCGCGGCGCGTCGGGCCGCCAGTTGGCGAGCTGCTCGACGTGCTCCTTCGTGACCTTCTTGCCGTCGCAGTTGCGCAGCACGCTCTCGAGCACGATGCGGATCGACACCGGCAGCCGGTTGACGTTCGGGTAGATCTTGGCCAGCGCGGGAAGCGAGTACAGCAGCCCCTCCTTGCCGGAGGCGGTCTTGAAGGACTTCAGCGTCTTGGAGAAGGCGTGGGCGGGGGCGAGCATGGGGCGGTCCTCGTGGCTTGACGTTGTGGCGGTGCAGAAAACGTCGGGATGGTACGGCGACAGCAGGGCATCGTCGGTCATGCACCTTGCGGCACGATGACTTTGAGCCCCTTGAAATAGTCGCGGAAGAAGCCGGCGTCGCGCGTGATCAGCGCCTGGCACTGCAGCAGCGCGTGCGCGCCGACGAGGAAGTCGGGCACGGTGCGATGGCGGCGGCCGCCGCGCTGGCGGTGGCGACGCTGCATCTCGCCGGCGCGCAGGGCGGCGCGCGCTTCCGTGGGCAGGTACCGGATGCCCGCTTCTTCCAGATGCGGCAGCACCTCGGTGCCGTGCTTGAGGGCGGTGCACACCTCGGCGAGCACCACGTCGCAGATCACGACCGGACCCTCGTGCAGCGCGCCGCGGAGCACCGAGGCAGCCGCGTCGGCGTCGACGCCGCCCTCGATGAGGTCGATCAGCACCGAAGAATCGACGGCGATCACGCCGCGTTGTCCTCGGGCGGCGGATAGGGGTCGCCAGGAGCACGGCCGCGGATCGCGCGCATCGCCTCGTCGGTGCTGGCGAAGCCGTCGAGCTTGAAGCGCCCGCGCAGCCGCGACAGCGCGTCGTCGACCTCCTTGCGCAGCACGATACGGCTGCCCTCGAGTTCGACCCGCAGCTTGGTGCCCTTGGTCAGCCCGAGCGCGTCGCGCACGGCCTTGGGCAGCGTGATCTGTCCGCGTTCGGCGACGGTGGCTTCCATGGCGGCGCTCCGAAGTATGGATGAAGTATACATACCGCAATCGTCAGACTCGCCGACTTGACAGGTCGCGACCGCGCGGCAGGCAAGAAAAAGCCGCCCCGGGAGGCGGCTGCGGCGCGGGCGGGGCCGGCCTACTTCTTGTCGAGCGACATGTACTCGCTCACCACCTTCCAGCGCGCATCCTGCAGCTGCGACAGGCGCGTCGCGTTGCTGCCCAGGCGCTTGGTCGGCGAGAACGTCATCTCGGCGCTGCCGAACATGTCGGGCGGGAAGCGCATCGAGTCCATCACCTTGATGAAGCTGTCGGTCGTCAGGTTGGCACCCGCCTTCGACGCGGCCTGGATGAAGGCGTCGATGATGGTGTAGCCGTAGACCGAGAACACGGTCGGATCCTCGTTGAACTTGGTCTTGTACTTGTTGGCCCAGAAGCTGATCTCGCGCGACGTGTCGTCGAGGTAGGGGTTCTGCACCGTCATCGTCGCGTACAGCCCGTCCATCGCCTTGCCGCCGAGCCTGTGGATCAGGTCTGTGTACGAGGCGCTGGTGCCGAGGAAGGTCGGGGCGAAGCCGGTCTTGCGGCTCTCGCCGATCGTGCCGATCGTCTCGCGGATGATCGTGCCGAGGACGACGAAGTCGCAGCTGGCGGCCTTCATGCGCGCGACCTGGCTCGAGAAGTCGGTCGCGCCGCGCTTGAACGTCGTCTTCTCGGCGAGCTCGACGCCGATCGTCTTCAGGCCCGCTTCGGCGCCGCGCATCACCTCGAGGCCGAACTCGTCGTCCTGGTAGATGATGCAGGCCTTCTTCGCGTTCTTCTGCTTGTAGAGCATGGGCGCGGCGATGACCATCTGGTCGTAGTAGGGCGCCGCGAACGAGAACTTCAGCCGGTGGAACGGCTCGTACATCTCGCGCGCGGCCGTCACCGGCAGGAAGTTGATCACGTTGCGCTCGAACTGCACCGGCATCGCCGCCATGTTCTGCGCCGTGCCGATGTGGCCGACCATCATGAAAATCTTGTCCTGGTTGACGAGCTTCTGCGCCGCCAGCACCGCGCGCCGCGGGTCGTAGCCCGAGTCCTCGACCAGCAGCTTGAGCTTGCGGCCGCCGACGCCGCCCTGCTCGTTGATCTCGTCGACCCGCAGCTGCATGCCGCTGCGCACCTGCTTGCCGAAGCCGGCGAGCGGCCCGGATAGGTCCTGGATCGTGCCGAGCACGATCTCGT
>JALOSD010000288.1 GCA_025458585.1 Burkholderiaceae bacterium | reverse complement strand
GTGTAGTCGGTGTAGACGCTTGCGCGCCGGCCGTGGCCGCGCTGCGCGTAGACGAGCACGGCGTCGACGCTCATCGGGTCGACCTTCCACTTCCACCACAGGCCCTCGGCCTTCGTGCGGCCGCTGCCGTAGGCGCTGTCGCGGCGCTTGAGCATCAGGCCCTCGCAGCCCCTGGCCCGCGCGCCGGCGCGCAGCGCCGCCAGCGCGGCCCAGTCGTCGCCCGCGAGCAAGGGTGAGACGGCGATCGCGGCCTCGGCGCAGGCGGCCTCGAGCAGTTTCCGTCGCTCGGCCTGCGGCAGGTGCCGCCGGTCGAGTCCCTGCGACTCGAGCAGGTCGTAGGCGACGAGCGTCACCGGCGCGTCGGCGAGCACCTTCTTCGTCAGCGTCTTGCGGCCGATGCGCTGCTGCAGCAGCGCGAACGGTGCCGGCGCGCCGTCGCGCCACGCGAGGATCTCGCCGTCGAGCACGGTGCCGTCCGGCAGCCGGCCCGCGAGCGCGACGACCTCTGGAAAACGCTCCGTCACCAGCTCCTCGCCGCGCGACCAGATCCACACCTCGCCTTCGCGCCGCACGACCTGCGCGCGGATGCCGTCGTACTTCCACTCGGCGAACCACGGTGCCGGTGCGCCGAGACGCGCGGCCAGCGTCGAGGCGTCGCCACCGACGCCGACGTCCAGCGGGTGGGCGAGGAAGAACGGATACGGCTGGCCCGCCTCGACACGCGCCGGCGCGTCGCGGGCGACGAGGGCGGCAAAACGCCCGGCGCTCGGCAGGCTGCGCGCGTCGGTGTAGCCCATCATGCGCTGCGCGACCTGCTTCGCGTCGAGGCCCGCGTGGGCGGCGAGTGCACGCTGCACGAGCAGCTTGCTGACGCCGACGCGAAAGCCGCCCCCGATCAGCTTGACGAGCAGGAAACGACCCGCCGTGTCGAGCTCGCGCCACCACTGCGTCAGTGCAGCGGCCTGCGCCTCGGGCGGCTGGCCGCGCAGCGGCAGCAGCCGCTGTTCGACCCACGCCGCGAGGCCGAGGTCGCTCGTCGACGCCGGCGGCGGCAGCACGAGCGCGATCGTCTCGGCGAGGTCGCCGACCGCCTGGTAGCACTCCTCGAACAGCCACTCGGGGACGCCGGCCTCGGCGACGGCGGTGGCGCGCAGCAGCGCGGTCGGCACCGTCTGCCGCGGCTTGCCGCCGGCGAGGAAGTAGGCTGCCCACGCCGCGTCGGCGACATCGGCACGGTCGAAGTAGCGCCCGAGCGCGGCAAGCTTGTCGGCCGTCGACGTGGTGGCGTCGAGCTCGGCGTACAGCGTGGCGAAGGCGCGCATCGGCGTGTGAAGTAGCGGGCGAAACGGACGGTACCGCGAACGCCGCCGACATTGTGACCACGCGCCGGGCGCGACGGCGCGCTAAGCTCGCGCCGTCGATTCAACGCTGCCTCCCCCTCATGGCCCCCGCCCCCGCCCGCCCGCAGAACAATGGCAACCCGCTGCTCGAGATCGTCGTCGCCATCGTGATCCCGGCGGTGATCCTGATGAAGTTCAGCGGTGACCAGCACCTCGGCTCGACGAAGGCGCTGCTCGTCGCGCTCGCGTTCCCGCTCGGCTGGGGCGTCTACGGCCTGGTCAAGCAGCGCAAGCTCAGCTTCGTCGCCGTGCTCGGCGTCGTCAGCACGCTGCTGACCGGCGGCATCGGCGTGCTCAGGCTCGACCCGCAGTGGCTCGCGGTCAAGGAGGCCGCGGTGCCGGGGCTGATCGGGCTGGCAGTGCTGATCTCGGCGCGCACGCGCTGGCCGCTGATCCGCATGCTTGTCTACAACCACCAGGTGCTCGACGTCGAGAAGGTCGACGCGCACCTTGCCGCGCGCGGCAACGTCGACGCGTTCGAGACGCGGCTGCGCAACGGCACGCTCCTGCTCGCCGGCACGTTCTTCTTCTCGTCGGCGATGAACTACCTGCTCGCGCGCTGGATCGTCACCAGCCCGGCGGGCACCGAGGCGTTCAACGAGGAGCTCGGCCGGCTCACGCTGATGAGCTACCCGATGATCGCGCTGCCGTCGATGGCGATGATGATCGCCGTCATCTACTACGTCGCCCACGGCGCGAAGCAGCTCACCGGCCTGCAGCTCGGCGACATGCTGCACCACCACGCGCATACCGCACCGAAGTAGCCGCCCATGCGGCCCGGCGCCGCGGGCGCTGGGTACCATCGGCCGCATGCACGGCGCCTTCGGTGAATTCGCCCTCCTGCTGCTGATCTGCGCGCTCGCCGGCGCCCTGTTCGTGCGCCTGAAGCAGCCGGTGCTGATCGCGTACATCGTCGTCGGCATCCTCGTCGGGCCGGCGGTGTTCGGGCTCGTCGGCGCGCACGACCAGATCGACCTGCTGGCGCAGGTCGGCGTCGCGGTGCTGCTGTTCGTCGTCGGCCTCAAGCTCGACCTGCACCACATCCGCCACATCGGGCCGGTGGCGCTGGCCACCGGGCTGGGACAGCTCGCGTTCACGATCGCGTTCGGCTTCGTGCTCATCCTCGCCCTCGGCAAGGGGCTGATGGAGGCGCTGTACGTCGCCGTCGCGCTGACGTTCTCGAGCACGATCATCATCGTCAAGCTGCTGTCGGACAAGCGCGAGCTCGAC
>JALOSD010000056.1 GCA_025458585.1 Burkholderiaceae bacterium | reverse complement strand
GGTTGCTCGTCGCAGGTGCCGCCCGACGCGGTGGCGGCGTGGAACGGCCCCGGCGCCGAGCCCGACTTGCGCCGCTGGGTGCTCGCCCACGCGATCCTCGCGCCGCACTCGCACAACCTGCAGTCGTGGCTCGTCGACCTGCGCACGCCGGGTGAGATCGTGCTGCGCGTCGACCGCGAGCGCCTGCTGCCCGAGACCGACCCGTTCTCGCGCCAGATCGTGATGAGCCAGGGCACGTTCCTCGAGCTGCTCGACCTCGCGGCGCGCGAGCGCGGCCACCGCGCCGAGATCACGCTCTTTCCCGACGGCGCGTTCGGCCCCGACGCGCTCGACGACCGGCCGGTCGCGCGCATCCGCCTCGTGAGCGATCCGGTGGTGACGAAGGACCCGCGGCGTGGGCGGCGATGGCAGCGGCGGTGCAGCCGTATCCGATCCGCTTCGGCTTCGTCGGGCCCGACGACGCGGCGGCGATCGACCGCCACCGCCGCATCGCGAGCGAGGCCTGGCGCATCGAGTTGGTCACGCCGCGCACGATCCTCGAGTCGTACCACTGGCTGCGCATCGGCGCCTCCGAGATCGCCGCGCACCGCGACGGCATCTCGATCACGAGCCCGATGCTCGTCGCGATGGACCGCCTGGGGCTGTTCGACCGCACGCGGGCGCCGGCGCCCGACGCGACGGCGACGACGTCGCAGCTGAAGGACTTCGACGCGAAGATCGCGACCACGGTCGGCTTCCTGTGGATGGTCAGCGACGACAACGAGCGCGCCACGCAGATCGCCGCCGGCCGCGCGTACGCCCGGGTGCAGCTGGCCGCGACGGCGCAAGGCGTCGTGATGCACCCGCTGCAGCAGGCCTTGCAGGAGTACCCCGAACAGGCAAGACTCCACGCCGAGATCCACGCGCTCGTCGGCGCCGCGCGCCCGGCGCAGACGGTGCAGATGTGGGCGCGCGTCGGCTTCGCCGAACCGGTCGGCCCGGCACCGCGCCGCGGGGTCGACGCGCACATCGTCGCACGCTGAGTGGCGCGGCAGGAGGAGCGACCATGTGGGACGCCATCGTCGTCGGCTCGGGCATCAGCGGTCTCACCGCCGCGGCGGCGCTGGCCAAGCGCGGCCGGCGCGTGCTCGTGCTCGAGCAGCACACGGTGGCTGGCGGCCTGACGCAGACCTTCCGCCGCCAGGACTGGGTGTTCGCCACTGGCGTGCACTACCTCACCGACGTTGGCGACAAGCCGGGGCCCGCCGGGTCCTTCGGCCGCCTGCTGCGATGGCTGACCGACGGCGAGCTGCAGTTCGCCTCGTGCGGCGATCCGTACGACATCGTGCGTCTGCCGGGCTTCGAGTTCGGCATCGCGCATCCGCAGGCGGCGTACCGCGCGGCACTGCACGAGCGCTTTGCCGACCAGCACGCGGCGATCGAACGCTGGTTCGACGACGTCGCCGCGGCGCGCCACGCCGCGTTCGCCCTGATGGCCGCCCGCGGCATGCCCGAATGGCTGGCGACGGGGCTGCGGTGGTGGCGCGGCGCCGAGCTGCGGCAGTGGGCCGGCCGCACGCTGGCGCAGCGGCTTGGCGAGATCGACGACGCGCGGCTGCGCGCCGTGCTCGGCGCGCGCTGGGGCGACTACGGGGCGTCGCCCGACGTCGCGCCCTTCGTCGAGCACGCGCTCGTCACCGGCTCGTACGACCACGGCGCGTACTACCCCGTCGGCGGGCCGGCGCGTCTCGCCGAGGCGCTGCGCACGCCGGTCGAACGCGCCGGCGGCGAGCTGCGGCTCGGTGCCGACGTGCACGAGATCGTCGTCGAAGGCGGCCACGCACGCGGCGTGCGCGTCATCCGCGACGGCCGCGAGCACGTCGAGCGTGCCGCGCACGTGATCTCGACGATCGGCGTCGGCAACACGCTCGCGCGGCTGGACGCCGCGCTCGCCCCCGACTGGCGCGCGGCGGCCGCCCGGCTGCGCCCCGGCCTCGCGATGGTCGTGCTTTACCTGGGCTTCGAAGGCGACATCGCCGCGGCGGGCGCGTCGGCCGCCAACGTCTGGCTCTACGAGAGTGACGACATCGGCGCGGTGTGGGGTGCGCCGGCCGACGACGACGCGCCGGGCCTGTTCGTGTCGTTCCCGTCGCTGAAGGACCCGGCGCACGACGGCCCGTCCACGGCCGAAGTGCTCGCCGTGTGCGACGCGCGCGCCTTCGCCCCGTGGCTGCACGCGGCGCCGGACGAACCGAGGCCCGAGGCGTACCTCGCGCTGAAGGCGTGGATCGAGCATCGGCTGCTGGCGCAGTTCGGGCGCCACTTCCCGGCGCTGGCGCCGATGGTGCGCCTGCACGAGCTGTCGACGCCGGTGACGCAGCACAGCTTCGTGCGCACGCCCGAAGGCGCCACCTACGGCCTCGAGATGAGCGTCGAGCGTCTCGCGTCGCCGGCGCTGAACGTGCGCACGCCGGTGCCGGGCCTGCTGCTCGCCGGGCAGGACGTCAGCGGCGCCGGCGTCGAGGCGGCGAGCATGAGCGGCCTGATGGCCGCCGCAGCGATCGAACCGGCGCTGCTTCGGCAGCTGCAGGGCCGATGACCGACGCCGGCGCGTCCGTACCGCCGTCGCGCACGCGCGACCGCGCCGCCACCGAGGAGCGCATCCTGGCCGCCGTCGGCGAGGTGCTCGCGCGCGACGGCTTCGCCGCCCTCGGCGTCAACGCGATCGCGAAGCAGGCCGGCGTCGACAAGGTGCTGATCTACCGCTACTTCGGCGGCCTGCCCGAACTGCTGCGCACCTGGGGGGCGAGCGGGCGCTTCTGGCCGCGCGTGGCGGACCTGCTCGGCGACGACCCCCAGGCGCTGCTCGCGCTGCCGCCGGCCGAGCGCTACGCGCGCTTCTTCCGGCACTTCGTCGACGAGCTGCGCCGGCGCCCGCTGACGCTCGAGGTGCTCGCTGCCGAGGTCGTCGAGCGCAACGAGCTCACCGCGATCCTCGAAGCCGAGCGCGAGGCGTGGGGCGACGAGGCCACGCGCGTGCTCGGCGGCGAGGCCTTCGCGTCGCGCCCGTACCTGCGCGGCGCGACGCTGCTGCTCGTCGCCGGCGTGCAGTACCTGCTGCTGCGCAGCCGCAAGATCCGCACCTTCGGCGGCGTCGACCTGCGAAGCGACGAGGGCTGGGACGAGCTCGAGCGCGCGATCGACGAGCTCGCACGCCGCCTGTTCGCGCCGCCGCCGGGCTGACCCCGAGCCCTTCACCGCGGCCACCGACGTCGCGCACTACATCGCCGGCCGCGTCGTGCCGGGCCGCGCCGCGCGCCGGCAGGACGTGTTCAACCCCGCCACCGGCCGCGTCGCGCGGCAGGTGCTGCTCGGCGACGCCGACGACGTGCGCGCCGCGGTCGCCGCCGCGAAAGCTGCCTTCCCGGCCTGGGCCGACACGCCGCCGATCCGCCGCGCGCGCGTGCTCAATGACTTCCTCGCGCTGCTGAACCAGCACCGCGACGCGCTGGCGGCGATGATCACCGCCGAGCACGGCAAGGTGTTCACCGACGCGCAGGGCGAGGTCACGCGCGGCATCGAGATCGTCGAGTTCGCGTGCGGTGCGCCGCAGCTGCTCAAGGGCGACTACACCGACCAGGTCTCGACCGGGATCGACAACTGGACGCTGCGCCAGCCGCTCGGCGTCGTGGCCGGCGTCACGCCGTTCAACTTCCCGTGCATGGTGCCGCTGTGGATGTTCCCGCTGGCACTCGCCTGCGGCAACGCGTTCGTCCTCAAGCCCAGCGAGCGCGACCCGAGCCCGAGCCTGTTCATGGCCGAGCTGCTGAAGCAGGCCGGGCTGCCCGACGGCGTGTTCAACGTCGTGCAGGGCGACAAGGCGGTCGTCGACGCGCTGCTCGAGCACCCCGACGTCAAGGCGCTGTCGTTCGTCGGCTCGACGCCGATCGCGCAGTACGTCTACGAGACCGGTGCGCGCCACGGCAAGCGCGTGCAGGCGCTCGGCGGCGCGAAGAACCACATGGTCGTGATGCCCGACGCCGACCTCGACCAGGCCGTCGACGCGCTGATCGGCAGCGCCTACGGCTCGGCCGGCGAGCGTTGCATGGCGATCAGCGTCGCGGTGCTGGTGGGCGACGTCGGCGACCGCATCGTGCCCAGGCTCGCCGAGCGCGCGAAGGTGCTGAAGATCAAGAACGGCATGGCACTCGACGCCGAGATGGGGCCCATCGTCACGCGCCAGGCGCTCGAGCGCATCGAGGGCTACATCGCGCTCGGCGTGCAGGAGGGCGCCACGCTCGTCGTCGACGGCCGCGGCTGCAAGGTGCCGGGGCCCGACGGTCAGCCCCTGGGCGGCTTCTTCACCGGCGGCACGCTGTTCGACCACGTGACGCCGGCGATGCGCATCTACAAGGAAGAGATCTTCGGCCCGGTGCTGTCGTGCGTGCGCGCAAAGGACTTCGCCGAGGCGGTGCAGCTCGTCAACGACCACGAATACGGCAACGGCGTCGCGGTGTTCACGAGCGACGGCAACGTCGCGCGCGAGTTCGCGCGCCGCGTGCAGGTCGGCATGGTCGGCGTCAACGTGCCCATCCCGGTGCCGATGGCCTGGCACGGCTTCGGCGGCTGGAAGCGCAGCCTGTTTGGCGACATGCACGCCTACGGCGAGGAAGGCGTGCGCTTCTACACCAGGCAGAAGAGCGTGATGCAGCGCTGGCCGGCGTCGACGCCCAAGGGCGCCGAGTTCACGATGCCCACCGCGAAGTGAGCACGGTGCTGCCCCCGCCGCCCGCGCTCGTGCCGATGGCGTGCGTGCGCTGCGACGTCGACGCGCTCGTCAGCCTCGGCCCCGGTCCGTACGGCGAGCGGCGCTTCGTGCCGCTCGGCGGCGGCACCGTCGAAGGGCCGGAGCTCAACGGCACGATCGTCGAAGGCGGTGTCGACTGGCAGGTCGGCCGCGCCGACGGCGTGCTCGACATCGCGGCGCACTACGTGATCCGCACCCCCGACGGCGCGCTCGTCGAGGTGCAGAGCCAGGGCATGCGCCACGGCCCGCCCGAGGTGATGGCGCGGCTGGCCGCCGGCGAGGCGGTCGCGCCGGGCGAGTACTTCTTCCGCACCGTGATGCGCTTCCAGACCGGCCATCCGGCGTGGCTGCACCTGAACAAGGTGATCGCGATCGCGGTCGGACAGCGCGAGGCGCGGCGGGTGATTCTCGACGTGTATCGGCTGACCTGAGGCCGCGTCAGCCGAGGTGCCTGGCCAGCGCTTCGACGTCTTCCGGGAACAGCTGCCCGGCCTCGGCCTGCACGACCTTGCCGTCGCGACCGAGCACGACCGTGATCGGCAGCCCCTTCGGCTTCGGCAGCACCTTGTGGAATTCGGGCGTGACGAGCGCGGTCGGGAAGTCATAGCCGTGCTTGCGCAGGTAAGCTCGTGCGTCGTCGGCCTTGCGGTCGATCGACAGCGTGAGCATCGCGAGCCCGCGCTCGCGCTGTGCCTGCCAGAGCTTCGCGACGTGCGGCGTGACGAGGGCGCAGAACGGGCACCAGCTCGCCCACCAGTACAGCACCAGCACGCGGCCGCGCACCTGCCCGGGCTCGAAGCGGCTGCCGTCGAGCAGATCCACCGTCGGCAGCGTGAGCGCCGAGCCGACCGCTGGCAGCGGCGGCGCCGCCTTCTCGCGCGCGGCGATCTCGGCGGCCGACGGCGGCGCCGCCTGCGCGTGCGCCCACGATGGCATGGCCAATGCTCCGGCGGCGGCGATCAGGGCTCGACGGTCGACGGGCATTGCAGCACCTCCTGGCGTGCAGGCTACAGCTTCTCGGTCTCGCCCGACTTCGGCTGCCACTTCATCAGCCGCCGCTCGATGCGCCCGACGAGCGCGTCGAGCACGAGCGCGAACGCGGTGAGCACGAGGATGCCGGCCATCACGGTGTTGATGTCGAACGTGCCCTCGGCCTGCAGGATCAGGTAGCCCACGCCCTGCGAGCTGCCGAGGTACTCGCCGACCACGGCGCCGACGAAGGCCAGGCCGACCGAGGTGTGCAGCGAGCTGAAGACCCAGCTCGTCGCGCTCGGCAGGTAGACGTGGCGCAGCAGCTGCCTGCGCGTCGCGCCGAGCATGCGCGCGTTCGCGAGCACCACGGGGCTCACCTCCTTCACGCCCTGGTAGACGTTGAAGAAGACGATGAAGAACACGAGCGTGACGCCCAGCGCCACCTTGCTCGCGATGCCGAGCCCGAACCACACGGCGAAGATCGGCGCCAGGATGATGCGCGGCATCGAGTTCAGTGCCTTGATGTAGGGCTCGAGGATCGCGCTGGCCATGGGCGAGAGCGCGAGCCACAGCCCGGCGAGCAGCCCGGTGACGGCGCCGATGCCGAACGCGAGCAGCGTCTCGACGAGCGTGACCCACAGGTGACGGTAGATGTCGGCGTCGGTGACGAACCAGGCCCAGATGCGGGCGAAGATCTTCAGCGGCTCGCCGAAGAAGAACGCGGCCTGGCGTTCGTTCTCGAACATGAACGGCGGGATCAGCCCCGGCGTCGTCATCACGTGCCAGAACAAGAACACCGCCAGCAGCAGACCGACCTGCCACAGGCGCAGTGTCTTAGGCGTCGGCTGGATGTACTTCCACATGGTCGCGAAGCGGTGGATCAGGCCGCCTTCTTCAGCTGCTGCTCGTAGCCCTTGAGCACTTCCTCGCGCAGCACGGCCCAGATCGCGGCGTGCAGCTCGAGGAAGCGCGGCGTGACCTTGACCTCGGACACGTCGCGCGGGCGCGGCATGTCGATCGCGAACTCGCCGATCGGCCGCGACGCCGGCCCGGCCGACAGCACGACGACGCGGTCGCTCATCGCGATCGCCTCGTCGAGGTCGTGGGTGATGAACAGCACCGCTTTGCGCTTCGACGCCCAGAGGTCGAGCACCTCGTTCTCCATCAGCTGCCGCGTCTGGATGTCGAGCGCCGAGAACGGCTCGTCCATCAGGATGATGTCGGGGTCGAGCGCGAGCGTCTGTGCGAGCGACGTGCGCTTGCGCATGCCGCCCGACAGCTGGTGCGGGTAGCGGTCGCCGAAGCCGCCGAGGCCGACGCGGCGCAGCCACTGCTCGGCGGTGGCCTGAGCATCGGCGGCGGCGCGGAACTCGAGACCGGCCATCACGTTGCCGAGCGCGGTGCGCCAAGGCATCAGGCTGTCGGCCTGGAACATGTAGCCGGCGCGCGTGTTGATGCCGTCGGGGAACGCGCTGCGGTCGTCGAGCCGCCGGCCGAACACGAGCGCCTCGCCGGTGCTGGGCGCGAGCAGCCCGGCGGCGACGTTGAGCAGCGTGCTTTTGCCGCAGCCGGTGGGGCCGACGACGCTGACGAACTCGCCCGCGCCCACCGTGAGGTCGACGCCGCGCACGGCCGTGTAGCGCTGCCCGGGGTCGTCCTTGCTGACGAAGGTGCAAGACACGCCGCGCAACTCGAGCGCGGGCGTGCCCGAACGCTCGCTCATGCCTTCGAATGCTTCGCGAGGGCCTTCCTGACGAAGTCGTTCGTGTAGACCGCCTTCAGGTCGAGCTTGGCCTCGCCGATCTTCGGGTCGACGCTGGCGAGCGCGCGCAGCGCGGTGTCGGCGCCCTTGTCGGGGATGAGGCCGTCGGGCGACAGCGCCTTCTTCGCGGCGAGGAACGCGTCGATGTAGACCGCGCGGTCGCCGAGCAGGAAACTCTCGGGCACGGCCTTGATGATGTCGCCCGGCCCCGCGGCCTGGATCCACTTGTTGGCGCGCACCATCGCGTTGGTCATCGCCTGCGCCGTGTTCGGGTTGCGGTCGAGGAAGGTCTGCGGCGCGTACAGGCAGCCGGCCGGCATCGGGCCGCCGAAGACGCGCTCGGCCTCCTTCGGGTCGCGCGTGTCGGAGACGATCTTCAGGTTGCCGCCGCGCTGCAGCAGCGTGATCACCGGGTCGAGATTGCTGATGGCGTCGATCTGGCCGCTGGTCATCGCCGCCACCGCGCCCTGGCTCGCGCCGACGCCGACGATCGCGACGTCGCTCGGCTTCAGCCCGGCCTTGGCGAGCAGGAAGTTGACCATCACGTTGGTCGAGCTGCCGGGCGCCGTGACGCCGACCTTCTTGCCCTTCAGGTCGGCGATCGTCTTGAAGTCGGGCATCGTCTTCGGGTTGACGCCGAGCACGATCTGCGGCGCCAGCCCCTGCAGCACGAAGGCGCGCATGAACTGGCCCTTCGACTGCATGTTCACCGTGTGCTCGAACGCGCCCGAGACGACGTCGGCGCTGCCGCCCACGACCGCCTGCAGCGCACGGGCGCCGCCTGCGAAGTCGACGATGTTGACGTCGAGCCCCTCGTCCTTGAAGTAGCCGAGCTGCTCGGCCACCGTCAGCGGCAGGTAATAGAGCAGGTTCTTGCCGCCGACCGCGATCGTTGCCTTCGGCTTCTCGATCGCCTGCGCGCGCAGCACGGCGGGGGCGGCCAGCATCGTGGCGCCGGCGAGGATGAGTTGTCGTCTTTGCATGTCGGTCTCCTTCGTTGTCGGGGTCGGGCCTTCGTTCACGACGAGCCGCCGACTGTACCGAAGGGGCCTGCGCCCGCGCCTCGGGCCGATCCCGCGGCTATGCTCGGGCGATGGACACGAAGACCCTGATCGTCACCGGCGCCAGCCGCGGCATCGGCGCCGTCACTTCGGTGCGCGCGGCGCGCGCCGGCTTCGACGTCGTCGTCAACTGCCTGCGCGACGAGGCGGCAGCCGAGCGCGTCGCCGCCGCGGTGCGCGCCGAGGGCCGGCGTGCGCTCGTCGTGCGCGCCGACGTCGCGACCGAAGCCGGCGTGCTCGCGCTGTTCGAGGCCTGCGACCGCACGTTCGGGCGCCTCGACGCGCTCGTCAACAACGCCGGCGTCGTCGACGCGGCGCAGCGCGTCGACGAGATGAGCGCGGCGCGCCTGGCGCGCATGTTCACGACCAACGCCGTCGGCCCGATGCTGTGCGCGCGCGAGGCGGTGCGGCGCATGAGCACGCGCCACGGCGGCGCGGGCGGGGCGATCGTCAACGTCTCGAGCGCCGCCGCGCGTCTCGGCTCGCCGAACCAGTATGTCGACTACGCGGCGAGCAAGGCCGCGATCGACACCTTCACGAAGGGCCTCGCGCTCGAGGTCGCGGCCGAGGGCGTGCGCGTCAATGCCGTGCGCCCAGGCATCATCGACACCGAAATCCACGCCAGCGGCGGCCAGCCCGAGCGCGTGCGCCAGCTCGCGCCCACCGTGCCGATGCGGCGCGCCGGCAGCGCCGACGAGGTGGCAGCGGCGATCGTGTGGCTGCTGTCGGACGACGCGGCCTACGTCACCGGCGCGATCGTCGACGTCACCGGGGGGCGCTGAGCGCGCGGTCGCACGCCGCGGCGCCGCGGGGGACGGTTCGCCCTTCTTTCAGGTCGGCGCGGCATCGGCCGCGCCCTTGAGCCAGCGCGGTGCCCACCAGTTGCGTTCGCCCAGCACCGTCATCGACGCCGGCACCAGCCACAGCCGCACCACGGTGGCGTCCAGCAGCACCGCCACCGCCAGCCCGAAACCCATCTGCTGGAACATGACCAGGTCGCCGGCGGCGAAGCCCGCGAACACCGCCACCATGATCAGCGCCGCACCAGTGATGACGCCGGCGCTGGCTGCGCTGCCGCGCACCACGGCGGCGGTGTTGCCGCCGCCGCGCAGCCAGTGCTCGCGAATGCCGCTGAGCAGGAACACGTGGTAGTCCATCGACAGCCCGTACAGGATGGTGAACAGCAGCAGCGGGATCCAGGCCTCCACCACCGGCACCTGCTGCCAGCCCAGCGCATCCGCGCCGACGCCGTGCTGGAACACGAGCACCATCGCGCCGTAGGCGGCGCCGACCGACAGCAGGTTCAGCACGATCGCCTTCAGCGGCACCACCACCGACCGGAAGGCCAGCGCCAGCAGCACGAAACTGGCGGCCAGCACGGCGGCGATCACGCCCGGCGTCCAGGTGCGGGTGAGCGCGAAGAAGTCCAGGTAGCGCGCCGCGGCGCCGGTCACGTAGGCGTGCAGCGCCGGCGCGCCGGCGGCTTCGGTGGTGTCGGCCAGCGCCCGAGGCAGCAGCGTGGTGCGCAGGTCTTTGACGGCCGCCTGCGCGGCGCCGCTCTCGGGGTTGCCTGTCATCGGCAGCGTCAGCACGCGCAGACGGCCGTCGGCACTGGGCGTCTCGAGGGCGTCGGCGGCCACGAAGACCGGGGAGTCGGCCAGCGCTGCGCGCAGCCGCTGCAGCGCGGCCTCGGCGGCCTGCTGCGCCGGCGTCGAGGCGCCATGGCCGACGTCCAGCACGACGACGGCGTCGGCCAGCGCGCCGACGCGGAAGTCGCGCTGCAGCCGCTCGAACGCCTGCCGGCTGTCCACCGACGGCGGCAGGGTTTCGACGCCCGCGAAGCCGATGCGCATCTGCAGCGCCGGCGCGGCCAGCGCGACCAGCAATGCCCCGGCGGCCAGCAGGCAGGGCCAGGGGTGGCGCACGGCGAACGCCGCCGCGCGTGCGGCGAGGCTGCCGCTGCGCCCGCCGTCGCCTGCGAGACGCCGCCGCGGCAGAGGCAGACGCAGCGCGTCGACGCGGTCACCGAGCAGCCGCAGCAGCGCCGGCAGCAAAGTCACCGACGCCGCCACCGCCACCACCACCGCGGCCATGGCGCCGGCTGCGAGGCCGCGGTAGACGTTGGTCGGCAGCGCCAGCAGCCCCAGCAGCGCCAGCGCGACGGTGGCGCCGGAGAAGGCGACCACCCGGCCGGCGTCGGCGCCGCTTCGCTGCACGGCGGTGGCAACGTCGTCGCCGCTGCGACGGGCGTCGCGGTAGCGCACCAGCATGAACAGTGCGTAGTCGATGCCGACCGCCAGTCCCATCATCACGATCATGTTCGTGACCAGGAAGTACACCGGCGCGAGGGCCGACGCCGCGACGGCCAGCGCCAGCGCGACCACGACGGCAACGGCCGCGATCGCCAGTGGCAGCGCCGCTGCGACCACGCTGCCGAACACGATCAGCAGCACCACGATGGCTGCCGGCACGCCGATGCGCAGCTCGGCGCGCAGGTCGCCCTCGGCGAGCTCGCGGTAGTCCAGCCCGATGCTCGCCGAACCGACCAGCGCCGCCTGCAGCGGCGTGCCAGCCACCGCCGCGCGCAGCTCGGCGCGGACGCGCTCGATCCGGCGCGGCGGATCGACCACCACCAGCGGCACCAGGGTCGTGTGGCGGTCGGCCGACACCAGCGCTTCGTCGCCGTCCAGGAAATAGCTGCGCGCGCCGGCGATCACCTCCGGCCCGAGCGCCTGCAGGGCGACGGCGACCGCCTGCGCCGCGGCCGTGAACGCCGGGTCGTCCACGGTCAGCGTGGGGGAATGCAGCACCAGCACCTCGTTCGGCCGGCCCGGCGTGACCCCTTCCGGGACGTAAGCGCGCAGCAGCGCGTCGGCGCGTACCGAATCGGACCCGTCGCGGCGTTCGATATCGGTCCCGAACGCCGAGCCGCCTCGCAGCGCCACCAGCAGCGCGCACAGCAGCGTCAACACCGTCCACGACGCCAGCACCACGATCGGGTGCTGCACGCTCAGGCGAACGGCCGCCCGGATGCCGCGGTCGATCGCGCTGCGGGCCGCGGGCGGATCGACGCAGGTGCCCGGCAGGCTCACGGGGTCAGACCCTCCAGCAAACGCCGGGACGCCCCACGTTCTCTTGACGCCCACCGGGGGCGGGCTGGGCGCTGCTCTGCGCTGGAGGCGTTCAGAACCGCTCGAGCTCCGGGAACGGCAGCAGCCCCTTCTTCACGTGCATCTTCCCGTACTCGGCGCAGCGGTGCAGCGTCGGGATGACCTTGCCCGGGTTCAGCAGGCCGGCGGGGTCGAACGCGTGCTTGAGCGCGAGCATCTGCTCGCGCTCCTCGGGCGTGAACTGCACGCACATCGAGCTGAGCTTCTCGACGCCCACGCCGTGCTCGCCGGTCACGGTGCCGCCCAGGCGCACGCTCGTCTCGAGGATGTCGGCGCCGAAGCGCTCGCAGCGCTCGAGCTGGTCGGGGTCGTTGGCGTCGAACAGGATCAGCGGGTGCAGGTTGCCGTCGCCGGCGTGGAACACGTTGCAGCAGTTCCTCGGGATCGTGCTGTCCATGCACATGTAGTCGGGGCTGATGCGCCCGCTGGCCGGAAACGCGTTCTTGCGCCCGCTCCAGAACTTGAGCCGCTGCGCCTCGTCCTTGCTCACCTCGAGGCGGTGCGCACCACAGCCGGTCAGCACGTCGAGCATGCGGTCGATCTCCTCGGCCACCTCCTCGGGCGTGCCGTCGCTCTCGCACAGCAGGATCGCCTCGGCGTCGAGGTCGTAGCCGGCGTGGACGAAGTCCTCGACCGCGGCCGTCATCGGCTTGTCCATCATCTCGAGGCCGGCCGGGATGATGCCGTCGGCGATGATCGCCGCCACCGCGTCGCCCGCCTTGCGGATGTCGTCGAAGCTCGCCATGATGCAGCGCGCGAGTTGCGGCTTGGGCACGAGCTTGACCGTGACCTCGGTCGTCACCGCGAGCATGCCCTCGCTGCCGACGACCACCGCGAGCAGGTCGAGCCCGGGCGCGTCGAGCGCCTCGCTGCCGAACTCGACCGCCTCGCCTTCGACGGTGAAGCCCCTGACGCGCAGCACGTTGTGGATCGTCAGGCCGTACTTCAGGCAGTGCACGCCACCCGAGTTCTCGGCCACGTTGCCGCCGATCGTGCACGCGATCTGGCTCGACGGATCGGGCGCGTAGTACAGGCCGTGCGGCGCCGCGGCCTCGCTGATCGCGAGGTTGCGCACGCCGCACTGCACGGTGGCGGTGCGGCTGGCCGGGTCGACCTTGAGGATCCGGTTGAACTTCGCCAGGCTCAGCGTGACGCCGAGCGCGTGCGGCAGCGCGCCGCCCGACAGCCCCGTGCCGGCGCCGCGCGCGACCACCGGCACCTGCAGCCGGTGGCACGTCTTCAGCACCGCGGCGACCTGCGCCTCGGTCTCGGGCAGCGCGACGACGAGCGGACGCTCGCGGTACGCGGTCAGGCCGTCGCACTCGTAGGGCGTCGTGTCCTCGGGCTGCCACAGCAGCGCGTGCGCGGGCAGCACGCGCTGCAGCGCGGCGACGACGTCGCGCTGGCGCGTGGCACGCTCGGCGGCCGACAGTGCGGCGACGGGTTCGGGGGCGTTCATCGCGGGGTCTCCGGCGGGGCGGTTCGCGTGCCACTGTAGCGCGCTGCCGCCGCGCCGGTGCCGGTGAGGCCTCGCGGCGTCGCGTGGGCGCGCCCGCCGGCAGTCGCCGGGGCCGCTCTACAGCGCCGCGGCCAGCGCCGTGCCCTGCGCGATCGCGCGCTTCGCGTCGAGCTCGGCCGCCTCGTGCGCGCCGCCGACCAGGTGCACGGCGACGCTCGCTGCCGCCAGCGGCGCCTGCAGTTCGCGCAGCGGCTCCTGCCCGGCGCACAGCACGACGGTGTCGCACGCGATCAGCTGGCCGTCCTGGCGCTTGTCGCCGTAGCTGACGACCAGACCTTCGGGCGTGATGCGCTCGTAGTTCACGCCGCCGATCATCTCGACCTGCTTCATCTGCAGCGCGGCGCGGTGGATCCAGCCGGTGGTCTTGCCCAGGCCCCGGCCGAGCTTGCCGCTCTTGCGCTGCAGCAGCGTCACGCGGCGTGCCGGTGGCGCCGGCTGCGGGCGCACGACGCCGCCGCGCACCTGCGCCGGGTCGGCGACGCCCCACTCGGCCATCCAGGCCTTCAGGTCGAGCGTCGGCGAGTGGCCGGCCGGCGTGACGAGGAACTCGGCGACGTCGAAGCCGATGCCGCCGGCGCCGACGATGGCCACGCGCTCGCCCACGGGCGCGTCGTGCCGCAGCACGTCGACGTAGCTCAGCACGTGAGGCAGGTCCTCGCCCGGGATCTGCGGGTCGCGCGGGCTGACGCCGGTGGCGAGCAGCACGGCGTCGTAGCCGCCGGCGACGAGCGCTTCCGGGGTGGCGCGCGTGTTCAGGCGCAGCTGCACGCCGGTGGCCTGCAGGCGGCGGTCGAAGTAGCGCAGCGTTTCGGCGAACTCCTCCTTGCCCGGGATGCGCCTGGCCATGTTGAACTGGCCGCCGATCTCGCCGGCGCCCTCGAACAGGTGCACCTCGTGGCCGCGCTCGGCCAGCGTGGTCGCGGCGGCCAGTCCCGCCGGGCCGGCGCCGACCACGGCGTAGCGCCTGCGCTGCGCGGCGGGGCGCACGACGAGCACCGTTTCCTGCGCCGCGCGCGGGTTCACCAGGCAGGTGGCGAGCTGGTTGCGAAACGTGTGGTCCAGGCAGGCCTGGTTGCAGGCGATGCAGGTGTTGATGTCGTCGGCGCGGCCGGCGCGCGCCTTGGCGACGAACTCGGCGTCGGCCAGCAGCGGCCGCGCGAGGCTCACGAGGTCGGCGCAGCCGTCGGCGAGGATGCGTTCGCCCACGTCGGGCGTATTGATGCGGTTGCTCGTGACCAGCGGCACGCCGATGCCGGCGGCGCGCAGTTCGTCGCGCATCTTCTTCGTCACCCACGCGAAGGCGCCGCGTGGCACGCTGGTGGCGATCGTCGGCACGCGCGCCTCGTGCCAGCCGATGCCGGTGTTGAGGATCGTCGCCCCGGCGTTCACGACTGCCTTGGCCAGCTGCACCGCCTCGGCCCAGCTGCTGCCGTCGGGGATCAGGTCGAGCATCGACAGGCGGTAGACGACGATGAAGTCGGGCCCCACCGCCTCGCGCACGCGGCGCACGACCTCCACCGCCAGGCGCATGCGGCACTCGTAAGGGCCGCCCCACGCGTCGGTGCGCTGGTTGGTGTGCGTGACGAGGAACTGGTTGATGAAGTAGCCCTCGCTGCCCATCACCTCGACGCCGTCGTAGCCGGCCTCGCGCGCCAGTGCGGCGCAGCGCACGAACGCGCGGATCTGGCGCTCGATGCCGCGCGCCGTCAGCTCGCGCGGCGTGAACGGCGATATCGGGCTCTTGAGGCGCGACGGCGCGACGCACAACGGCTGGTAGCCATAGCGCCCGGTGTGCAGGATCTGCAGCGCGATCTTGCCACCCTCGGCGTGCACCGCATCGGTCACCTGCCGGTGGCGGCGCGCCGCGGCGTGCGTGGCCAGCGTGCCGGCGAAGGGCTTGGCCCAGCCCTCGATGTTGGGCGCGAAGCCGCCGGTGACGATCAGCCCCACCCCGCCGCGTGCGCGTTCGGCGTAGAACGCTGCCATCGCGGCGAAGTGCTTGCGCCCGTCTTCGAGGCCGGTGTGCATGCTGCCCATCAGCACGCGGTTGGCCAGCGTCGTGAAGCCGAGGTCGAGCGGGGCGAGCAGGTGCGGGTAGGGGGGCGGGTAGGGGGGCGGGTAGGGGGCGCTCATGCAAACGATGGTAGCCGGGCCCCTGCGCGCGCCCGGCCGAGGTGCCGGGTCAGCGCGCCGGCTCGACGAACACCGTCAGCACGCCGGTGTAGCCGTACAGGTGATGGTGGCCGATCTCGCCGCCGGCGAAGAAGCCGGCGAGCGGCACGTCGCCGAGCGCATGGCGCACGATCTGCAGTTCGGCCGACGGGGCGCCGAAGTGCGGCCCGCCGCGGCCGGCGCAGCTGACGTAGATCGCGCCGAGCATGCGGCGGGGGGCGTCGCCGTCGTCGGCGGGCGCGAGTTCGTCGCGGATCTCGGTGCAGATGCGCACCAGGTCGCGCCGCGCCGCGTCCACGTCGCGCTGGCAGAACGCGAGGCGCATGCCCGGCTCGACGCGGTCGGCGACCGCGATCGAGCGCTCCTGCGGGTCGATGCCGACGAGGTGGCGAACGCGGGTGTCGGTGCCGAACTGGCCGTGGCGCGCCATCGGCGCGTCGTCGGCGTCGGAGAGGCCGACCAGCGTCGCGCGGATGCGCGCCAGCGCCGTGCGCGGCTCGCGGCTGCCGACGCCGAGGTCGCGCAGCAGGCAGTCGAGCGCCGGTTCGCCGTCGAGGCGTTGCACGACGTTGCGCTCGCCGGCGGTGACGCGGCGAGCTGGCGCGAGCGGCTGGCTGCCCTGCGTGACGCGCGAGACGAGCGCGACCTCGCGGTCGAAGGCGACGCCCGACAGGCCGCCGCTGAACACGCCGTCGGCCACCTGCACGACGGCGCCGCGCGACGACGCGAGGCCGCCGAACAGGTAGCCGCTCTCCACACGCTGGCTCAGCTCGCCGATCAGCTCGGGCAGGTCGGGCGTCTGGCCGTCGGCGTGCACGAGCGCGGTGTGCGCGGCGAATCCGCCGAGCGGGCGCGTGCCCGAGAACACGCGGAAGCGCTCGCGCGGCAGCGCCGCGAGCAGCACGACGACCGCCGGCTGGTCGAAGTACTCGACGCCGGTCGCCGCGACGCCGACGCCCACCGTGCCGCACCACGCGACGTCCGGCCAGCGGGCGCGCAGCGTGTCGACGATGGCCTGCGCGTGCTGCGCGAAGTGGTCGCTGAAGTAGACGAGGCCGAGCGTCGGCGGCTCGGCCGCCGGCTCGGCCGCGATCTCGCCGTCGATCTGCGCGATCGACAGCGACAGCGCCATGCGCCAGTCGGGGTGGGTCGCGTGACCGAGCCGGAACCGTGTCATGCGTCGCCGCCGTGGGATCGAGCCCGGCCGCGCGGGCGTCAGCCGCCCGCCGGGCTGCGCCGCCGGGGCGGTGCCGCGCGCTTCGCGGCCGCGGTCTTGCGCGCCGTCTTCTTCGCCGCGCCTCGGGCGGGGCCGGCGGCCGGTGCCGCGGCGGCGGCGCCAGCGGCGCCCCTGACGGCGCCGGTCGCGCCCGCGGCCTCGGCCGCCGATTCACGCATCGCGTTGGCCGCGAGTTCGGTGAACTGGCGCGTCAGCGCCGACCACCACTGCATCGGGTCGACGACGCCAGCCGGCGCCGCAGGAGCGGCGGCCGCCGACGGGGTGGGGGACGGCTCGGGCGCCGACGGCGCCGGCGCGGCTGCCGGCGCCTGGGCCTCGGGCATGCGGATCGTCAGCGCCTCGCGCAAGTCGACCATCTGGACGTTCATGTTCTTCAGCGTCGACAGCGTCATGCGCTGCACCTCGAGCGCCTGGATCGTCGTGCCCAGCATGGCCGCGTTCTGCTCGAGCCAGAACTGCACCGTGCGCAGCTCGCCGATGCGCTTGTCGATCTCGTCCGGGTCGAGCGTCGGCGCGACCCACTGGCCGACGTTCGGCAGCGCGGCGCCGGCGTTCTTCACGAGGTTCTGCAGGAACTCGAAGCCCGGCACCATCGTCGTGAAATCGGGGCTCTGGCTCATCGGGCGTCTCCTCGGAGTTTGGTCGTGCCGAGGCCATTGTGCATGGCGCCCGGCGGCTTCAGCGCAGGTCGATCGTCAGCACCCCGCCCGCCTGGCGCCAGTGCAGGCGGCCGAGCACGTCCATGCCGAGCAGCGGCCGGTCTCCTAGCCCCTCGAGCGCGACCACGCGCAGCTGGCGCACCTGCACGCCGCCTTCGAGCTCGACGTCGACACGCACGACCTGTCCCGTGACCGGCCCGCCTGCGGTCTGCGAGCGCACCTGGCCGACCGACTCGAGGCCGAGCGAACGTGCCAGCCGCGCCGGCATCGCCGTGCTCGTCGCGCCGGTGTCGACGAGGAAGTCGACCGCCACGCCGTTGATCGTGCCCGGCCAGTGGTAGTGGCCGTCGGCGCCGCGGCGGATCTCGATCACGCCGCCGGCGGCGCTGAACTGCGTCGCCTGCTGCTGGCGCTTCCAGCCCTGCACGCCGAGGAACAGCAGTGCGCCGAGCAGCAGCCAGACGGTGGCGATCTTCAGCGTGCGCGGCAACTCGCTCACGGCACTACCCTGCGGTCACGTCGTGACCACCTCCCCGTGGGAGGAACGCGCTCCCTTCGCAGTGGCCGTGCGGGAGCGCTCATGCACCGACAATGCCACGGAAGCGGAGCACCGACCCATGAAGAGCCTGTTCCACCTCGCCTACCACGTGGACGATCTGGCGGCCGCGCGTGCCTTCTACGGCGGCGTGCTCGGCTGCCGCGAGGGCCGCAGCACCGCGACCTGGGTCGACTTCGACTTCTTCGGTCACCAGATCTCGCTGCACCTGGGCCTGCCGTTCGCGACGACCGACACCGGCCTCGTCGGCGACCACCGCGTGCCGATGCCGCACCTGGGCGTCGTGCTCGAGCTGCCCGACTGGCAGCTTCTGGCCGGGCGGCTGCGCGCGGCGGGTGTGGCCTTCGTGCTGCCGCCGCAGGTGCGCTTCGAGGGCCAGCCGGGCGAGCAGTGGACGATGTTCTTCCGCGATCCCGCGGGCAACCCGATCGAGGTCAAGGGCTTCCGCTCGCTCGACGAGGTCTACGCGACCTGAAGCGGCGCCACCGTCTGCTCGATCGCGCCGAACACGCTCAGCCCGTCGCGGCCGCGCACGTCGACGCGCACGGCGTCGCCGAAGCGCATCCAGCCGGTTCGCGGCTCGCCGTGGTCGGCGATCTCGATCGCGCGCCGTTCGCCGAGGCAGGCAACGCCGCGCGTCGCATCGGCGCTGCTCACGGTGCCCGTGCCGACGATGCTGCCAGCGCGCACGCGCCGCGTGCGCGCGAGGTGCGCGATCAGCACGCCGAAGTGGAACGCCATGTCGCCCGCATCGACGAGGCCGACGCGCTTGCCGTTGAGCGCGCAGTCGACGTTCGCGTGCACGCGCCCGCCGGCCCAGGCGTC
>JALOSD010000287.1 GCA_025458585.1 Burkholderiaceae bacterium | reverse complement strand
GCGGTGTGCTTTCGCAGCAACGTGTGGAACATCGGCGCCGAGGGCCAGTTCCTGCTCGGTGCGATCGTGGGCGGCGGCGTCGCGCTGTGGCTGCACGGCCAGGGCGTGACGGGCGCGCGCGGCGTCTACGTGCCGCTCGTGCTGCTCGGCGGCGTGGTCGGTGGCGCGGCGTGGGCGGCCCTCACGGCGCTGCTGCGCGACCGCTTCAACGCCAGCGAGATCCTCGTCAGCCTGATGCTCGTCTACGTCGCGCAGCAGCTGCTGAACTACCTCGTGTTCGGGCCGTGGAAGGACCCGAAGGGCTTCAACTTCCCGCAGACGCCGACCTTCGACCCGTCGACCTGGCTGCCCGCGCTCGCCACCGGCTACCGGGCCCATGTCGGCACGCTGGTGGCGCTCGCGCTCGTTGCGGTCTTCTGGGTCTTCATGTTCCGTTCCTGGCGCGGCTACCAGCTGCAGGTCGGCGGCCTGGCGCCGGCAGCGGCGCGCTACGCGGGCTTCTCGTCGCGCGCCGCACTGTGGACGGCGCTGCTGGTGTCGGGCGCGATGGCGGGTCTGGCCGGTGCGATGGAGGTCGCCGGCCCGCTGCGCCAGCTGACGCCGCACGTGTCCACCGGCTACGGCTTCACGGCGATCATCGTCGCCTTCGTCGGCCGGCTGCACCCGGTGGGCATCGTGTTCTCGGGTGTGCTGCTGTCGATGATGCTGATCGGTGGCGAGCTGGGCCAGTCCCGGCTGGGCCTGCCGAACGCGCTGTCGGGGGTGTTCCAGGGCCTGCTGCTGTTCCTGCTGCTGGCCTGCGACACGCTGATCCAGTACCGCGTGCGCTGGGCGGGCGGGATGCGCAGGGCCGCGACATGAACGAGTTCGCCCTCCTGATCGCCGCGACAGTCGCGTCGGGCACGCCACTGGCGCTGGCCAGCCTGGGCCTGCTGCTCAACGAGAAGTCGGGCGTGCTCAACCTCGGCGCCGAGGGCATGATGCTCGTGGCCGCCGTCACCGGCTTCGCGGTCGCGTTCACGACCGGCAACGACTGGGTCGCGTTTGCCGCCGGCGCCGGCGCCGGGGCCCTGCTCGCGACGGTGTTCGGCGTGCTGGTGATCTGGCTCAACACCAACCAGTACGCGACCGGCCTCGCGCTGAGCCTGTTCGGCGCCGGCTTCTCGGCCTTCGTCGGCAAGGAGTTCGTCGGCAAGACGCTGGGCACGCGCGAGGCCTTCGAGGTGCCGCTGCTGGCGGACATTCCGTTCGTCGGCGACGCGCTGTTCAGGCAGCACCCGATGGCCTACGTCGCGATCGCGCTGACCGTCGCGGTGGCGTGGTTCCTGTACCGCAGCCGCGCCGGGCTGGTGCTGCGCGCCGTCGGCGAGTCGCCCGAGTCGGCGCACGCGCTCGGCTACCGGGTGCGCCTGATCCGGCTCGCGGCGGTCGCCGTCGGTGGCGCGCTGTGCGGCGTCGCCGGCGCGTTCCTGTCGGTCGTCTACGCGCCGCTGTGGGTCGAAGGGCTGGTCGCGGGTCGCGGGTGGATCGCGCTCGCGCTGACGACGTTCGCCACCTGGCGCCCGGCGCGCGTGCTGCTCGGCGCGTACCTGTTCGGCGGCGTCACGATGCTGCAGTTCTCGCTGCAGGGCATGGGCGTGCAGATCGCGAGCCAGTTGCTGGCGATGCTGCCGTACCTGGCGACGATCGTCGTGCTGGCCCTCATCAGCCGCAATCCGCTGTGGATTCGCATCAACATGCCCGCGTCGCTCGGCAAGCCCTTCACCCCCGGCTCATAATCCGCCGTTTTTTCCAAGCCATCCTCGACCGTTCCAGGAGAGCGTTCCATGACCGATCTGTCCAAGCGTGCCCTGATCCGGCTGGCCGGCGCCGCCGGCGTCCTTGCCACCGCCGCGCTCGTCGGCTGCGGCAAGAAGGAGGAGCCGCCGCCCGCCGCCCCGGCGCCGGCCCCGCAGGCCGAGGCGCCGAAGCCCGAGCCGCTGAAGGCGGCGTGGGTGTACGTGGGCCCCGTCGGCGACGCCGGCTGGACCTTCGCCCACGACCAGGGCCGCAAGGCGGTCGAGGCGCACTTCGGCGACAAGGTCGTCACGACCTTCGTCGAGAAGGTGCCCGAAGGAGCGGACGCCGAGCGCGTGATCCGCGACCTGGCGCAGCAGGGCAACAAGATCATCTTCGCGACCAGCTTCGGCTTCATGGAGGCGATGCTCAAGGTCGCTGCCGAGTTCCCCGACATCAAGTTCGAGCATGCCACCGGCTACAAGACGGCCGACAACATGCGTATCTACGACGCCAGCTTCTACCAGGACACCTACATGGCCGGCGTCATCGCCGGCAAGATGACGAAGACCAACACGCTGGGCTTCGTCGGCAGCTTCCCGATCCCCGAGGTGCTGCGCAACATCAACGCCTTCATGCTCGGCGCGCAGAGCGTCAACCCGAAGGTGAAGATGAAGGTCGTGTGGGTCAACACGTGGTTCGACCCGCCCAAGGAGAGCGACGCCGCCGACTCGACGGCCGTGCTGCAGACGGCCGAGAAGAACGGCAAGTACGCGTTCGGCTGGGACAGCGACATGAGCGCGTTCGCGCCGAATGCCCACCTGGCCAGCGCCGTCGTGAACTGGGGCCCGTACTACATCAAGGCGATCGACGAGGTGATGAACGGCACCTGGAAGGTCGAGCGCACGGTGTGGGGCGTCAAGGAAGGCCTCAACGACCTGATCAAGATCGCCGACGTCGTGCCCGAGGACGCGAAGAAGCGCGTCGACGAGATCAAGGCCGGCCTGAAGGACGGCAGCTTCGAGCCCTTCACCGGCCCGATCGTCGACAAC
>JALOSD010000286.1 GCA_025458585.1 Burkholderiaceae bacterium | reverse complement strand
GAAGGCCGCGAGTGTCTGCAGCGGCACGCCGAGCGCGACCATGACGATCGCGCGTTCGTCGGTGCCGGCGACCGCGAACAGCGGCGCGAACGCGGCCCCGAGGTTGCGCGTGCACACGCCGAGTGCGAGCACGCTCTTGCGGTTCTGCGGCAGCCCGAAGGCCAGCGCGTACGAGCCGGCGGTGACGACGGCGTAGAAGAGCACCTGCGTGAGCGTCGCAAAGCTGCCCGCCGAGCCGATGAAGCCCTCGCCGTAGACGACGACGCAAAGCAGCAGCATCACCACCGTGGCCAGGCCCGTGATCTTCTTGACGACGGGCTGCGCCCGCTCGGCGAAGGCCGGCGCGCGGCGCAGGATCACCATGCCCATCACCAGCGGCAGCAGCACCACGGCGACCAGCGGCTTGGCGACCATCCAGGCGCTGACGCTCAGACCGTCGACCAGCAGCGGCACCGCCAGCGGCATGGTGGCCACCATGCCCACCGACGCCAGCAGCATGAAGCTCGCCGTGTAGCCGATGTCCCCGCGGGCGCGGTCGACCATCATCGGCAGGAACGGCGCGCAAGGCGCCAGTCCGATCAGGATCAGGCCCATCGCATAGGGCGGCTCGAGCGGGATCACGCGTGTGAGCCCCCAGGCGACGGCCGGCCCGAGCACGAAGCACCACAGCAGTGACAGGCTCACGAACCGCAGATCGCGCAGCCCCGCCAGGGCGGTGCCGAGCCGAAGCTGCAGCCCCATGCCCAGCAGGTTGCCCGCCATGAAGATCACGAGCGAGATCTTCAGCGCAACGTTCAGCCACTCGGTCATGGCGCAGACCCGGCGCAGGCAGCAGGCGCCGACACGAGGGCGGTCGCGATTGGTGCGCCATGCAGCGTTCTAGCGGTCACGGTCGAAGATCCCGGGCCGATCGCCCCGCTGCCGCGCCGCCGCCGGGCTGATCTCGCGCTCCAGGTGCGCCGCCATGTGCGGCGGCAGGCGCCGGCGGATGTAGTCGCGGTGCTTCGGCGTCTGCAGCGGCAGGGTAGCGTCGGCGTACGGCAGCAGCGGCTGTTCGCAGACCACCGTGCCGGTGATGACCGTACGCCGCATGCCGCCCACGTCTTCCAGCTTGATGGCGCCTGTCGGGCAGACCTGCGTGCAGGCGCCGCAGCCGATGCACAGTTTCGAAGCCCGCTCGAAGTCGAAGTAGGCGAGGCGCCCGGCGCCGGTGTCGCCCATGCGCAGCGCCTCGACGCCCATCTCGCTGCACGCGGCCATGCACATGCCGCAGCCGATGCAGATGTCGCAGCGCAGGCAGCGCCGCACCTCAGCTTGCGCGGCGTCGTCGCTCAGGCCTTCTTCGATGCGCACGTAGTTGCCCAGGCCCAGCACCTCCTCCACGTCCTTCTCGGGCATCGCGGCGCGGCGCTGGTGCGTGCGTTGCTTCGCTTCTACGACGATCGGGATCACCTCGGCGCGGCGCACCGGCCGGCCCGTCATCGCGTCCTTCGGCGTGCCGCGCAGCCAGGCGTCGATCGACGCGGCGGCGATCTTGCCGGCGCGGATCGCCTCGACCGCAGTGCGCGGCCCGCGCTGCCCGTCGCCGCCGGCGAAGACGCCCGGCACGTTGGTCATCAGCGTCTTCGGGTCGGCGCTGATAAAGCCGCGCACGGCCTCGACGCCGCTGCCTTCGAGCAGCGCCAGATCGGTGCCCTGGCCGGTGGCGAGGATGACGTGGTCCACGTCGAGCGTCAGCAGCCGCGCGGCGTCGAACTTCGGGTCGAATTTGCCGCTCTCGTCCTTCACGCGCTCGCAGTACTGGAAGACGGCCATCGATCTCGTGCGGGCTTGCCGGCATCTCGCGGCGCTTTTCCAGCGACACCAGGTCGACGCTCTTGGCGCCCTGGCGCAGCGCCGTCAACGCGACGTCGATCGCGACGTTGCCGCCGCCGACGACCACCACCCGCGGCCCCACGCGCACGGTCTCGCCGCTGCGCACCGCGCGCAGGAAGTCGATGCCACCGAGCACGAAGGGGTGGTGCGCGCCGTCGATCGGCAGCAGCCGTGCAGTCTGCGTGCCCGGGCCGACGAAGACGGCGTCGTAGGCCTTGCGGAAGTCCTCGAGCCGTTCGATCCTGGCGCCGGTGTGGATCGGGATGCCGAGCACCTTGATCTGCTCGAGCTCCTGCTCGAGCAGCTCGGGGGGCAGCCGGTAGGCCGGGATGCCGTAGCGCAGCATGCCGCCGGCATGTTCCTGCGCTTCGAAGATCTCGACTTGGTGGCCGTGGGTGCGCAGGTAGTACGCGGCCGTCAGCCCCGCCGGGCCGGAGCCGACGATGCCGATGCGCTTGCCGGTGTCGGGCGCGATCTCGGGCCTGGGATAGCCGCCGTTGGCCAGGCAGTGCTCGGCGGCGACGGCCTTCAGCGGCCGGATGAACACCGCGCCGTCGTAGCTGCTGCGCACGCAGGCCGATTCGCAAGGCGCCGGGCACACGAGGCCGCAGGTCAGCGGCAGCGGGTTGTCGCGCCGGATGACCTCGATCGTGGCGCGGTAGTCGCCGTGGCCGAGGTGGGCCATGAAGCTCGGGATGTCGATGTTGGCCGGGCAGGTGCCGTGGCACGGCGCGGCGTGGTGCGGCAGGTCGAGGCACACGCCTTCGGCACACGACTCGCGCCGCACGTGCTGCTCCCACTGGGTGCGGAAGTGGCGCAGCGAACTGCCGAGCGGCCAGGCCGCCGCCAGGCCTTGCGTCGCGAGGTTCAGGGCCAGTTCGTCGAGCGCGGCCAGGTGCCCGGCGTCGCCGCGGCCGAGCGTGATCTCGGTCGTCAGCCGGGCCACGCGCGCCAGCAGGCCGCGCACCTCGGGCCGCTCGCCCTCGGCGAGCCGCCAGTGGCGGTACAGCGCGCGCCGCGTCTGCTTGACGACGCAGGTGCCGGCGGCCATCACCATCAGCGTCGCCGGCGACGGCGCGATGCCCGCGGCCGCGAAGCTCAGCGGCTCGCACGCCAGGTCGGCCCGCGACTGCGGCAGGAAGCCGCCGAGGCCGTCGTCGAACGCCAGCACCGGGTCCTCGCCCTGCACCTCGACGCCGCCACCCCAGTCGTCGATCAGGTCGCGCAGGTGGCCGGCGCGGTCGAACTCGACGAGGCCGCGCTGGCGCAGCCCGCTGCGCAGCGTCAGAAGCGCCGCATCGAGCCCGGCCGCCCCGGCGAACAGCCGCGCGATGCGGCACCAGGTCTCGGGCGTGTGCACCAGGCGCGACGCGTCGCCGGCCGGCGCCTCGGCCCAGCAGCTCGGCTCGCACTGGCGCTGGATGTCGATCCTGCGTTGCCCGGCCTTGATGTTGGCCATCGTCCGGATCGTGTCGACGGCGTTCAGCAGCGAGCGTTCATGACCGGTCAGCGCGGCCGGCAGCCGCAGCTCGATCGCCATGCTGTCGCGCAGGCCGAGCGCGATCGCCACGCCCTCGGCGAGCAGGAACGGCGCGCGCTCGAGCACCGCCGCCGCCCCGAGCGAGCGCTCGTCGTAGGTGGTGGCGTCGATCACCAGCGTCGACGGCCCGTGGCCGCGCAGGAAGCGGCGCCACGCGAGGTGCACCGGGTCCCCGGCGGCGCCGCACTCCGCGAGGCCGGATCGCTGCACGTGCTGCAGCCGCTGCAGCGGGCTCATCGACTGCGCGCGGGCGAGGCCGGGCAGCGCCGCGTCGAGCGTGGCGGCTGGCGGGGCCGCGCCGGCGTCGAGCCAAGCGGGCAAGGCAGGCAAGGCGGGCGGCCGGGTGTCGTTCATCGCCGTCCCTTCATGCGCCGCGCAGCGGCTCGGCGAGCACGAAGTGCGCGTAGCGTTCGCGGCGCGGGTCGGGCACCTCGTTGGCCACGCCGAAGGACAGGCAGCCGGTGACGCACTTGGTCACGCAGGCCGGCTGCAGGCCGGCGTCGACGCGGTCCATGCAGTAGTCGCACTTGACCACCTTGTTCGTCGCCGGATCCCACTGCGGCGTGCCCCAGGGGCAGGCCGTGATGCAGCTCTTGCAGCCCACACACAGGGCGGCCTGGATGTGCACGATGCCGTCCTTCTCGCGCTTGGTCATGGCGCCGGTCGGGCAGGCGGTGACGCACCAGGCTTCCTCGCAATGGAAGCAGGGCATGAAGGTGTGCCGTACGCGCGGCACGCCGCCGACGTCGATCGGCCCGGTGCTGATGATCTTGCACGGCGACGGGCCGGGGCCCAGGCCCTTGTTGCTCTTGCAGTGCACTTCGCAGGCCTGGCAGCCGATGCAGTTGGCCTCGTCGTGGCGCAGGGCGTAGATGCTCATGCCGTGGCTCCTTGCTGCGCCGCGCGCTGGACGCGGACGATGGTCTCGGTGAGCGCGTTGCCGGCGCCGGCGGGGTCGAACTCGTAGAGCTTGCCGTGCTGCAGCCGCTGGTCGGCCACGCCGACGCCGAGCGCGCGCGTGGCCAAGGGCACCGTCGCGCCGTAGCCG
>JALOSD010000285.1 GCA_025458585.1 Burkholderiaceae bacterium | reverse complement strand
CGAACTCGCCGTCGTCGATCTCGCCCATCAGGCGCTGCGCGATCGGCAACGTCTGCCAGGCGCCGAAGAAGATGCCGATCTTGCCCTTGGGCGGCAGCGCGCGCCAGAAGCGCCAGTGTGCGGGCCGCTCGACCTCCTCGTCGGAGCGCGGGCCGAAGGCGCTGGTCTGGATGTGGCGCGGGTCCATCCACTCGTTGAGCAGGTCGATCGTCTCGCCCTTGCCGGCGCCCTCGACGCCGGCGATCAGGATCAGGACCGCAAAGCGGCCGTCGACCTTGAGGTCGTACTGGGCGTCGAGCAGCGCGGCGCGCAGCCGCGCTTCCTCCTCGCGGTAGACGGCCTTCGGGACCTTGTGCCTGAGGTTGGCGGACTCGAACATGGCGGTCGCTCTAGCGGGTGGCGGTCGCGTTCACGTCGGCCCGCGGCTGCGGCGCCTGGCGCGCCGCCTCGTCGACCCAGCCGCCGCCCATCGCGAGGTAGACGGCGACGACCTGGGTCAGGACGTCGACCTGCGAGCGCACCGACGACAGCTCGGCGCCGAACAGCTCGTTCTGCGCGTACAGCACTTCCAGGTAGTCGGCGTAGCCGTTGTCCCAGCGCAGCTTGGACAGCCGGGCGTACTCGCGCAACGCGGCGACGCGCCGCACCTGCGCCGCCGACTCCTCGCGCTTCTTCACGCTGCCGACGAGCGCGTCGTTGGTCTCGCGGAAGGCGTTGAGGATCGCGCGCTGGTAGCTGGCGACCGCCTCGCGCTGCTGCGCTTCGGCCCCGGCCACCTGGCCCTCGATCGCGCCGAAGGTGAAGATCGGTCCGGTCAGTGCCGCCGTCAGACCCCAGGCAAGCGACGCGCTGCTGAGGAAGTCGCCCAGCGCCGCGCTGACCGAGCCGAGCGCGCCGGTCAGGCTGAGCTGCGGGTAGTACAGCGACTGCGCGACCCCCACGTTCGCGTTGGCCGCGACCAGGGTCTGCTCGGCCTGCAGGATGTCGGGCCGCCGCTCGAGCAGGCTCGCCGGCAGCCCCGCCGGCAGGCGCGGCGCCAGCAGCTCGTCGATCGTCTTGCCGCGCTCCACCGGGCCGGGATGGCGGCCCAGCAGCACGGCGATCAGGTTCTCCTGCGCGGCGATCTGCTGCTCGAGCCCCGGGATCACCGCCTGCGCCTGCTCGTACTGCGAATTGACCTGCTCGACCTCCACCGCCGACACCACGCCGCCCTTGAAGCGCAGGTCGAAGATGCGCTTGGTGTCGGCAAAGTTGTCGGCGGTGGCGCGCGCGATCTCGAGCTGGCGGTCCAGCCCGCGCAGCACGACGTAGCTGGACGCGACGCTGCCCACCAGCGACAGCACCACGCCGCGCCGCCCCTGCTCGCTCGCGTAGACCTGCGCCTGCGCGGCCTCGGTCTGGCGGCGCACGCGGCCGAACAGGTCGATCTGCCACTGTGCCGACAGCGCGCCTTCGTAAAGCGAGCTGTAGACGTCGGCACCGGGCGGCAGCGCGGGCACGCCGACACGGCTCGCGCGGTTGCGGCTGGCGTCGACCCCGTAGCCGACCTGCGGGTAGAACTGCGCCCGCGTCGACGTGAGCTGGCCGGCGAACTGGTCGACCCTCGCGGCCGCGATCAGCAGGTCGAGGTTGCTGGCCAGCGCCTGCTCGATCAGCCGGTCGAGCACCGGGTCGTCGAACTGCCGCCACCACAGCGTGTTGGCCAGGTCGTCGGCGTCGGCGGCATCGATGCGCCACGCGGGAGGCACGTCGACCGCGGGCCTCGCGTACTCGGGCCCGACGGCGCAGCCGGTGACCAGCAGCGCGGCGGCGGCGACACAGCCCAGTGCAAGGCGACGCCGCATCTCAGTCGCTCCGTGCGGGTGCGGCCGCCGTCGGGTCGGCAGCGGCCTTGGTGCCCGCGCGCTCGCTCAGGCGCTCGAGCAGCCAGAAGAAGAACGGCGCGAAGAACACCGCCACCAGCGTCGACGCCAGGATGCCGCCGATCACGCCGGTGCCGATCGCGCGCAGGCTGTTCGCCCCCGGGCCGCTGGCGATGGCCAGTGGCACGCAGCCCAGGCCGAAGGCCAGCGACGTCATCACGATCGCGCGCAGCCGCGCGCGCGCCGCCTCCAGCGCCGCCTCCATCACCGGCATGCCGGCGCGCACGTGCTCGATCGCGACCTCGCAGATCAGGATCGCGTTCTTGGCCGACAGGCCCACCAGCGTCACCAGGCCGACCTGGAAGTACACGTCGTTCTCGAGCCCCACCACCCAGGTGAGCAGCAGCGCGCCGAGGATCGCCACCGGCACGGTCAGCAGCACCGCCAGCGGCAGCGTCCACTTCTCGAACTGCGCGGCCAGCAGCAGGAAGACGACGATCAGCCCGGCGACGAACGCGATCGCCGAGGTGCTGCCCGAGGCCTTCTCCTGCAGCGCCTGCCCGGCCCAGGCGTACGAGAAGCCCTCGGGAAGCGCCTGTGCGGCGATCTCTTCCATCGCGGCCAGCGCCTGCCCCGAGCTGTAGCCCTCGGCCGCGTAGCCGGTGACCTTCACCGCCTGGAAGCCGTTGAACCGCTCCATCAGCTTCGGCGCCGCGACGTAGCGGGTGCGGATCAGCCCCGACAGCGGCACCATCTCGCCGCTGCGCGAGCGCACGTAGACGCGGTCGAAGTCCTGCGG
>JALOSD010000284.1 GCA_025458585.1 Burkholderiaceae bacterium | reverse complement strand
CTGCGCACGCTCTTTCGGGTCGGCGATCGGGCGTTCGATGCGCAGCTTCTCGTTGCCCGCCAGCTTGACGGCGCGGTTCTTCTGCACCAGCTCGATGATGCGCAGCGCGTCGACAGGCGGGTTGGGGCGGAACGTGATCACGATGACCTGCGGCCCGGCGTCGACCTTGGCCACGCCGTAGCTCTTCGCCAGCACGCGCAGGCGGTGCGTGTCGAACAGCGTCTGCCCCTGGGCGGGGAGCTTGCCGAAGCGGTCGGTGATTTCCTCGAGCATCGCGTCGATCGCCTCGGCGCGGTCGGCGGTGGCCAGCCGCTTGTACAGGCTCAGGCGCACGTGTACGTCGCCGCAGTAGCTGTCGGGCAGCAGGGCCGGCGCGTGCAGGTTGATCTCGGTCGAGCCGAACACGCCCGACAGCGGTCCGAGCAGGTCGGGCTCGCGCCCGGCCCTCAGCGAACGCACGGCCTCGGCGAGCATCTCGTTGAACAGCTGGAAGCCGACCTCCTGCATGTTGCCGCTCTGGTGTTCGCCCAGCACCTCGCCCGCGCCGCGGATCTCGAGGTCGTGCATCGCGAGGTAGAAGCCGCTGCCGAGCTCCTCCATCTGCTGGATCGCGTCGAGCCGCTGCGCCGCGATCTTGGAGAGGCCCTCGAGGTCGGGCACCAGCAGGTAGGCGTAGGCCTGGTGGTGGCTGCGGCCCACGCGCCCGCGCAGCTGGTGCAGTTGCGCGAGGCCGAACTTGTCGGCGCGGCTGATGACGATCGTGTTCGCGGTCGGCACGTCGATGCCGGTCTCGATGATCGTCGAGCACAGCAGCACGTTGTGGCGCTGCGCGACGAAGTCGCGCATCACGCGCTCGAGCTCGCGCTCGGGCATCTGGCCGTGGGCGACGCCGATGCGCGCCTCGGGCAACAGCTCGGCGAGCTTGTCGCGGCGGTTGAGGATCGTCTCGACCTCGTTGTGCAGGAAGTACACCTGCCCGCCGCGCTTCAGTTCGCGCAGCACGGCCTCGCGGATCACGCCGTTGTGCTCGTTGCGCACGAAGGTCTTGATCGCCAGCCGCCGCTGCGGCGCGGTCGCGATCACGCTCAGGTCGCGCAGGCCTTCGAGCGCCATGCCCAGCGTGCGCGGGATCGGCGTGGCGGTGAGCGTGAGCACGTCGACCTCGCTGCGGAAGGCCTTGATCGCCTCCTTGTGGCGCACGCCGAAGCGGTGCTCCTCGTCGATGACGAGCAGCCCGAGGCGCGCGAACTTCACGTCGGAACTCAGCAGCCGGTGCGTGCCGATCACGATGTCGACGCTGCCGTCGGCGAGCCCCTCGAGCGCGGTCTTCACTTCCTTCTGGCTGCGAAAGCGCGACAGCTCCGCCACCTTGACCGGCCACTTGCCGAAGCGGTCGCTGATCGTCTGGTAATGCTGCTCGGCCAGCAGCGTCGTCGGCGCCAGGATCGCCACCTGCTTGCCGCCTGCCACCGCGACGAAGGCCGCGCGCAGCGCCACCTCCGTCTTGCCGAAGCCGACGTCGCCGCACACCAGGCGGTCCATCGGCTTCGGCGCCGTCATGTCGTGGATCACGGCGTGGATCGCGGCGCGCTGGTCGGCCGTCTCCTCGAAGCCGAAGCTGGCGGCGAAGGCCTCGTAGTCGTGCACGCTGAACGGGTGCGCGTGGCCCTGGCGCGCGGCGCGGCGCGCGTACAGGTTCAGCAGCTCGGCGGCGGTGTCGCGCACCTGCTCGGCGGCGCGGCGCTTGGCCTTCTCCCACTGCCCCGAGCCGAGCCTGTGCAGCGGCGCCTCGTCGGCACTCACCCCGGTGTAGCGGCTGATCAGGTGCAGCTGCGCCACCGGCACGTACAGCGTGGCCTTGTCGGCGTACTCGAGGTGCAGGAACTCCGAATCGCCTTCGCCGAGGTCGATGTGGATCAGCCCGCGGTAGCGGCCGATGCCGTGGTTCAGGTGCACCACCGGGTCGCCGACGTTGAGCTCCGACAGGTCCTTGATCAGCGCGTCGACGTCGCTGGTCTGCTCCTGCCGGCGGCGCCGGCGCGCCTCGCGCGTGCTGGCGAAGAGTTCCGTCTCGGTGATGAACTGGATCACGTGCCCGTCGGCGGGCTCGTGCCAGAAGAAGCCCTCGGCCAGCGGCGCGGCGGCGATCGCCATGCGCGCGTCGCCCTCCTCGAAGGCCTGCAGGCTGTCGACGGGGGGCACGGTCAGGCCGTGGTCGCGCAGCAGGTCGAGGATCGTCTCGCGCCGGCCCTCGCTCTCGGCCACGAGCAGCACGCGGTGCAGCGTCGCGTGCAGGTGACTTTCGAGCGCCCTCAGCGGATCGGGCGTGCCGCGCTCGATCGCTACCGGCGGCAGCGGGCGCGCCCAGTCGACCTCGCCGTCGCCGCGCACGGCGAGGGTGGCGTGCGGCTGCGTGCGGGTGAAGAACTCCTCGGGGCGCAGGAAGATCGCCTCGGGCGGCAGGATGGGCCGCTCGGGGTCGTGCTGCAGGAAACGGTGGCGCTCGCGCGTGTCGTGCCAGAAGCTGTCGAGCGCACGGTCGACTTCGCCGTGCAGCACCAAGCTTGCGTGCTCTCCCAGGTGATCGAAGATCGTCGCCGTCTGGTCGAAGAACAGCGGCAGGTAGTACTCGATGCCGCCGGTGGCGATGCCCTGCGCGATG
>JALOSD010000283.1 GCA_025458585.1 Burkholderiaceae bacterium | reverse complement strand
AGCTTCATGCCGTGCTTGAGGCCGAGCTGGTAGATCTCGCGCACCTTCTCCCACTCGATGTTGCGGCCGACCGTGAAGTTCTCGAACCGGCCCTCGAGCGCGAGCACGATCGTCTCGGCCAGGCAGGCGTATGTCACCCCTCGCGGCAGGCCGATGTTCTTCATCGCCGGCTCGCCGGGCAGCTGGATCTCGCCCGACTCGATGACGAGCACGTCGGGGCGCTTGAGCACCTCCTCCGGCGGCAGGTCGAGCGGGCGCGCGACGTCGGTGATCACGCAGCCAGGCTTGACCTTCATGATGTCGAGCACCTTCTTGCCCGCACCCGACGTGGCGGTGACGACCATGTCCATCGAGCCCAGATGGCGGTCGGTGCGCGCGGCCAGGTGCACGATGGCGCCCGGGCTTTCCTTCAGGATCGACTCCTTCAGCGCCAGCAGCTTGGCCGTCTCGGGCGAGACCAGGTAGATCTCCTCGGCCGCGCGCGCCAGCAGCCGCGAGCACGCGGCGCCGATCGCGCCGGTGGCCCCGACGACCATGGCCGCCCAGCCGCAGCAGCGCGTCGTGCGCGGCCCACAGCGCGGCCGAGGCGCTGTAGCTGTTGCCGGTCGTGATCGGCAGCGGCGCGCGGCGCGCCACCGTCACGCCGGCGTCGCCGACGACCTTCGTGAAGGCGCCCAGCCCCATGATCTGGGCGCCCAGCCGCTTGGCCATGTCGGCGGCGGCGAGCAGCCGCTTGTAGGTGAACTCGGGCGGGTGGCTCATGATCTCGTGCGGCGTGCCGCCGACGCTGATCAGCCAGCCCTCGGCCTCGACGCCGGTCGGGCTGCGAATGCCGGTCACGGTCGAGTAGACGAACGGCGGCGCGTAGGCCATCACCTTCTCGAGCGTGTCCATGAACAGCGGCGGCGAGACCTGCGACAGGACCTCGACCGGCTTGACGACCTTGAAGTACTCCTGCGACAGCGGATGGATCACGAACGCGAAGCGGTTGACGCGCTTGAAGCCGTTCGGGTGCAGGATGCGAGGCGCGAGCTGAAGGCCGGCGAGGATCTCGAGCAGATCGTCCTCGAGGATCTGCTGCGGCGGCCTGCGCTGCACGGCGACGATCATCGCGTGCAGCAGGTCGGGCGCGACGACGTGGCCGCCGATCACCGGCGCGCCGTCGATCACCATCTGCACGCCCTTGCGGCGCAGCGCGGCGAGCCGCTGGTCGCTGACGGTGGAGGTCACCACCGTCTTGCCCGCGAGCTCGGCGGCGCCGAAGCCGTCGAGCTCGTGCACCGGCGCGACGACGACGGTGCACTTGTGCAGCGCGTGGCGCAGCACGTGCCGGCTCCACTGCGCCAGCAGCGGCGCCGGGGTGAACCGCGGCGGCACCCACTCGGCGACGAGGTGCGCGCCGCTGGCGTACAGCTGAAGCGCGTCGACCGAGCCGAGCAGCTTGGGCACGCCGAGCTGCAGCACCGGGTCGGCGAAGCGCATGTTCTCCGTGTACTCCGACATCGTCTGCACGAGCTTGCGGCTGGCGACGCCGGAGAAGAACAGCACGCGCGCGTTGTCGAAGTAGTGGCCGAGCTCGGCCTGCGCGTGGCGCACCGCCCACTCCTGCAGCAGGTCGGCCAGGCGCGCGCCGGTGGTCACCGGCGTGCGGTCGGCCGCAGCGACGAGGCGCTCGGCCTGGCCGTCGACGCGCGAGCCGATGCCCTCGCTGTCCTTCACGAGGCCGACGCCGATCGCCGCCGCCTCGCCGTCCCATTGCTCGACGAGCTTGCGCGCACGCGCGAGGCTGCCGTTGGTGCCGAGACGCCGCACGCGCAGGCGCGTGCCGAGGAAACGGGTGGTGAAATCGAAGTCGTGACGGGCCGACCCGAGGCTGATGCTGACGACGGTCTTCATACTCTCGCCTTTGCGGCCGCGCTGCGGCGTGGTATCCCCAACCCGAATGATGGAGAACTATGGTGATCAGCGATTTGATCGGCGACATGGCGCGCACGATGGGCCTGCCGGCCATCAAGCGCGCGGCGGGTGTCGTGACGAGGTTCGTGCCGATTCCGCAGCCGCTGCTGATGGTGGGCCCCGGCGCCGCGGTGCGGCTCGCGCGCGCGGTGGGCGACTTCGGCCACCGCCGCGTCCTCGTCGTCACCGACGCCGTGATCGCGAAGCTGGGCCTGATCGCGCCGCTGACCGAGGCGCTCGCGGCCGCCGGCAGCGAGGTCGTCGTGTTCGACGAGGTCACGCCCGACGCGCCGATCCCGGTCGTCGAGCGCGGCCTGAACGTGATGCGGCGCCGGCGCTGCGACGCCGTGTTCGCGGTCGGCGGCGGCTCGGTCATCGACGCGGCCAAGGTGATCGCGCTCGCGGCGGCGAACCGCAAGCCGCCGCAGGCGCTGGCCGGCTACTTCCGCGGCCGGCGCGGCCCGGTGCCGATCTACGCCGTGCCGACCACCGCCGGCACCGGCTCGGAGGTCACGGTGGCGGCGGTGATCTCCGACCCCGAGCACCACCGCAAGCTCGTCGTCGCCGACACGCGCATCGTGCCCGACATGGCCGCGCTCGACCCGACGCTGATGACCGGGCTGCCGCCGGCGGTGACCGCCGCCACCGGGATGGATGCACTGACGCATGCGGTCGAAGCCTACATCAGCGCGTGGGCGACGCCGGCGACCGACCGCCTCGCGCTCGCCGCCGTCGCCGCGATCTTCGAGAACCTGCCGCAGGCCTACACGCAGGGCGACGACCTGGCCGCGCGCGAGCGCATGGCGCTCGCGTCGACCTGGGCCGGCATGGCGTTCACGCGCGCCAACGTCGGCAACGTGCACGCGATCGCGCACCAGCTCGGCGGCCTGTACCACACGCCTCACGGCCTGGCCAACGCGATCATGTTGCCGCCGGTGCTGCGCTTCTCGCTCGAGGCGGCGGCGCCGCGCCTGGCCGAGCTCGCGCGGCGCATCGGCGCGGCCGGCAGCAAGACCGACGGCGAGGCCGACGAGATGACGCAGGCGCAGCGCTTCATCGACGCCGTGCAGGCGCTCGGCGACCGCGTCGGCATCCCGCGCCGGCTCGACGCACTGCGCGACGCCGACATCCCGACGCTCGCGCAGGCGGCGTGCCACGAGGCCAACTTCAACTATCCGGTGCCGCGCGTGATGAGCCAGGACGAGTGCGAAGTGCTGCTGCGGCAGGTGCTACCGCAGGCGGAGGC
>JALOSD010000282.1 GCA_025458585.1 Burkholderiaceae bacterium | reverse complement strand
CGCTGCCGCCGTCACCTTCGCGTGGCTGTTGGCCATGTGGCCGCTCTTGGGCATCGCCGGCGCGAGCAGGATCGAGTCGCCGATGACGTGCACGTCCTTGGCCACCGTCGACTCGAAGCTGAGGAAGTCGACCGGGCACCAGCGCGCGTTGGCCGTCGCCAGGCCCGCCTGCACCGCCACCAGCCCGGCGCGCTGCTGCGGCACGACGTTGAGCACGTCGCCCTTCACGTCGTCGCCGACCTCGAACTTCAGCGTCTTCGTCGCCGCGTCGACCGCGACCGCCTTGTGGCCCGGCCGGTACTCGACGATGCCGGGGTACAGGTCGGCCCACGCCTTCTTGAACAGCGCCGGCTTCGACGTGACGTCGGGGTTCGCGTCGACGACGATCACCTTCGAGCGCGGCTTGCGCGACTTGAAGTAGCTCGCCACCTGGCACGCGCGCTCGTACGGCCCCGGCGGGCAGCGGTACGGCGCGAGCGGAATCGACAGCACGTACACGCCGCCGTCGGGCATCGCCTCGAGCTGGCGGCGCAGCGCCGCCGTCTCAGGCCCCGCCTTCCACGAGTGCAGCACGCGGCCGTCGGCGTTGGCCGCGCGCAAGCCCTCGACGGTGTCGAGTTGCAGGTCGATGCCCGGCGAGAGGATCAGCTTGTCGTAGGCGATCGTCGGGCCCGAGGCGAGCGTGGCGACCTTCTTCGCCGGATCGATGCCCGCGACCATGTCCTTGACGACGCGCACGCCGTGGTTCTTCGTCAGGCCGCTGTACGGCACCGTGATGTCGGCCATCGTGCGCGAACCGCCGAGCACGAGGTTGCTGATCGGGCAGCTGACGAAGGCCTCGTTCGGCTCGACGAGCACGACGTCGATCGTGTAGCCCGACATCAGGCGCACGTACTTGGCCGCCGTCGCGCCGCCGTAGCCGCCGCCGACGACGAGCACGCGCGCCTTCGACGGTGGCCCACCGACGCTCGCGCACCCGGACAGGCCGAGCGCGCCGACGCCCCCGAGCGCTGCCGCGCCCCGCAACCATTCACGCCGCTGCATCGCCGCCCCCTTCACTTCTTCTGCGCCGCGAAGTAGGCGGCGATCTGCTGGATCTGCTCGTCGGTGTAGCCCTTGGCGAGCTGGTGCATCACGGTGGCGGGGCGCTCGCCCTTCTTGAACGCCTGCATCTGCGCGGCGAGGTAGGCCGCCGGCATACCCGCGAGCCCCGGCACCTCGGAGTTGTCGATCGCCCGCCCGCTCGTGCCGTGGCAGTTGGCACAGGTGGCGGCCAGCGCCCGCGTGTACAGCGCGTTCGCGTCCTGCGCCGAAGCGCCGGCGCCCGAGAACAGCACGACGCCGGCCACGACCGGCAGGCTCCGCGCGAGGAACAACGACTTCATCCACGACCTCCTGACGTCTGCGGATCGGCCCGCGGCCGCCCGCCCCGCAATCTGCGATATCGCGGGCGATACGCCAACGGGAATTCCCCGTGGTCGTCGGCCCGGGCGCGCCGGATCGCCTAGAGCCGCCGGCCGGCGACGAAGCCGAACAGCGGGCGCAGCAGCCGCGTCGGAAACTGCGCCAGCGCGGCGTTGTAGGCGTCGACCGCGTCGTTGAACGCCTGGCGCGCGAAGGCCAGGCGCAGGTCGCTGTCGTGCAGTTCGCGCAGCCAGGCGGCGACGTCGTCGCGCTCGCGCAGCGCCGGCTGCTGGTCGAGCAGCGCGAGCAGCCGCGCGATCGACGACGCGAGCACGCCGTCGGCGCGCAGGAACGCCGCCGTCTCGGCGCCGACGGGGGTCGCGCGCAGCGCGTCGGTGGCGACGCGCTGCTGCGCGAGCGCGTCGGCCACCGCGTCGAGCGTGGGGTGCTCGGCGGCGAGCGGCTCGCGCAGCGCCGCGAGCAGCGCCGGCAGCGCCTCGTGGCGGCGGCGCAGCGACTCGTCGATCTGCTCCCACGCGGCGCGGATCGCGTTGCGCAGCCGCACGAGGCGGTTGTGCGCGCCGAGCGCCCACAGCACCAGCACGGCGGCAACGAGCGCCGGTGCGAGCTCGGCGACCGTCATCGCGCGGCGCAGCCCGGAGCGCGTGCGGGCACGGCGCTCAGGTGCGGATCTCGCCCTGGCCGAGCACGACCCACTTCAGCGACGTCAGCCCCTCGAGGCCCACCGGGCCGCGGGCGTGGAACTTGTCGGTGCTGATGCCGATCTCGGCGCCCAGCCCGTACTCGAAGCCGTCGGCAAAGCGCGTGCTGGCGTTGACCATCACGCTCGCCGAGTCCACCTCGCGCAGGAAGCGCATCGCGTTCGGGTGGTTCGTCGTCAGGATCGCGTCGGTGTGGTGCGAGCCGTAGCGGTTGACGTGCGCGATCGCCTCGTCGAGCGAGTCGACGACCTTCACGCTGATGATCGGCGCGAGGTACTCCTCGGCCCAGTCCTGCTCGGTCGCGTCGACGAGCCTGGCGCCCGGCACGGCCTGCACGATCGCCCTGCTGCGCGGGCAGCAGCGCATCTCGACGCCCTTGGCCGCGAACACGGCGCCGATGCGCGGCAGGAACGCCTCGGCCTGGCGCGCGTGCACGAGCAGCGACTCGGCAGCGTTGCACGGCAGTTGCCGTCGAGGTGCTTGATCACCGGCACCTTCGCCTCGGCGGCGATGCGCTCGATCAGCCCCTTGCCGCCGCGCGGGATGATGACGTCGACGTGTTCGGGCATCGCGATCATGCGCCCCACCGCGGCGCGGTCGGTCGTCTCGACGAACTGCACCGCCTCGCGCGGCAAGCCGGCGTCGGCGAGCGCGGCCTGCACGCGCTGCCACAGCGCGCGGTTCGAGTGGATCGCCTCCGAGCCGCCGCGCAGGATGCAGGCGTTGCCGCTCTTGATCGCCAGCGACGCGGCTTCGATCGTGACGTTCGGCCGGCTCTCGTAGATCATGCCGAACACACCCAGCGGCACGCGCATGCGGCCCACCGCGATGCCGCTCGGGCGGCGCTTGACGCCGTCGATCTCGCCGATCGGGTCGGGCATCGCGGCGATCTGCTCGCAGCCCTGCGCCACCGTTTCGACGACCTTCGGCGTCAGGCGCAGGCGATCGATCATCGGCGCGGCAAGCCCGGCAGCCTGGGCCGCGGCGACGTCGCGCGCGTTGGCCTCGTGCAGCGCCGCCACGTCGCCGCGCAGCCGGCGCGCGAGCGCAAGCAGGGCCGCATCCTTGGCGGCGGTCGACGCGGCCGCCATCACGGTTGACGCCGCTCGGGCGGCTGCACCCAGATGATCCATCAGCGCGAGCAGGTCGGGAGCGTTCATTGGTCGATGTTGGCCCGTTGTCAGGCCGTGAGGTCGATAACGAAGCCAACACCCCCGCTCAAACCGTGCATGCGGATTTCCCGCACACGGCTTACCAGTGGTCGTCGGCACGCAACATTGTGCGGACCTGCTCCTGCGAGCAGGGACTGCGCCGGTTCAGGTGCCGAGCAACGTGTTGCTTGCAGGCGGTCAAACCCGCAAGATGGGTCCTTCTTCACACGCAGTCGCCCACCCGGTGCCCGCTTGGTTGCGGCCCAAAGCTGCCTTGGCAGTTGTCGAGCTTTTGCAATCGGCTCTAAGCCGACGGGGTGCTTAGGTCCGGTCTTGCCGGCCAATCCCTCACTCTTACCCGCTATCGCAGCATGACCACCGCAGGGACCCTTCCCTCCAGCCGCGTTATGCCGCACGGCCTTCGTCACCTCGGCTTGCGCCTGGGCGTGTAGTACTACGATCCCCTCGGACTCCCGCTGCGCACCGCTCAACGTCGCCTTGGGCTTATATGAGCCGGCTTGCCCCGACAAGGGCTGCGCAGACGGGCCTCTCACGTTCCGAACATGTCCTTGCACGCGTGCTGCGCCCCATACCCCGCCGCAGTCACCTTCGCGCTTCGGATCTCGCCCAGGTGATGTTGCCTTCGCCGTGACATGAGCGGCTCGGCCTGCGGGTTGTAAATCTGTCGAGGCTGCAGGCTTCACTTCATGTTGCGGCCCGCGTGCTTGCTC
>JALOSD010000055.1 GCA_025458585.1 Burkholderiaceae bacterium | reverse complement strand
CTGCCGAAGGCGCCGTCGGCGTACAACCCGTTCGTCAACCCGCAGCGCGCGCAGCAGCGCCAGCGCTACATCCTCGACCGCATGCTCGACGTCGGCTTCATCGACGAGGCGACGCACGCCGCGGCGCGCGCCGAGCCGCTGCACTACCGCAGGCCCGCCGAGATCGCGGTACATGCCGAACACGCCGCCGAGACCGCGCGCCAGCTCGTGTTCGCGCAGTACGGCGACGAGGCCTACAGCCGCGGCCTGCACGTGATGCTGACGATCGCCTCGAACGACCAGATGGCCGCCCACCGCGCGCTGCGCCGGGGCCTGATGGACTTCGAGCGCCGCCAGTTCTTCCGCGGCCCCGAAGCCTTCGTCGACCTGCCCACGGACCCCGACGCGCTCGACCTGCGCGTGGCCGAGGCGCTGGCCGAGCACCCCGACAACGACGAGCTGCGCGCCGTCGTCGTGCTCGAGGCGTCGCCGCGGCGCGTCGTCGCGATGCTGCAGTCGGGCGAGACGATCACCGTCACCGGCGACGGGTTGAGGCCGGTCGCGTCGGGTCTGTCCGACAAGGCCGCGGCGGGCAAGCAGATCCGCCGCGGCGCGATCGTGCGCGCGATGCAGCTACCCAAGGGGGATTGGGTGCTGACGCAGATGCCCGAGGTCGAGGGCGCGTTCGTCGCGCTCGACCCGCGCAACGGCCAGGTGCGCGCGATGGTCGGCGGCTTCGACTACCGCAAGAGCAAGTTCAACCGCGTCACGCACGGCTGGCGCCAGCCGGGCTCGGCGTTCAAGCCGTTCATCTACTCGGCAGCGCTCGAGCAGGGGGTGACGCCGTCGACCGTCATCAACGACGCGCCGCTGTTCTTCGCCGCCAGCGACACTGGCAGCCAGCCGTGGGAGCCGAAGAACTACGACGGCCAGTTCGAAGGCCCGATGTCGATGCGCACCGCGCTCGCGAAGTCTAAGAACATGGTGTCGATCCGGCTGCTGCAGGCGATCGGTCCCGAGGTGGCGCAGCAGTGGGTCACGCGCTTCGGCTTCGACGCTCAGCGCCACCCGCCCTTCCTCACGATGGCGCTCGGCGCGGGCAGCGTCACGCCGCTGCAGATGGCCGCCGGCTACGCGGTGTTCGCCAACGGTGGCTACCGCGTCGAGCCGACACTGATCCAGCGCATCGTCGACGACAAGGGCCGCGTGCTGTTCGAGGCCCCGACGGTCACGTTCGACGGGAACAAGCGCGCCATCGACGAACGCAACGTCTTCATCACGTCCAGCCTGCTGCAGGAGGTCACGCGCAGCGGCACCGCCGCGCGCGCGCAGGCCACGCTGCGCCGTCCCGACCTCTACGGCAAGACCGGCACGACGAACGACTCGATGGACGCCTGGTTCGTCGGCTTCCAGCCCACCGTCGTGGCCGCCGCCTGGGTCGGCTACGACACGCCGCGCAAGCTCGGCAGCCGCGAGACGGGTGGCGGCTTGGCGCTGCCGGTGTGGATCGACTACATGGCGCACGCGCTCAAGGGCGTGCCGGTGGCGCCGCTGCAGCCGCCGCCAGGCGTCGTCGACAACGGCGGCGACTGGGCCTACGCCGAGTTCGCCGGCAGCGCCGGCGTGCCGAGCCTCGGCCTCGACGCCGAGGCGCCGCAAGCGCCGAGCGACGACGAGCGGCGCAGCATCCTCGACCTGTTCCGCCGGTAGGCCGCGCCGTTCAGGCCGGCGCGAAGCGCAGCGGCCGCCCCGCGACCTCGCTTGCGCTCGCCGACAGCACGTCGAAGAACTCACCGCCGTCGCGCTCGATCCAACGCCCGCCGACGTGGCGGAAGTGGTAGCCCTGGCGCGCCGCGAGCCAGACCTCGTGCAGCGGCGGCTGCGTGTTCAGCACGATGCGCCGCCCGCCCGGGAACACGAGCTCGAGCAGGCCGCCGGTGCGCTGCGCGTCGATGTCGATCACGTCGTTGTCGAGCCAGCGGTCGACCGTCGCCTCGACGGCGGCGAGCAGCGCGCCGCTCAGGCGGTGGTACTCGGCGTCGCTCAGCGGCGTGACGTCGGTCGGCTCGGACATGGTCGATAGAATCCTGCAGATGATGCAAAGGCCACGCAGTGTAGCGAGCAGCCCGCGCGCGCCTCGTGCGCGTTCGCGCCTCGCCACGACGGCCGTGGGCGTATCGCTGCTCGTCTTCGTGGGCGCACTCGGCGCGCTGGCCGGCTGCGGCCAGAAGGGCCCGCTGACGCTGCCGTCGGCAGCGGCCGCGTCGGCGCCCGCACGATGACGCTGCCCGGCGCTCCCTGGCTGCACCGCCGCGGCCGCACGCTGTATCTCGAAGACGTCGCGCTCGACGCGCTCGCGCGCACGCACGGCACGCCGCTGTACGTCTACTCGCGCGCCGCGATGCGCGACGCCGCACGCCGCTACGAACGCGCGCTCGCCGGCCGGTCGCACCTGCTGTGCTACGCGATGAAGGCGAACTCGAACCTCGCGGTGCTGCAGACGCTCGCCGCCGAGGGTTGCGGCTTCGACATCGTCTCGGCGGGCGAGCTCGAGCGCGTGCTCGCGGCCGGCGCCCCGGCGTCGCGCGTCGTGTTCTCGGGGGTCGGCAAGACGCGCGCGGAGATGGTGCGCGCGCTGCAGGCCGGCGTGCGCTGCTTCAACGTCGAGAGCCTCGCCGAGCTCGACCGGCTCGACGACGTCGCGCGCGCGCTCGGCACGCGCGCGCCGGTCAGCGTGCGCGTGAACCCCGACGTCGACGCGCGCACGCACCCGTACATTTCCACCGGCCTGCGCGACAACAAGTTCGGCGTCGTGCACGACGAGGCGCTGGCCGTGTACCGCCGTGCCGCCGAACTGCCGGGCATCGACGTGCGCGGCATCGACTGCCACATCGGCTCGCAGATCACCGAACTCGCACCGTACCTCGACGCACTCGACCGCGTGCTCGACCTCGTCGAGGCGGTCGAGGCCGAAGGCATCGCCCTGCACCACCTCGACCTCGGCGGCGGGCTGGGCATCACCTACACCGACGAGCAGCCTCCCGCCGCAGACGCGCTCGTGCGCGCCCTGCTCGAACGCATCGACGCGCGCGGCCACGGCGCGCGCGAGCTCCTGCTCGAGCCCGGGCGCTCGATCGTCGGCAACGCCGGCGTGCTGCTCACCGAGGTGCAGTACCTGAAGCCGGGGGCGCACAAGAACTTCTGCATCGTCGACGCCGCGATGAACGACCTCGTGCGCCCGGCGATGTACGAGGCGTGGATGGGCATCGTGCCGTGCGTCGAGCGCGACGGCACGCCGAGCGTGTGGGACGTCGTCGGCCCGGTGTGCGAGTCGGGCGACTGGCTCGGGCGCGACCGCGCGCTCGCCGTCGCGCCGGGCGACGTGCTCGCCGTGCTGTCGGCCGGGGCCTACGGCATGGTGATGGCGAGCAACTACAACACCAGAGCGCGCGCCGCCGAGGTCATGGTCGACGCCGGCCGCGCCCACGTCGTGCGCGACCGCGAAACGACCACCCAGCTCTTCGCCGGCGAGCACCTGCTGCCGGATTGACCGGCCGCGTCGCGCGACGCGTCAGATCCGCCCTTCCTCGACGGCGTGGCAGGCCACCTGGACGCCCCTGAAGTTCGTCAGGGCCGGGCGCTCGCGGCTGCAGCGCTCGTTGGCGTGCGGGCAGCGCGGGTGGAAGGCGCAGCCGCTCGGCGGGTTCAGCGGGTTCGGCACCTCGCCCTGCACCGGCGTGCGCGCGCGCCCCGTCATGTGGATGTCGGGGATCGCGTCGAGCAGCATGCGCGTGTACGGATGGCGCGGCGCGGCGAACAGCTCGCGCTTGGGCGCCAGTTCGACCAGCCGCCCGAGGTACATCACGCCGACGTCGTCCGACACGTGGCGCACGACCGCCAGGTTGTGCGAGATGAAGAGGTACGTCAGCCCGCGCTCGCGCTGCAGGTCCTTCATGATGTTGAGCACCTGCGCCTGCACCGAGACGTCGAGTGCCGACGTCGGCTCGTCGCAGACGAGGAATTCGGGCCCGGTGGCGAGCGCGCGCGCGATCGAGATGCGCTGGCGCTGCCCGCCCGAGAACTGGTGCGGGAACTTCTCGGTGTCGGCGCCGGCGAGGCCCACCGAGCGCAGCAGTTCGACGACGCGGTCGTGGATCGCCCCGTCGCCCTTCACGAGTCCGTGCTCGCGCAGCGGCTCGGCGACGATGTCGAGCACCTTCCAGCGCGGGTTCAGGCTCGCGTACGGGTCCTGGAAGATCATCTGCATGCGCCGGCGCAGCGTGCGCAGCGTCGCGCCGTCGACGCTCGCCGTGTCGGTGCCGTCGAAGTGCACCGAGCCGCGCGTGGGCGCGTACAGCCCGACGAGCAGCCGTGCGACCGTGCTCTTGCCGCAGCCCGACTCGCCCACCAGCGCCAGCGTCCTGCCGCGCTCGATCGCGAAGCTCACGCCGTCGACGGCGTGCACGAACTGGCGCGGCTTGCGCTCGACGACGCGGTTGAGCCACGGCGCCGAGACATCGAACACCTTCGCGAGGTCGCGCACCTCGACGAGCGTGCGCGTGTCCTGGGCCACGGCGCTCATGCGCCAGCTCCTTCGGCGTGCAGCCAGCAGGCGGCGCGCGTTGCGCCGGCGCTCATCAGGTCGGGGCGGTCGCGGCGGCAACGGTCGACGGCTTTCGGGCAGCGCGGGTTGAAGGCGCAGCCCGCGGGGATCGCGGTCAGGCGCGGCATCGCGCCGTCGATCTGCAGCAGCCGCTCGCGGTCCTCGTCCATCGCGGGGATCGAGCCCATCAGGCCTTCGGTGTAAGGGTGGTTCGGGCGGTGGATCACGTCGTGCACCGGGCCGATCTCGACGACGCGCCCGGCGTACATCACGGCGACGCGGTCGCAGGTCTCGGCGATCACGCCCATGTCGTGCGTCACCAGCATCACCGCCGCGCCGTGGACCTTGCACAGCTTCTTCAGCAGCGAAATGATCTGCGCCTGGATCGACACGTCGAGCGCCGTCGTCGGCTCGTCGGCGACGATCAGCCGCGGTTCCGCGGCGAGCGCGAGCGCGATCACGACGCGCTGGCGCATGCCGCCCGAGAACTGGTGCGGGTACTGGTCGATGCGCTGCTCCGCCGCCGGGATGCCCGTCTCCTGCAGCAGGCGGATCGCGCGCTGACGCGCCTCGGCCTCGCTCACCGGCAGGTGGGTGCGGATCGTCTCGGTGAGCTGGCGGCCGATCGTGTACAGCGGGTTCAGCGACGTCAACGGGTCCTGGAAGATGGCGCCGATCTTGCGCCCGCGGATCGCGCGCATCTGCTCGTACGGCAGGTTGTCGATGCGCTGGCCCTCGAGGCGGATCTCGCCGCCGGCGACACGCCCCGGCGGCTCGAGCAGCCCGATGATCGCCGCGCCGGTCAGCGACTTGCCCGCCCCCGACTCGCCGACGACGCCGAGCACCTCGCCCGGCGCGATGTCAAACGACACGTCGTCGAGCGCGAGCAGCGTGCCGCGGCGCGTCGGGAACTCGACGCGCAGGTGCTTCACCTCCAACAGCGGCTGGCTCATCTCAGGCGGGGGTTCAAGGCGTCGCGCAGCCAGTCGCCGAGCAGGTTCACGCTCAGCGCGATCAGCACCAGCACGACGCCGGGGAAGATCGTGATCCACCACTCGCCCGAGAACAGGAAGTCGTTGCCGACGCGGATCAGCGTGCCCAGCGACGGCTGCGTCGGCGGCACGCCGACGCCGAGGAACGACAGCGTCGCCTCGATGATGATCGCCGACGCGACCTGGATCGTCGCCAGCACCAGCACCGGGCCCATCACGTTGGGCAGCACGTGCCGGACCATGATGCGCCCCGGGGAGACGCCGACGACGCGCGCCGCCTGCACGTACTCCTTGTTGCGCTCGACGAGCGTCGAGCCGCGCACCGTGCGCGCGTACTGCACCCAGCCCGACAGCGAGATCGCGAGGATCAGCACCGCGAACGCGAGCGTCTCGTGCGCGTTCGGGAACAGCGCGCGGCCGACGCCGTCGATCAAGAGCGCGATCAGGATCGCCGGGAACGACAGCATCACGTCGCACACGCGCATGATGAAGGCATCGGTCTTGCCGCCGACGAAGCCCGACAGCAGCCCGAGGCCGACGCCGATCACCACCGAGAGCACGACCGACGCCAGGCCGACGAACAGCGAGATGCGCGCGCCGTACATCAGCGCCGAGAGGATGTCGCGGCCCTGGTCGTCGGTGCCCAGCAGGTACTTCGTCGTGCCGCCCTCGAGCCACGCCGGCGGCAGCCGCGAGTCGGCGAGCTCGAGCGACGCGAGGTCGAACGGGTTGTGCGGCGCGACCCAGTCGGCGAACAGCGCGCAGAAGATGCACGCGAACGCGATCGCGGCGGCGACGATCGCCACCGGCGAGGTGCGGAAGCTGTACCAGACGTCGCCGTCGAAGAAACGGCTTAGCGCGGCTTGCATGCGGTCGGAAAGTCAGAGCAGAAGCCCGTCCGCGCCGCGAGGCGACGGACGGGCCGACGACATCACTTGACGTTGACGTAGCGGAACGGCATGAAGTTGTCGGGCAGCTGCACGACCTCGACGGTCTTCTTCATCGCCCACGCCAGCGCCTGCTGGTGCAGCGGGATGTGGCCGACGTCGTCCTGGTGGACCTTGAACGCCTCGGCGATCATCGCGTTGCGCTTGGCCTCGTCGGTCTCGCTCTGCACCAGGTTCGTCAGCTCGTCGACGCGCGCGTTGCTGTAGCTGCCGAGGTTGAACTGGCCCTGCCCCTTGTCGTTGGGCGTGTGCATCAGCGCGTTCAGCGGGTTGTGCGAGTCGTAGGTGCCCGGCGTCCAGCCGAGCAGGTAGAAGCTGGTGTCGCGGCGCAGGATCTTCGGGAAGTACGTCGCCTTGCTCTCGGCCGCCAGGTTGACCTTGACGCCGATGCGCGCGAGGTTGGCCGCCACCGCCTGGCAGATCTGCTCGTCGTTGACGTAGCGATCGTTCGGGCAGTTCATGCCGACCTCGAAGCCGTTCGGGTAGCCGGCGTCGGCGAGCAGCTTCTTCGCGCCGTCGGGGTCGTAGGGCAGGCGCTTGTTCAGCTCGGGCACGAAGCCCTTGATGCCCGGCGCGACCATCAGGCCGGTCGGCGTCGCCGCGCCGCGCATCACGCGCGTCTTGATCGTCTCGATGTCGATCGCCTGGTAGAAGGCCTGGCGCACCCGCTTGTCCTTGAACGGGTTCTTGCCCTTCACGCTCGAGCTCAGCAGCTCGTCGCGCTTCTGGTCCATGCCGAGGAAGATCGTGCGCAGCTCGGGGCCCTGCATCACCTTCAGGTTCGCGTTGCCCTGGATGCGGCCGACGTCCTGCAGCGGCACGGGCTCCATCAGGTCGATCTCGCCGGACAGCAGCGCGGCGACGCGCGTGGCGTCGTTGCCGATCGGCGTGAAGATCACCTCGGTGACGTTGCCTTCGATCTTGCCCCAGTAGGTCGGGTTGCGCTGCATCGTCGTGCGCTGCGTCGGCTGGCGCTCGCGCAGGCGGAACGGCCCGGTGCCGTTGGCGCGGAAGCTCGCGGCGTTCTCGATGCCCTTGCGGCGGTCGACCGGCAGCTCGGCCTTGTTGTCCTCGCACCACTTCTTGCTCATGATGTACACGAGCGAGATCACGTCGGGCAGGATCGGGAACGGCGCCGTCGTCTCGATCTCGACGGTGTGGCTGTCGATCTTGCGCACCTCCTTGACCGACGCCGTGTAGCTCTTCATGTCGGAGCCGTCGCCGGCGGCGCGCTTGAACGAGAACACGACGTCGTCGGCGGTGAACGGCGTGCCGTCGTGGAAGGTGACGCCCTTGCGCAGGTCGAAGCGCCACACGGTGGGCGAGGTTTGCCGCCACCCGGTCGCGAGCGCGGGCTTCAGCGCGAGCTTCTCGTCGCGGCCCACCAGCGGCTCGTAGAGGTTGCCCGTCACGCTCAGCTGCAGCGACTCGTTGAGCGAGTGCGGGTCCATCGACGTCGCGTCGCCTTGGTTGGCCACGCGCAGCGTGGCGGCCGACGCGACCCCGAACGCCAGCGCGAGCGCGGCGGCGACGACAGTGGTCTTCAGCTTCATGAGGTTCTCCTGGGGGTGAGCGCCACGGTCAGTGCGCCGCGGCCGATTTCTCGATCCGCAGGCGCGGATCGACGGCGAAGTACAGCAGGTCGACGATCAGGTTGATGACGACGAAGATCAGCGCGATCAGGCACAGGTACGCCGCCATCACCGGGATGTCGGCGAACTGCACCGCCTGGATGAACAGCAGGCCCATGCCAGGCCACTGGAACACGGTCTCGGTGATGATCGCGAACGCGATCAGCGAGCCGAGCTGCAGGCCGGTGATCGTGATCACGGGCACCAGCGTGTTCTTCAGCGCGTGGCCGAAGTAGACGGCGCGGTTGGGCAGGCCCCGCGCCTTCGCGAACTTGATGTAGTCGGTGCGCAGCACCTCGAGCATCTCGGCGCGCACGAGGCGCATGATCAGCGCGAGCTGGAACACCGACAGCGTGATCGACGGCAGGATCAGGTGCTTCCAGCCCACCGGCGACAGGAAGCCCGTCGTCCACCACCCGACGGCGACGACCTCGCCGCGGCCGAAGCTCGGCAGCACCTTGAGCTCGACGGCGAACACGAGGATCAGCAGGATGCCGATCAGGAAGGTGGGCAGCGAAACGCCGAGCAGCGACGCCGACATCGCGACCTGGGCGCCGAAGGTGCCGCGGCGCAGCGCCGCGTAGACGCCGAGCGGGATACCCACCAGCAACGCGAGCACGCCGGCGGTGAGCGCGAGTTCCATCGTCGCCGGGAAACGCTCGACGATCAGCGCCGACACCTTGCGCCCCTGGCGCAGGCTGAGCCCGAACTCGCCCTGCACCGCGTTGCCGACGAAGCGCGCGAACTGCACCGGGAACGGCTGGTCGAGGCCGAGGTCGGCGCGCAGCTGGTCGCGCTGCTCGGGCGTCGCGTCCTGCCCGAGCAGGTTCGTCACCGGATCGCCGACGTACTGGAACAGCATGAAGGCGATGAAGGCCACACGACGACGGCCTGGGCGAGGCGGCGGAGGATGAACGCGAGCATGAAGGGGCGGACTGTACCGCGGTGGGCGGCGCGGCCCGGCAGGGTCGGCGGGCGTGCGGCGGCGCATCGAATGCTCCGCCGGGATCGTGGCTGCGGCCGCGGGCGGTTGTGGCTTCGGCCCGCGGCTTCGCCGCTTAACTTCCGGCCGGGCCGGAAGTTAGCCTACGCCGCAACCGCACCGACGTCACGCCTGGTCAATTGACCTTGACCAGGCGCATGTCGATACGATTGTCCGCGCGGTGGACGACGTCGACGTTCGTCTTCATCGCCCACGGAATGATCTGGTTGTGCAGCGGGATGTGCGACACGTCCTGGTGGCTCAGC
>JALOSD010000281.1 GCA_025458585.1 Burkholderiaceae bacterium | reverse complement strand
ACCTTCTTGACGCCGTCCGGCAAGCGCACGTCCGCAGGCAAACGCACGGCCTGCGATCGGTTGTTGGTGAAGACGGATGAGATGCTCATCGCGGAACTCTCCGGTTGGGATATAGCATCAGTATATGCCATCCGACGAGTCCTCCAGTGAACGGTAGGACCCCAAAGAGCCACCCTCTCCCGACGACCGCTCGTGACCGATTCTGTTGAGCAAGTCATCGACGGCTCTTCAGAGCACTTTCTGAGGGGTCCTTTACCCCTTGGCGTGACCGCGATCGTCGATCCTGGGTCGATCTCTCAGAGGTCGACTTGCGCGCGCCAGCGCAGTTGCGAGCCGCGGAGCGAGTCTTTCAACAGAATCGATCCAGTCCAGACATTCGACGCGGTCAGCGGCGTCTGGGTCGGGCATCGTCATCGCGGTCCGGCTTTCATGGTCGGTGTGGTCGGCGTGGCCAGCGCGCGCTCGATGCGCCGCCGCGCCACGCGCGCCTTGGGCGTCGGGAAGTCCCACCAGACGCGCACGTCCTCCTCGAGCCCCAGGCCGTGCATGTAGTTGTAGATGGCCTTCTTCAGGCCCGCGCCCAGCGCATCGTGGTCGGTACCGGTGGGGTCGGTGAAGCCGACGTCGTTCTTCGCGAACGGCCCCGGCGGCAGCGGGCGCAGGGTGATGCCGTAGTCCTGCGGACGCTTGCCCACCGGCGAGTGCACGGTGCAGACGAACCGGTGCCAGAAGCCGCTGTGGATGCAACCGGCCGCGAAGAGCTGGCGCACGAGCTCCAGCGCGTCCACCGTGTCCTGCACGGTCTGCGTCGGGAAGCCGTACATCAGGTAGGCGTGCACCAGCACGCCCTGGTCTGCGAAGGCCTTCGTCACGCGCGCCACCTGGTCCACCGTGACGCCCTTGTTCATCAGCGCCAGCAGCCGGTCGCTCGCCACCTCGAGGCCGCCGGTGATGGCGATGCAGCCGCTCTGGGCCAGCCGCGCGGCCAGCGCCGGCGTGAAGGTCTTCTCGAAGCGTACGTTGCCCCACCAGCTGATGCGCGTGCCGCGGCGCAACAGCTCGTCGGCCAGCGCCTTCAGCGCCTTCGGCGGTGCGGCCTCGTCGACGAAGTGAAAGCCGGTCTGCCCGGTCTCGGCGACGATCGTCTCGATGCGGTCGGCCAGCACCTGCGCGCTCGCAGTCTCGTAGCGGCCGATGTAGTCCAGCTCCACGTCGCAGAAGCTGCACTTCTTCCAGTAGCAGCCGTGGGCCACGGTGAGCTTGTTCCAGCGCCCGTCGCTCCAGAGGCGGTGCATGGGATTGAGCAGGTCCAGCAGCGAGAGGTAACGGTCCAGTGGCAAGCCATCCCAGGTGGGTGTGCCGACGTCCTCGAATGACACGTCGGGCTCCTGCCAGGTTGCGTAGCGCACGGCGCCTTCCACGCGCGTGAACGTGCGCACCAGACGGGTGGAGCTGCGGCGTCCGGCCCAATGCTCCAGCAGCGCAAGCAGCGGCCGCTCGCCGGCGTCGAGCGTGACGGCGTCGACGAAGTCGAACAGCCGCGGCTCGGCCAGCTCGCGCAGCTCGGTGTTGACGTAGCCGCCGCCCAGCGCGATGCGCACGCCCGGCCTCGCCGCGCGGGCCGCCTGCGCGATGCGCAGCGCGCCGTACACCGCGCCCGGGAACGGCACGCTCAGCAACAGCACGTCGGGCTCGTGCTCGGCCAGCGCCTGTCGCGCCAGTTGCTGCAGCCACCGATCCAGCAGCGTGGGCGGCGCGGCGAGTGCGTCGGCGAGCGGGTCGAACGTGGGCTGGCTGGCGGCCAGCTTCTCGGCGTAGCGCACAAACTCGAAGCGAGGGTCGATGCCGTCCTTGACGACGTCGGCGATGTCGTTGAGGTACAGCGTGGCCAGGTGGCGCGCGCGGTCGGTGGTGCCCAGGCGGCCGAAGGCCCAGGCCAGCGGGTCGTCGTCGCCAACGGCCACGCTGGAAGCGTAGGCGTCGAGCGCGCGGAAGCGCTCGCCCTCGGGCAGGAAGCCGCCCGTGCATATGCGGTGTGCCAGCGTGGGGTCGCGGCCCTGCAGGAAGGCCACGACGCACTCGATGCTGCCCTCGTAGGCCTCGAAGCGATCGAGGAACGCGGTCACGCGCGGCGCGCGGGCCGCGGCGCGCGTGAGGTGTAGCTCGTCGCGCAGCGCCTGCAACCCGTGACGCGACAGCAACGCCAGCACCAGCGCCAGAGCGAGGTCGCACTGCCTCGCGTCGATGCCGCGCGAGTGCAGAAATCCCGTCAGGTATGCGGTGGACGGGTACGGCGTGTTCAGCTGCGTCATCGGCGGGATGACCGCCAGCACGCGCACGCCGGCTGCGGCTTGAGACATGCCGCATTGTCGGTGGCCGGCGACGCGATGTCGCCAGCCGATGCCTGCCGCCGTCGTCCGCTCGCCGCGTCCATGGCTTGAGTCTCGACGGCGTGCCGTTCAGCAGCGCGGCCTTGCGTCCCTCTGTGCAGCTCGGGATCGGTTCACCCCAGTGGGGTCGGTCGTGATCGACGCTCGCCAACGCCGGCCGCACAGGCGCGCCCACCATCGTGACCTGCATCGCAACGCGGTGTCGCACCGGCACGCGCCGCCGCTCGGGTGGCAGTGATCGGTCGACGGGCACATCCTGCACGTCGAAGCGCTTGCCCATCAGCCTGTCGAGCGCCGACTGCAGCGCGCACGCCACGGGCACGATGTCGAGATAGACCCGCCGCCCCGCAGCCGAAAGGCGCGGGGGCTCTTTTTCGGACGAAGCCCGACCCAGCGGGCCCGTGACCTGAACGAACGCCTGCAGGACCCGGACGAGCGGCGCATATCCGACATGGACGCCGCTGGCATCGACGTGGCGATACTGTCGCTGACCTGCCCCGGCGTGCAGCTGCTCGACGCCGACACCGCGATGAGCCTGGCCGTCGCTCGCGGTGGTCGACGGTGAGACCGCCTGAACGACCGCTGACCGGAGTCGCGAACTGGCCGACCCGACCGCCACGCGACACTCGCTCGCTCGATCAGCTTCTTTGCTTCGGAGCCGTCGCCGGCGTACCGCCGGCCTTCACCGACGGCGGCTGGAGCGACCTGCGGGGGTGATAGCCGGGGCGGCCATCGAAGCTTCAGTGGGTCGGTTCGGGATACGCGCGGCCCAGCGCTGCCGCCATCCGCCGCAACTTCAGGTCGCGTGTCCAGAGTCTTGCGCCCTCGGTCAACGCCACCGAGGCCAACAGATGGACGTCGACGTACCCGATGCCCTTGCCGTGCAGGGCATGGCGTTCGATGAAGTGCAGGACCTCGTGGCTATGGGCCACCACGGCCGCAGGCAAATCCTGCAGCAGTTCGAGAATCGACTGGCGGTCACACAGGCTTCCGCAAGCGATCCCACCGACCACGAACGGATGCATCACGACGGCCGAGCGCTCCAGCAAGTCGACAAGCCCCGGATCGCCACGGCGCAGGTGGTCGACCCATACCGTCGTGTCG
>JALOSD010000054.1 GCA_025458585.1 Burkholderiaceae bacterium | reverse complement strand
GACGGCAGCGCGCGCTGGCGCTGCGACCTGCCGGGACTGGCGCGCGAGCGGCTGGCACGTGCCGGCGTCGTCGACGTCAGTGGCGGGCGCTGGTGCACCTTCGAGGACCGGTCAAGGTTCTTTTCGTTCCGTCGCGACAGCGTCACCGGCCGCCACGTCGCGGCCATCTGGCGCCGCGCCGGCTGACGCCGCGATCGCCGCCTGCGCTTCCGCGGCCTCGGCGGCCTGGCGCGCGCGCCGCCGCGCCGGCGTGCCGAGCACGTACATGATCACGAGGGCACCGAGCCACGTGCCGTTCGGTGCCGTCGCCTCGACGATGGCCACCATCAAGACAACGTACATCCAGGCGATCGGAACCAGGTACATCGGGCAGGACTCCGATCGGACGGGTCGTGAATTTCAGACAATGAGAGCGCACGCAAACATGCGGTAAGCATCGTCGCGTACAACTCGGGTGAACAAAAACGCCGGCGACGCTCCATGCTGCCGCCGCGCCGTAGACCCCATGGAGACCAAGGTGACCCCGAAGACCAGCAACTCGCCGACAGCGCTCGGTGACTCGGCCCAGGCATTCGGCTCGGCGGTCGGCGAGATCTGGAAGTCGTTCTCCGGCCTGAGCCTGCCGACGCAGGCCGTCGCGCGCCTGCAGGCCGATTATCTGAAGGAAGCGACGCTGCTGTGGAACGCGACCCTCGATCGCGCCCAGTCGCAGCAGGGTCAGGCCGCCGCGCTGCCCGACAGGCGCTTCGCCGCGCAGGACTGGGCCGCCAACCCTGCCGCCGCGTACCTCGCGCAGGTCTACCTGCTCAACGCGCGCACGCTGCTGCAGATGGCCGAGTCGCTCGAGGGCGACGAGAAGACACGCCAGCGCGTGCGCTTCGCAGTGCAGCAGTGGCTCGACGCCGCCAGCCCGAGCAACTACCTCGCGCTGAACCCCGAGGCGCAGCGCAAGGCGCTCGAGACGCGCGGCGAGAGCATCGCGCACGGCATGCGGCACCTGTTGCAGGACCTGCAGCAGGGCCACGTGTCGCAGACCGACACCAGCGTGTTCGAGGTCGGACGCAACGTGGCCACCACCGAGGGCGCGGTGGTGTTCGAGAACGACCTGATCCAGCTCATCGAGTACAAGCCGCTGACCGAGAAGGTGCACGACAAGCCGTTCCTGTTCGTGCCGCCGTGCATCAACAAGTACTACATCCTCGACCTGCAGCCCGACAACTCCTTCATCCGCTACACCGTCGCGCAGGGGCACCGCACCTTCGTCGTGAGCTGGCGCAACCCCGACGAGTCGCTCGCCGCCAAGACGTGGGACGACTACATCGAGGAGGGTCCGATTGCCGCGATCCGCGCCGTGCAGGCGATCACCGGGCGCAGGACGCTGGACATGCTCGGCTTCTGCGTCGGCGGCACGATCGTCTCGACCGCGCTCGCGGTGCTCGCGGCGCGCGGCGAACAGCCGGCGGCGAGCCTGACGCTGCTGACGACGCTGCTCGACTTCTCGAACACGGGCATCCTCGACCTGTTCGTCGACGAGGCCTCGGTGCAGCTGCGCGAGATGACGATCGGCGCCGACGCGCCCGCCGGGCCCAGGCTGCTCAAGGGCAAGGAGCTGGCGACGACGTTCAGCTTCCTGCGCCCGAACGACCTGGTATGGAACTACGTCGTGGGCAACTACCTGAAGGGCGAATCGCCGCCGCCGTTCGACCTGCTGTACTGGAACGGCGACAGCACCAACCTGCCCGGGCCGATGTACTGCTGGTACCTGCGCCACACGTACCTGCAGGACGAGCTGAAGATCCCCGGCCGGCTGACCACGTGCGGCGAGAAGGTCGATCTCGGCCGCATCGAGGCGCCGGTGTTCGTCTACGCGTCGCGCGAAGACCACATCGTGCCGTGGGAGGCCGCGTACGCGAGCACGGCGATCCTGAAGGGCAAGAAGCGATTCGTGCTCGGCGCGAGCGGCCACATCGCCGGCGTCATCAACCCGCCGGCCAAGGGCAAGCGCAGCCACTGGACGAACGAGCAGCTGCCCCCGAGCGCTCGCGAGTGGTTCGAGGGCGCGACCGAGCACCCCGGCAGCTGGTGGACCGACTGGAGCGCCTGGGTGAAGCCGCACGCCGGCAAGCTGGTGCCGGCGCCGAAGACGTACGGCGGCCACGGCCACGAGGCGATCGAACCTGCGCCCGGCCGCTACGTCAAACAGAAGGCCTGAAGCCGTCATCGACAACCCCGACCCAAGGAGACTCCCCATGAGCGACATCGTCATCGTCTCGGCTGCCCGCACCGCGGTCGGCAAGTTCGGCGGCACGCTCGCCAGAACCGCCGCGACCGAGCTCGGCGCGGTCGTGATCCGCGAGGCGATCGCCCGCGCCAGGCTCGACCCGGCGCAGATCGGCGAAGTGATCATGGGCCAGGTGCTCGCCGCCGGCGCCGGCCAGAACCCGGCGCGCCAGGCGATGATGAAGGCGGGGGTGGCCAAGGAGACGCCCGCGCTGACGATCAACGCGGTCTGCGGCTCGGGCCTGAAGGCCGTGATGCTCGCCGCACAGGCGGTGGCCACCGGCGACAGCGAGATCGTCGTCGCCGGCGGGCAGGAGAACATGAGCGCCAGCCCGCACGTGCTGCTGAACAGCCGCGACGGCCAGCGCATGGGCGACTGGAAGATGATCGACTCGATGATCGTCGACGGCCTGTGGGACGTCTACAACCAGTACCACATGGGCATCACGGCGGAGAACGTCGCGAAGGCGCACGGCATCACGCGCGACATGCAGGACGCGCTCGCGCTGGCCAGCCAGCAGAAGGCGGCGGCGGCGCAGGAGGCCGGTCGATTCCGCGACGAGATCGTCGGCGTGACGATCCCGCAACGCAAGGGCGATGCGCTCGTCTTCGACAGCGACGAGTTCATCAACAAGAACACGAGCGCCGACGCGCTCGCCGGCCTGCGCCCGGCGTTCGACAAGGCCGGCAGCGTGACCGCCGGCAACGCGTCGGGCATCAACGACGGCGCGGCCGCCGTGGTCGTGATGAGCGCGACGAAGGCGGCCGAGCTCGGCCTGAAGCCGCTCGCGCGCATCGCGAGCTACGGCACGAGTGGCCTCGACCCGGCGACGATGGGCATGGGCCCGGTGCCGGCGTCGAAGAAGGCGCTTGCGCGCGCCGGCTGGAGCGTCGGCGACGTCGACCTGTTCGAGCTCAACGAGGCGTTCGCCGCCCAGGCCTGCGCCGTCAACAGGGTGCTCGAGGCCGACCCCGCGAAGGTCAACGTCAACGGCGGTGCGATCGCGATCGGCCACCCGATCGGCGCCAGCGGCTGCCGCATCCTCGTGACGCTGCTGCACGAGATGCAGCGCCGCGACGCGAAGAAAGGGCTGGCGGCGCTTTGCATCGGCGGCGGCATGGGCGTCGCGCTCGCCGTCGAGCGCTGAGAGCACAACATCGGGCGAACCCGCTTGACCGCGACGCGGCGCGGCGGGACGCTCGGCACATCCACCCACGGAGAAACAGGAGCGAGCAATGACACAGAAAGTGGCTTACGTCACCGGCGGCATGGGCGGCATCGGCACGGCGATCTGCCAGCGGCTGGCCAAGGAAGGTTTCAAGGTGATCGCCGGCTGCGGTCCGAGCCGTGACTTCAACAAGTGGCTCGACGAGCAGAAGGCGCTCGGCTACACGTTCCACGCCTCCGTCGGCAACGTCGCCGACTGGGACTCGACGGTGGCCGCCTTCACGAAGGCCAAGGCCGAGCACGGACCCATCGACGTGCTGGTCAACAACGCCGGCATCACGCGCGACCGGATGTTCCTGAAGATGACGCCCGACGACTGGAAGGCCGTCATCGACACCAACCTCAACAGCATGTTCAACGTCACCAAGCAGGTGGTGCCGGACATGGTCGAGAGGGGCTGGGGCCGCATCATCCAGATCTCGTCGGTCAACGGCGAGAAGGGGCAGGCCGGCCAGACCAACTACTCGGCCGCCAAGGCGGGCATGCACGGCTTCACGATGGCGCTGGCGCAGGAAGTGGCGAGCAAGGGCGTGACGGTCAACACCGTGAGCCCGGGCTACATCGGCACCGACATGGTCCGCGCGATCAAGCCCGAGGTCCTCGAGAAGATCGTCGCGACGATCCCGGTCAAGCGCCTCGGCACGCCGGAGGAGATCGGCTCGATCGTCGCCTGGCTCGCCGGCCCCGACTCGGGCTTCACGACCGGCGCCGACTTCAGCTGCAACGGCGGCCTGCACATGGGTTGAACGCGGGCGACGGACCGTCCTCGCGGGCGGTGCGTCGCCTCGGGCCTGGCCGCGCGCGTCGCGCGCCGGCCGGGCGGTTCAGCCGCCTCCGCGTTGCGTGTAGAGGTCGAAGTGGCGCATGAAGCGCCGGCGTTCGGCGTCGTCGACGCGCACGAACTCGAAGCGCACGCGCAGGCGCGGCAGCGTGATCAGCGCGATGCGCCGCGGCGGCAGCGTCTGCCAGCGCAGGCGCAGTTCGCCGCTGTCCAGCGCCACGTCGGCGCCATCGTCGCGAAACGCGAGCGCGGCGCCGCCGCTCGCGCCCGGAAGCCAGGCGCGAAGCTCGGCCTCGGTGCAGCCCATCTCGCGTTCGAACGTCGGCTCGTAGTGCGCTTGCATCGGTGAGACCTACGGGCCGCCGCGGCCTGCGGGCGTGCTGTCGTGGCGCAGCGCCCGACGTCGATCAGCCACCGGCGATCGGCGGCCAGATCGCGAGCACGTCGCCTTCGGCGAGCCGCCGCGTCGCGCGCTCGTCGGGCGGCACGTAGACGCCGTTGATCAGCACGAGGTGCACGAGCTTCATCGGCAGGTTGAACGGCTCGACGATCTGCGCGATCGTCGCCTCGGGCGCGACGTCGAGCGTCATCTGGTTGCCCTGGCGCGCCTCGGGCGGCAGGTGCTGCGTCAGGCTCGCGTAGAGCTTGAAGGTGATCTGCATCGTCCGATGATGCCGCAGCCGCCGCGGGCGGTCGCGCGTCAGGCCTTGACGAGCGCGCGTGCCTCCTGCGCCTGCGCGCGCGCGAGGTAGGCCTCGGCGAGCCGGGTCGGGTCGGCGAGCAGCTTGTCCTTCCACTCGCCGAGGCTGACCTGGCCTTCGACGAGGCCGCGCATCACGCCGACGTGCTCGGTCCAGCCGATGCTGTTGCAGCCGATCAGGCGGTCGCCCTGGAACTGCAGGCTCAGGTGCCGGCCGGCGGCACGGTCGGTGAGCTCGACGTGCTCGCCGCCGGGCACGCCCTGCCAGTCGCCGAAGCTCGACGAGATCAGGCCGAGCGTGTCGAGCACGTTGATCTGCGTCACCATCTTCAGCGCCGTCTTGCGGCCGACCATGTTCAGCGCCGCGACGCGCGCCTGGTCGGCGGCGTTCGGCTGGATCGCGCTGACGATCGTCTTGCCGGCGATCGGGTCGAAAGCCTCGGCGCAGTCGCCGGCGGCGTAGATGCCCGGCACGGTCGTCTGCATGTGCTCGTCGGTCAGCACGCCGAGCAGGCACCTGATCTCGGAGTTCTCGAGGAAGCCGATCGCCGGCTTGACGCCGGTGGCGCTGATCACCAGGTCGGCCTCGAGGAAATCGCCGGTCGACAGGCGCGCGCGCAGCGGCGCGTGCGGCTCGATCGCCTCGACGCGCGCGCCGGTCACGACGCGCACGCCCTTGGCCTCGCACCAGTCCTTGATCATGCCGCCGGCCGTGGGGCCCATCATGCGCGGCACCATGCGGTCGCCCATCTCGACGACGGTGAGCTGCACGCCGCGCGCGGCGAGCGCCTCCATGATGATGCAGCCGATGAAGCCGGCGCCCATCTGCAGCACGCGCGCGCCCTGGGAGGCGCGCTGCATGATCGCGCGCGCGTCTTGCAGCGTCCAGCAGGTGTGCACGCCGTCGCTGTGGATGCCCGGGATCGGCGGGCTCGCCGGCCGCGAGCCGGTGGCGATCAGCAGGCGGTCGAACGGCACGGTGCCGCCGTCGTCGAGCGCGACCGTGCGCGCCTTCGTGTCGACGCCGGTCGCGCGCACGCCGCGCCTCACGTCGATGCGCAGCTTCGCGTAGTGGTCGGCGCCGTGCCGCAGGTGCGTGCCGTCCTCGCCGACGTTGCCGATCAGCAGGTAGGGAATCGCCATGCGCGAGTAGGGCGGCTCGGGCTCGTCGCCGACGATCAGGATCTCGTCGTGCGGCGCGTGCTTGCGGATCGTCTCGGCGGCGATGACGCCGGCCGGGCCGGCGCCGAGGATGACGTGCTTCATCGTGTGGGGTCTCGAAGTGAGAAGGCGGTCTTGCGACCGCCTCCGGGATCAGCGCACGAACCCGCTCACAGGCCCAGCCGCGCGCGCGTCTCGGGCTTGAGCGTGCCGTCGGCGTTCCAGCCGCGTGCCGCGTAGTACTTCGGCAGCATCTCGGGCAGCTTGTTGACGAGGCCCTTCGCCGGGCCGGTCTTCGCCGGCTCGTTGAGCAGGCGCGGCGGCAGCGTGTCGTCCTTGGCCGTGAAGCCGGCGCGGTTGTTGAAGTCGCGCTCCATGTTCCAGATGCGCTCGCCGATCTTGGACAGGTTCTCGAGCGTGAACTCGTCGCCGCACGCCGCCGCCACCTGCGGCTGCACGTCGGCCAGGCCCCACGCGAAGCTGGTGAAGATGCAGATGCCGGCCGAGTCGAACGCGGCGGTCGCGTCCTGGAACGCCATCACGAGTTCGGGCTTGCCCTCGGCGCTCAACGGGTCGGTCTTGACCGGGATGCCGAGCACCTCGGAGGCGACGGTGTAGCCGCGCAGGTGGCAGGCGCCGCGGTTGCTGGTGGCGTACGCCAGACCCATGCCCTGGATGCCGCGGCTGTCGTAGGCCGGGAACTCCTGGCCCTTGACGCTCATGCTCAGCTCGGGGTGGCCGTACTTGGCGGTCAGCCGCTTGCTGCCCAGGCCGATCTCCTTGCCGAAGCCCACGCCCCTGGCCGTCATGTCGGCCAGCTCGCAAAGCGCTTGCGCCGAGCCGAACGGCGCCTCGATGCCGAGCTGCTCCTTCGTGAGCACGCCCATCTCGTAGAGCTCCATCACCGCGCCGATGGTGGCCCCGAACGTGATCGGGTCCATGCCATGTTCGTTGCAGATCAGGTTGGCGTACTGCAGCGCCTCGAGGTCGTTGACGCCGTTGGCCGCACCCAGCGCCCACGCCGCCTCGTACTCGAGGCCGCCCGAGGCGCCCCAGTACTGCGGCTTGTTCTGCACGCTGAAGTGGGTCTGGTCGATCTTGCTGATGCGCCCGCAGGCGATCGTGCAGCCGAAGCAGGCCTGGTTGGTCACGAGCTGCGGCTTGCCGTCGCTCTTGCGCGGCGTGGCCATCGCCTCGGCCGAGATGTCCTTCGCGCCCTCGAACTGGATGTCGCGGTGGTTGCGCGTGGGCAGCGCGCCGATCTCGTTGATGACGTTCATCAGCACCTGCGTGCCGTAGGTCGGCAGGCCCTGGCCCGTGACCGCGTTCTCGGCCAGGATCTTCTTCTTCTCGAAGGTGACCTTCATGAACTCCTTGGGGTTGGCGATGTTGCCCACACCCTTGGTGCCGCGCACCGCGATCGCCTTCAGGTTCTTGCTGCCCATCACGGCGCCGACGCCCGAGCGCCCGGCGGCGCGGTGCAGGTCGTTGACGACGGCGGCAAAGAGCACCTGGTTCTCGCCTGCGAGGCCGATGCTCGAGACCCGGATCAGCGGGTCCTGGTGCTGCTTCTTGATCGTCTCCTCGGTCTCCCAGACGCTCTTGCCCCACAGGTGCGCGGCATCACGCAGTTCGGCGACGTCGTCCTCGATGAAGAGGTAGACCGGCTTCGCGGACTTGCCCTCGAAGACGATCATGTCCCAGCCGGCCATCTTCAGCTCGGCGCCCCAGTAGCCGCCCGAGTTCGAGCACGCGATCGCACCCGTCAGCGGGCCCTTGGTGACGACGGTGTAGCGCCCGCCGGTCGAGGCCATCGTGCCCGTGAGCGGGCCGGTGGCCCAGATGACCTTGTTGTCGGGGCCGAGCGGGTCGACCTTCGGGTCGACCTCCTCGACGATGTACTTGGTGGCCAGGCCGCGCGAGCCGAGGTAGGCGCGCGCCCAGTCCATGTTCAGCGGCTCGGACTTGACGGTGCCGGCGGTGAGATTGACGCGAAGGATCTTTCCTGCCCAGGACATGGCGTACTCCTTATGCTGCCGAGGGTTGGTTGCCGAGCTTGTCGGCCCAGGCCTGCATCTTCGACAGGCCGGTCCAGTTGGCGTCGATGTAGGTGATGGCGCCGGTCGGGCAGGCTTCGGCGCACGCCGGCTCGCCGCCGCACAGGTCGCACTTCTGCACCTTGCCGGTCTCCTGCACGTAGTTGATCGTGCCGAACGGGCAGCTGATCGTGCACACCTTGCAGCCGACGCAGGTCGACTCGTTGACGACCTTGGCGCCGGTCACCTTGTCGATCGTGATCGCCTCGACCGGGCAGGCGTGCAGGCACCAGGCCTCGTCGCACTGCGTGCAGGTGTAGGGCACCTTGCGCCCCGTGTGGTGGAAGTCGAACACCTTGATGCGCGACTTCGCCGGCGCGTAGGTGGCGTAGTTCTCGAACGAACACGCCATCTCGCACTGGAGACAGCCGGTGCACTTGTCGGGGTTGATGTGCAAGGTCTTCTGCATGGAATCCTCGATGCGTTGGGGTACGGCCGAGCGGGCGCTTCGGCGCCCGCCTATGACGACTGTTGCATAACTTGCGCGGCCCGTCAGCCGCCGTGTCCCTAGGTGAAACCCCGATGGCGACCGCGCCGTGCGGTCGCGGCCGGGACAATGCACCCAACGTGAACTCCCGCCCTCGACGTCTGCGCGCCGAAGCCGTTGCCGCCCTGGCCCTGCCGTGGCGGCGCGGCGTGCGGCGCCGGGCCCTGGCCGTGGTCGCCGCCGTGGTCGCCGCCGTCGTCGCTGCCGTCGTCGCGGCGGGGGCCGCCGCGCAGGCGCCTGCCCCCGACGTCGACGTGCCGTTCGTCGTCACGCCGGACAACGTCACGCTCGCGATGCTCGAACTCGCTGCCGTCGGCCCGGCCGACCACCTGATCGATCTGGGGTCTGGCGACGGCCGCATCGTGATCCTCGCCGCGCGCCGCTTCGGCGCGACCGGGCTGGGGGTCGAGATCGTCGACGACCTCGTGCGGCGCAGCCGCGCGAGCGCCGTGCGTGCCGGCGTCGCCGACCGCGTCGAGTTCCGCACCGAGGACCTGTTCACGACCGACCTGTCGCGCGCCACGGTCGTCACGATGTACCTGCTGCCCGAGGTCAACCTGCGGCTGCGCCCGCGGTTGCTGGCGCTGCACCCGGGCACGCGCATCGTCTCGCACGACTACGACCTCGGCGACTGGGCGCCCGACCGCACGATCGTCGTCGACGTGCCCGACAAGCCGGTCGGACGCGAGCCGCGCAGCCGTCTGCACCTGTGGATCGTGCCGGCGCAGGTCGACGGCCTGTGGTGCGGCGCCGCC
>JALOSD010000280.1 GCA_025458585.1 Burkholderiaceae bacterium | reverse complement strand
GGCGGGCGCTCAGGCGGGCGCTCGGGTGGCCTTGGCCTGCGCCACGAGGAGGGCCGGCAGGTCCGCGAGCGTGTCGACGAGGGCGTCGCAGGGCAGGGTGCGCGGGTCGTTGCCCTCGTTGTAGCCGTAGGGCACGCACACCACCGGGATGCCGGCCGCGCGCGCGGCCTGCACGTCGTTGATCGAGTCGCCGACCATCAGCGCCTGCGCTGGCACCACGTGCAGCGCCTCGCAGGCGAACAGCAGCGGCTGCGGGTCGGGCTTGCGGCGCTCGCAGGTGTCGCCGCCGACGACGACGTCGACCCAGCCGGCGAGTCCGAGGCGCTGCAGCAGGCCGGTGGCGAACCGCTGCTGCTTGTTGGTGACGACGGCGATGTGCAGGCCGGCGTCGTGCAGTTGGTGCAGCGCCTCCGTGACGCCGCCGTAGGGCTCGGCGGCGCACTCGTCGAACTCCTGCAGCGCGCCGTAGTGGTGGAAGAAGCGCTCGAGCACCGTGGCGTGCGTCGCGTCGTCGAGCTCGCGCCCCTGCGACGCGGCGGCGCGGTGCACCAGCATCGGTGCGCCGCGGCCGATCATGCGCCGCACCTCGTCCTCGGCCACCGGCGTCCAGCCGTGCTCGGCCACCGCGCGGTTGAGCGCGAGCGCGATGTCGGCGGCGGTGTCGAGCAGCGTGCCGTCGAGGTCGAACAGCACGGCGGCGATCGGCTGGCCGCGCCAGCTCGCCACGCGCGGCAGCAGGCGCCCTCCGAGGTCGAGACGGCGCGTCATGCCGTCGCCTTCGCGGCGAGCGCCGTTGCCCGCTCGACGATGCGTGCCGCGGTCACGCCGAGCGCCTCGTAGACCTGCGGTGCCGGTGCCGACTCGCCGAAACGGTCGATGCCGATCACGTCGCCGTCGAAGCCGGTGTAGGCGCGCCAGAAGTTCGTCACGCCGGCCTCGATCGCGAGCACCGGCACGTCGCGCGGCAGCACCTGCGCGCGGTACGCCGCGTCCTGCACGTCGAAGACCTCGCAGCACGGCATCGAGACGACGCGCGCGGCGATGCCGTCTGCGGCCAGCTGCGCGCGCGCCGCCATGGCCAGGCCCACCTCGGAGCCGGTGGCCAGCAGCGTGACGCGGGCGGGCGCGTCGCCGCCGGCGAGCACGTAGCCGCCGCGCCGGATCGCGTCGACCTGCGCGGCGTCGCGCGCCTGCGCCGGCAGGTTCTGCCGCGACAGGATCAGGCACGTCGGCCCGTCGCGGCGCTCGACGGCGGCCTGCCAGGCGACGAAGGTCTCGACGGCGTCGCACGGGCGCCAGACGCGGTTGTTCGGGATCAGGCGCAGGCTTGAGACGTGCTCGACGGGCTGGTGCGTCGGTCCGTCCTCGCCCAGCCCGATGCTGTCGTGCGTGTAGACGTAGATCACGCCCTGGTGCATCAGCGCCGACATGCGCACGGCGTTGCGCGCGTAGTCGGAGAACGTGAGGAAGGTGCCGCCGTAGGGGATGAAGCCGCCGTGCAGCGCCAGCCCGTTCATGATCGCGCTCATGCCGAACTCGCGCACGCCGTAGTTGACGTGGTTGCCGTGCAGGGCCCCTTGGCCGCCGCTGCGCGGCGCCCGTCCCCCGAGGGGATCGGGCGAAGTGGCAGAGCCACCTTCGCCCGGGCCTTCGGGGCCGCGGCGCACCGGCACGCTGGTCTTGCCGTCGGTGAGGTTCGAGCCGGTGAGGTCGGCGCTGCCGCCGAGCAGTTCGGGCAGCAGCGGCAGCAGCGCGGTGATCGCGTTCTGCGACGCCTTGCGGCTGGCGATCGTCGCCGCCTCGGCGACGACCTTCGCCAGCGCCTCGGCGCTGCGCGGCGCGTAGTCGGCGGGAAGGGCGTGGCGCATGCCCCGGCGCTCGAACTCGGCGGCGAGTTCCGGGTGCGCGGCGCGGTAGGCCTCGAAGCGCGCGCTCCAGTCGCGGCGGCGCGCGGCACCCGTCTCGCGCTGGTCCCAGGCGGCGCGGATCTCGGCCGGGATCTCGAACGGCGCGTGCGGCCAGCCGAGCGCGGCGCGCGTCGCCGCGACCTCGGCGGCGCCGAGCGCGGCGCCGTGCACGTCGTGCGTGCCGGCCTTGTTCGGGCTGCCGTGGCCGATCACGGTGCGGCAGCACACCAGCGTGGGCTTGCCGACGTCGTCCATCGCGGTGCGCAGCGCGGCGTCGACGGCCGCCGGGTCGTGGCCGTCGACGTCGCGGATCACGCGCCAGCCGTAGGCCTCGAAGCGCTTCGGCGTGTCGTCGCTGAACCACGGCTCGACGTGGCCGTCGATGCTGATGCCGTTGTCGTCCCATATCGCGATCAGCTTGCCCAGGCCGAGCGTGCCGGCGAGCGAGCAGGCCTCGTGGCTGATGCCTTCCATCAGGCAGCCGTCGCCGAGGAAGACCCAGGTGCGGTGGTCGACGATGGCGTGACCGGGGCGGTTGAACGTGCTCGCGAGCAGCGCCTCGGCCACCCGGCGTCCTGCTGTGCAGCTGGCGGAAGCGCTTGAGCTCGTCGATCGGCAGGTCGTAGCCGGTGAGGTGCAGCAGCGCGTACAGCAGCATCGAGCCGTGGCCGTTGGACAGCACGAAGCGGTCGCGGTCGGGCCACCGCGGGTCGGCGGGGTCGTGCTTCAGGTGCTGGCGCCACAGCGCGGTGGCGATGTCGGCCATGCCCATCGGCGCGCCGGGGTGGCCCGAGTTGGCCTGCTGCACGGCGTCCACCGCGAGCATGCGGATCGCGTCGGCGAGGGTCTTGAGGCTGGGAGTCATGGGGCTCTCGAATCCAAACGGTCGGTCGATGGTGGCTCGCTGGACGAACGGCGAACCGCGAAGCGGTAGCCCCTGCCAGCGCACGCCGCGGATCCGGCTCGGCCGGTCCGCCGGCGTGGCCCCCTCGAGGGGGAGCGCCGAAGGCGCTTCGGGCGTGGGCGCATCACCCGCGTTTCTTCATTTCCATCATGCGCAGGATCATCGGCGTGAAGATGAGCTGCATCGCCAGGCCCATCTTGCCGCCGGGGATCGCGATCGAGTTCGGTCGGGTCATCATCCCGCCGTGCAGCATCGACAGCAGGTAGGGGAAGTCGATGCCCTTCGGGTTCGCGAAGCGGATCACGACCATGCTCTCGTCGGCCGACGGGATGTCGCGCGCGATGAACGGGTTGCTCGTGTCGACCAGCGGCACGCGCTGGAAGTTGACGTGCGTGACCGCGAACTGCGGGCAGATGTAGTTCACGTAGTCCGGCATGCGGCGCAGGATCGTGTCGACCACCGCCTCGTGGCTGTAGCCGCGCTTGGTCTTGTCGCGGATGAGCTTCTGGATCCACTCGAGGTTGATCGACGGCACGACGCCGATCAGCAAGTCGGCGTACTTCGCGACGTTGACCTTGTCGGTGACGACCGCGCCGTGCAGGCCCTCGTAGAACAGCAGGTCGGTCTCGCCGGTGAGGTCCTCCCAGGCCGTGAAGGTGCCCGGCTTCTGCTTGTAGGGCTCGGCCTCCTCGTCGTTGTGCAGGTACTTGCGGATGCGCCCGCTGCCGTTCTCGCCGTACTGGCGGAACAGCTGCTCGAGCTCCTCGAACAGGTTCGCCTCGGGGCCGAAGTGGCTGAAGTGGCGGTTGCCGGCGGTTTCGGCCTCCTTCATCTTCGCGCGCATCTCGGCGCGGTCGAAGCGGTGGAACGAGTCACCCTCGACGATGGCGGCGTTGATGTTCTCGCGCCGGAAGATGTGCTGGAACGTCGCCGTGACGGTGGTGGTGCCGGCACCGGACGAGCCGGTGATCGCGATGACGGGATGACGGCGGGACATGGTGGGACTCTCGCAGGAAGGGGGTTCAGTTGAGGCCGCCGGGCGCGAACGACGAGAACAGCGACCGCGTGTTGAACAGCGGCGACTTGTACGGCTTGTCCTGCCCGGTGTCGTGGTCGTGGTGGTAGCGGTCGAGACGGTCGACCTCCTCGCGCGATCCGAGGATCACCGGGATGCGCTGGTGGATCGTCGTCGGCTGCACGTCGAGCATGCGATCGCGCCCGGTCGAGCAGCGCCCGCCGGCCTGCTCGATCAGCATGGCCATCGGGTTGGCCTCGTACATCAGGCGCAGCCGTCCGGGCTTGGTGGGGTCCTTGGTGTCCTTCGGGTACATGAACAGGCCCCCGCGCATCAGGATGCGGTGCACCTCGGCGACCATCGAGGCGACCCAGCGCATGTTGAAGTCCTTCTCTCGCGGCCCCGTCTTGCCCTGGATGCACTCCTCGACGTAGCGCGCCACCGGCGGCTCCCAGAAGCGCTCGTTGCTGGTGTTGATCGCGAACTCCTGCGTCGCCGCCGGCACCTTCATGTGCGGGTGCGTCAGGATGAAGGCGCCGATCTCGCGGTCGAGCGTGAAGCCGTGCGTGCCGTCGCCGAGCGTGAGCACCATCATCGTCGAGGGGCCGTACAGCGCGTAGCCGGCGGCGACCTGCTTGGTGCCGGTCTGCAGGAAGTCCGCTTCGGCCGGCGGGCGCGCCGGGTCGGGCGAACGCAGCACCGAGAAGATCGAGCCGACCGACATGTTGATGTCCAGGTTGCTCGAGCCGTCGAGCGGGTCGAACACCAGCAGGTAGGGGCCGCGTGGCACGGCGTCAGTGATCGGCAGCGGCTCGTCCATCTCCTCGCTGGCCATGCCGGCGAGGTGCCCGCCGGACTCGACGTGGTAGATGAACAGCTCGTTGGACAGGACGTCGAGCTTCTTCTGCTCCTCGCCCTGGATGTTCATGTTGCCGCTGTCGCCGTGGTGGCCGGCGAGCACGCCGCGCCCGACCGCCGACGCGACGTACTTGCACGCCGTCTGGACGTCGTTGAGCAGGGCGGTCAGGTCGGTGTCGAGGCCGAGCCGGCGGGCTTCCTGCATGAGGAACTTGCTGAGGGTGGTGCGTCCGACTTCCATCGTGACCTCGGGGCGGTGGGAGGGGGTGTGTTGCGACTGTACGGATCGCGGGTCGCGGCGCCACTCAAAAGTGCTTAGGCCTGGACTCAGGCGTCGCCGCGGGGCCATGCGCCGTCACGCCGCGCGGGTGTCGGCGGCCGCGTCGAAGACGCGGCTGGCGCGGATGTCGGACTCGGCGATCGTCGTCAGGTCGTCGCGCGTGAGTTCGCGGTCGCGCTCGGCGAACAGGCGGCTGGCCTGGCGCAGCCGG
>JALOSD010000279.1 GCA_025458585.1 Burkholderiaceae bacterium | reverse complement strand
TCACTGCAGCGGCACGCCCGTCTTGCTCTGCAGCTCGTCGCGCGTCACGCCGGGCGCCATCTCGACGACCTTCAGGCCGTGCGGCGTCACGTCGAGCACAGCGAGGTCGGTGATGATGCGGTCGACGACGCCGACACCGGTCAGCGGTAGCGTGCACTTGGGCAGGATCTTCATCTCGAAGCCCGAGCCGTCCTTCTTCTTCGCCACGTGCTCCATCAGCACGACGACGCTCTTGACGCCGGCCACGAGGTCCATCGCGCCACCCATCCCCTTGACCATCTTGCCGGGGATCATCCAGTTGGCGAGGTCGCCCTTCTCGCTGACCTGCATCGCGCCCAGTATCGACAGGTTGATCTTGCCGCCGCGGATCATCGCGAAGCTGTCGTGGCTGCCGAAGATGCTCGAGCCCGGCAGCGTCGTCACCGTCTGCTTGCCGGCGTTGATGAGATCGGCGTCGACATCGTCGTCGGTCGGGAACGGGCCGATGCCGAGCATGCCGTTCTCGCTCTGCAGCCAGACCTCGATGTCCTTCGGCACAAAGTTGGCCACCAGCGTCGGCAGGCCGATGCCGAGGTTGACGTAGAAGCCGTCCTGCAGTTCCTTGGCCGCCTTGGCGGCCATCTCGTCGTGGGTCCAGGGCATGGAGGTCTCCTTCAGGCGGCAGTCTGTTCCCGGATCGTGCGCTTCTCGATGCGCTTCTCGGGGCTCGGGTTGTGCACGATGCGGTGCACGTAGATGCCGGGCAGGTGGATGTCGTCCGGTGCGAGTTCGCCGACCTCGACGATCTTCTCGACCTCGGCGACGCAGATCCTGCCCGCCATCGCCGCCGCCGGGTTGAAGTTGCGCGCCGTCAGGCGGAAGCGCAGGTTGCCCGAGGTGTCGGCGACATCCGCCTTCACGAGCGACACGTCGGGTACCAGCGAGCGCTCCATCACGTAGAGCTTGCCGTCGAACTCGCGCGTCTCCTTGCCCTCGGCGACCATCGTGCCGACGCCGGTGCGCGTGAAGAACGCCGGGATGCCGGCGCCGCCGGCGCGCAGCTTCTCCGCCAGCGTGCCCTGCGGCGTGAACTCGAGCTCGAGTTCGCCGGCGAGGTACTGGCGCTCGAACTCCTTGTTCTCGCCGACGTAGCTCGAGATCATCTTCCTGATCTGCCGCGTCTCGAGCAGCTTGCCGAGGCCGAAGCCGTCGACGCCGGCGTTGTTCGAGATCACGGTCAGGTTCTTCGCGCCGCTGTCGCGCAGCGCGTCGATCAGCGCCTCGGGGATGCCGCACAGCCCGAAGCCGCCGACCGCGAGCAGCTGGCCGTCGCGCACGATGCCCGCGAGCGCCGCGTCGGCGCTGGGGTAGAGCTTCTTCATGCCGGGTTCTCCTGGAACGGTAGGAGGAAGGGAAATCGCGAGCCGGGACGATACTACGTAATGCGTTACGTAGTCGTTACGTAGAATTGACTACCGCTCAACCCTGACCCCTTGCCACTCCCCGCCATGGACGACGACCTGATCCGCCGCGTCGAGGCTGCCTACGCCCAGGTCGCCGCGCCTTTCGTGCGCCAGCTCGCGCTGCGCGTCGTCTCGGCGAGCAAGGACGCGACGACGCTCGCGATGCCGATCACGCCGAACCTCGTGCACGGCGGCGGCGTGCTGTGCGGGCAGGCGATGCTCGCCGCCGCCGACACCGCGATGGTGCTCGCGCTGTCGGCCTGGTTCGGCGAGTTCCGGCCGATGACGACGGTGCAGCTGCAGACCAGCTTCCTGCGCCCGGTGCCGGGCGATGCGGGCGATGCCATCATCACCTGCCGCATCCTGCGCTGCGGCAAGTCCCTGGCCTTCGGCGAGGTCGATCTCGCGCTGCCCGACGGCAAGCTGTTCGCCCACGCCACCACCACCTACGCGCTGATCGGGGGCCGCGGGAGCGCCGGGTGAGCACGACGCCGCCGCTGGACTACCGCACCGCGTTCGACCTCGCCCCGATCGGCCTCGTGCTGTCGCGCAACCGGCTGATGGTCGACTGCAACCGCCACCTGCTCGAGATGTTCGGCGCCGAACGCGAGCAGCTCGTCGGCCGCTCGTTCGAGGTGCTGTACCCGACGCACGAGGAGTTCGAGCGCACCGGGCAGCGCATCGTCGCCAGCCTCGACCGGCACGGCTGGTACGCCGACGACCGCGTGATGAAGCGCGTCGACGGGCCGAAGCGCGGCGAACTGTTCTGGTGCCACGTCAGCGGCCGCGCGCTCGACCCGGCGCAGCCGCACGCGGCCGGCATCTGGGCGTTCGAGGACCTGTCGTCGCGCCGCGCGCTCAAGCTCGATCTCACCGCGCGCGAGCGCGAGATCGCCGCGCTGCTGATCGAGGGGCTGACGAGCAAGGGCATCGGCAGGAAGCTCGCGATCAGCCCGCGCACCGTCGACGTTTACCGTGCGCGCCTGATGCGCAAGGTTGGCGCCGCGACCACCCCCGAACTCGTGAACAAACTCCTGAGCACCTGACCATGATCACCGTCCATCACCTGGAGAACTCGCGCTCGCAGCGCGTGCTGTGGCTGCTCGAGGAGCTCGGCATGCCGTACGAGATCAAGCTCTACAAGCGCGACCCGAAGACGAGCTATGCGCCCCCGGAGCTCGCGAAGGTGCATCCGCTGGGCAAGTCGCCGGTGATCACCGACGGCGACCTGACGATCGCCGAGACCGGCGCGATCGTCGAGTACCTCGTCGA
>JALOSD010000053.1 GCA_025458585.1 Burkholderiaceae bacterium | reverse complement strand
TCGGTCACCGAGCGTGCCGCCGAGGCCTGCAGCCCCACGTTGGGCAGGCGCAGCGCGTCGGCCTGGGCGCGGCGGTAGGTCGCGGCGTCGGCCTGCGCGCGAGCGGCCAGGTACGTGGCGTCGAATGCCCGTGCGGCGTCGTAGAGCTCCACGAGGTTCTGCGCGTGCAGCGGGCTGGCGTGCGCGAGCAGCGCACCGGCGGCGAGTGCGAGCGCGGACAGTCGGTGGCGGAGGGTGGATCGGCGCATCACGGGTCCTGGGGTTGGAGCGGGGCCTGCCGACGCTGTGCCGGCTTGAGCTGCTCGAGCAGCGCCCGCGGCACCTCGGCGACCGAGCCCGACAGCACGATGGCGTCGAACGGCGCCTCGCCGGCGAGGCCACGCGCGCCGTCGCCCTCGCGCACGGTCACGTTGCGCAGGCCGGCGCGCTGCAGGTTGGCGGTGGCCATTGCGACGAGTTCGGGCACGATCTCGAGTGTGACGACGCGCTGCGCCAGCCGGCCGAGCAGCGCCGCCATGTAGCCGGAGCCGGCGCCGACCTCGAGCACCTTCTCGTGCCGCCGCACCTGCAGGTCCTGCAGCAGGCGCGCCTCGACCTTCGGCTCGAGCATGCACTGGCCGCGTTCGCCGTGCTCGCGCAGCGGCACCTGCATGTCGACGAACGCGAGCGCGCGGCAGGCGCTCGGCACGAAGTCCTCGCGGCGGACCTCGGCGAGCAGGTCGAGCACGCCCTGGTCCAGCACCTCCCAGGGGCGGATCTGCTGCTCGATCATGTTGAAGCGGGCCTGTTCGAGGTTCATCGCATACACCTGGGGGTATTCTATCCGGGAACTCCCGATTCTAGGCAGCGCTCGCTGACGCCGGCCTGCCGCGCACGAGGCGACGCACCCACACCGAGAGGTCGTCGAGCCAGCAGTAGACGACCGGCACGACGACCAGCGTCAGCAGGCTCGACGTGATCACGCCGCCGATCACCGCCTGCCCCATCGGCGCGCGCTGCTCGCTGCCCTCGCTGAGCGCGAACGCGAGCGGGACCATGCCGAAGATCATCGCCAGCGTCGTCATCAGGATCGGGCGCAGCCGCACGCGCGCCGCGTGCAGCAGCGCATCGGCGCGGTTCATGCCGGCGGCGCGGCTGCGGATCGCGAAGTCCACCAGCAGGATCGCGTTCTTCGTCACCAGCCCCATCAGCATCACGATGCCGATGATCGAGAAGATGTTCAGCGTCGAGCCGAACAGCGCGAGCGTGCCGACGACGCCGATCAGCGTCAGCGGCAGCGACGTCATCAGCGCCAGCGGCTGCACGAAGCTGCGGAACTGCGACGCCAGGATCATGTAGATGAAGACGACCGCCATCGCGAGCGCCTGCAGCGCGTAGGCGAACGATTCCTGCATGTCCTTCGTCGAGCCGCCGAAGCGGTACGTGTAGCCCGGCGGCAGCGGCGTCGCGTCGAGCACGCGCCGGATGTCGGCCGACACCTCGCCGAGCGCGCGGCCGCTCGTGTTGGCCGTCAGCTCGACCTCGCGGCTGAGGTCGCGGCGGTTGATCTGGTTCGCACCGCTGCCTGGCACGACGTCGGCCACCTGCGACAGGCGCACGATGCGCGCCGAGCCGTCGGCGTTCGTGCCGGCCACGAGGCCCAGCCGCGTCAGGTCGTCGGCCGCCTGCCGCGCCTGGGGGTGCAGACGCAGGTTGACGTCGTAGCTCTGGTCGTCGGGCGCGCGCCACTGCGCCACGGTCTGCCCCGCGACGAGCACGCGCAGCGTGTTCGTGATCGCGCCCGCCGACAGGCCCGCGTCGGCGGCCGCGTCGCGCCGCACCTCGACGGCGTAGGTCGGGCGGTCGGCCTTCAGGCTCGCGTCGAGATCGACGAGGCCGGGGATCTCGCGCAGCTGCGTCGACAGGCGCTGCGACAGCCGCCGCAGCTCGGCGAGGTCGGGCCCCTGCAGCGACAGCGAGATCTGCTTGGCGCCGCTGACGCCGTCGAGCAGGCCGACGTGCGTCACCGTGATGCCCGGCACGCGCGCGAGCCGTTCGCGCAGCGGCACCGACATCTGGTCGACGTTGCGCTCGCGCAGGTGGCGGTCGACGAGGCGCACGTACATCGTGGCGTAGATGCGGCCCGCGGCCTGGCCGGTGTTGATCGTCGTCAGCGTGTACATCACCTCGGGCATCTCGCGCACGATGGCGTCGACCTGCCTGGCGCGCGCCTCGGTGAGCTCGATCGACGAGCCCACCGGCGTGTAGAAGCTGACGAAGGTCTCGGAGAAGTCGGCCTTCGGCACGAACTCGGTGCCGAGCGCGCGCACGCCGACGATCGCGGCGACGAAGGTCGCGACCGCGATCGCGACGGTGGCGAGCTGGTGCGCGAGCGACCAGCGCAGGATCGCGACGTAGGCGTCGCCGAGGCGGTGCTGGAAGCGGTCGAACGCGTGCGTGACGCGCCCCAGCGTGTGGTCGTACAGGTTGCGCGGCACGAAGGGCTTGCCTTCGCGGTCGATCGCAGGGTCGTGCCAGACGCTCGACAGCATCGGGTCGAGCGTGAAGCTGACGAACATCGAGATCAGCACCGCGGCGACGATCGTGATGCCGAACTCGTGGAAGAACTTGCCGATGATGCCGCCCATGAAGCCGATCGGCAGGAACACGGCGACGATCGACAGCGTGGTGGCGAGCACCGCCAGCCCGATCTCGTTGGTGCCCTCGAGCGCGGCGTCGTGCGGCGTCTTGCCCATCTGCACGTGGCGCACGATGTTCTCGCGCACGACGATCGCGTCGTCGATCAGCAGGCCCACGCACAGGCTGAGCGCCATCAGCGTGACCATGTTGATCGAGAAGCCGAACGCGTACATGAAGCCGAAGGTGCCCACGAGCGCGATCGGCAGCGTCAGCCCCGTGATCACCGTCGAGCGCCACGAGTTGAGGAACAGGAACACGATCAGGATCGTCAGCGCCGCGCCCTCGAGCAGCGTCTGCCGCACGTTGTTCACGGCGACGCGGATCGGACGCGAGTTGTCGCGCACGACGTCGGCGGCGATGCCCGGCGGCAGCTGCGCGCGCAGCGCCTCGAGCGCATGGTTCAGGCCGTCGACGACCTCGATCGTGTTCTCGCCCTGGCTCTTCTGCACGTCGAGCGCGAGCGTTCGGCGGCCGTTGAAGAGGGCCAGGCTCTCGAGCTCCTGCGGCCCGTCGACGACGTCGGCGACCTGCGCCAGGCGCACCGGCGTGCCGGCACGCCTGGCGACGACGAGCGACTCGAAGTCGCTGGCGCGCCGCAGCCGCGCGTCGACCTGCACGACGCGCTCGGCCTCGTTCGTGCGCAGCGCGCCGGCGGGAAGCTCGCGGGTGTCGGCGCGCAGCGCGGCGACGACCTGGTCGACGCCGACGCCGAGTGCCTCCATCGCCTGCGGTTTCAGGTAGACGTTGATCTCGCGCTCGAGCCCGCCGACGAGCGTCACCGCGCCGACGCCGCGCACGTTCTCGAGGCGCTTCTTCAGCACCTGGTCGCCGAACGTGGTCAGCGCCTGCTGGTCGACGCTGCCGTCGGGCGAGGTCAGCGCCACCGTCCACACGGGCCGGCTCGCGGGGTCGAAGCGCGAGACCTTCGGCTCCTCGACCTCGTCGGGCAGCTGGGCGCGCACCTGCGACAGCTTCTCGCGTACGTCGTCGGCCGCGCGGCGGCCGTCGACGTCGAGGTTGAACTGCACGATCACGACCGAGCTGCTCTCGTAGCTGCGCGAGAACAGCTGGTTGATGCCGGCGATCGTGTTGACGGCTTCCTCGACGCGGCGCGTGACCTCGTTCTCGACGATCTCGGGCGCGGCGCCCGGGTACGTGACCTGGACGACGACGGTCGGAAACTCGATGTTCGGGAACTGGTCGACCTTCAGCCGCTGGATGCCGAGCAGGCCGAGCACGACGAAGGCCAGCATGACCATCGTCGCCAGCACCGGGTTGGCGATCGAGACGCGCGTGAACCACATGGCGCGGCGCGCTCAGGGCTGGCGGTTCGCGACGGCGGGCGCGGCCACCGGCAGCGTCACGCGCACGCGCGTGCCGTCGCGCACGATGCCCACGGTGCCGGCGAGCAGCGTCGTGCCGTCGTCGACGCCGGAGACCTCGACCCACTCGACCCCGTCGACGCGCCCGCGCCGCCCCGGCGTGACGGGGCGCTGCACGGCGCGCTCGCCGTCGATCTGCAGCACGTAGGGCCGCGACTGCTCGATGCGCGCTGGCGCGGCCGAGCTCGACCGTGCCGCGTGCGAACAGGCCCGGCCGCAGCCCCGGCTGCGGCTCGAGCGCGAGGTAGGCGAGCACGGCGCGCGATCCCGCCTGCGCGCTCGGGTTGATGCGCGCCACGCGCGCCGGCACCGGCGCGGCAAGACCGTCGACCTGCAGCGACGCCGGCGCGCCGACGCGCAGCGCCACCGCGTCGGCAGGCGGGATCGCGGCCTCGAGCTCGAGCCGCGACGGGTCGACGATCTCGAGCAGGCGCGCGTCGACACGAGGTCGGCGTCGCGGCGCGCCTTGCGCGCGATCTCGACGGCGGCGAGCGCCGCGTTCAGGTTGGCCTGCGCCGCGGCGTGGTTGGCCACCGAGTTGTCGAGCGCGGTGGCCGAGATGAAGCCCTGGGCGACGAGCGCGCGGTTGTTGTCGAGCGCGCGGCGCGCGATGTCGAGCTGCGCGCGGTTCGCCTCGGCGGTCTGCTCGGCCTGGCGCAGCCGCCAGTCGAGCTCGGTCGGGTCGAGGCGCACGAGCAGCTGGCCGCGCTTGACCGCCTCGCCCTCGCGCGCCAGCACCGCCTGCACCTCGCCGGGCACGCGCGCCTTGACGAACGCCGAGTCGAGCGCGCGCAGGCCGCCCGAGACCTCGACGACGTGCGCGAGTTCGACGCGCCGCGCGCGCACGAGGTCGGGCTCGCCGAGCTCGAGCGCGGGCTCGGCCGCCGGGACCGCGACGGGCGGCACCGGCGGCGTGGCCTGGCGGCCGCGCCACAGCGCGGCGAGCCCGGCGACGCCCGCGACGACGAGCGCGACCAGCAGGCCGCGGCGCCACGCCGGCGTCATCGCATCGCCTCCGCGGCGGTGTCCGGCCGCACGAGCAGCCCCTGCAGCACGAGGTCGACGTGGTCGCGCACGAACTGCCGCGCATCGATGCCCTGCGCCTCGCAGCCGCAGGCGCCGAGCGTGTGCTTGTGCAGGCACAGCATGATCATCGGCAGCACGAGCGAGTGCACGGCGGTGGGCACGTCGACCGGGCGCAACTCCCCGCGATCGATGCCGCGCTGCAGGATGCGCGCCGTCAGCCGCGTGCCGGGCTCGACGACCTCGCGCGCGTAGAAGGCGGCGATCTCGGGGAAGTTGCGCACCTCGGTGATCACGATCTTGAACACGCCCGAGACCTCGCTGTCGAGCAGGCGGTGCCACCAGTCGATGAAGACCTCGCGCAGCAGCGCCGGCGTCGGCCCCTCGTAGCGCTCGGCGAGCGCGACGCCGGCCTCGATCTCGGCCGACAGGCGCTCGCGGATCACGGCCTTCAGCAGTTCTTCCTTGCTCGCGTAGTACAGGTACAGCGTGCCCTTCGACACGCCGGCGCGCGCGGCAACTTCCTCGGCGCGCGTGGCCGCGAAGCCCTTCTCGACGAACAGGGCGAGCGCGGCGTCGAGCAGTTCGGCGGGGCGGGCTTCCTTGCGGCGCTGGCGGGTGCCGTGCGTCGCGGCAAGCTCTTCGGCTGTGGTCACGGGGATATTACTGACTGACTGGTCAGTAAAGATACCACTGCGGCGATCGAGGGTCAAACGCGCTGCCCGCTGTCGCGCCTCAGCCCATGATGTGCACGCCGCCGTCGACGTAGATCGTGTTGCCCGACAGCCGTCGCGCGTACTTCGTCGCCAGGAAGGCGCAGGTGTAGCCGACGTCCATGATGTCGACCAGCTCGCCGAGCGGCGCGCGCTCGGCGGCGTCGGTGAGCAGCTGCTCGAAGTCCTTCAGCCCGCCGGCGGCGCGCGTCTTCAGCGGCCCGGGCGAGATCGCGTGCACGCGGATGCCCTTCGGGCCGAGCTCGTGCGCGAGGTAGCGGCAGCTCGCCTCGAGCGCGGCCTTCACCGGGCCCATCAGGTCGTAGTTCGGCACCACCTTGGCGGCGCCGTGGTAGCTCATCGCGAAGAGGGACCCGCCGCTGGCCATCAGCGGCGCCGCCAGCCGCGCCATGCGGATGAACGAGTGGCACGACACGTCGACCGCCTGCGCGAAGCCCTCGGCGCTGCTGTTCAGCAGCCCGCCCTGCAGGTCGGCCTTCGGCGCCCAGGCGATCGAGTGCACGACGATGTCGACGCCGCCCCAGTGCTTCGCGACGGCGTCGAACACCGCTTCGAGCTGGCCCGGCTGCGTGACGTCGAGCGGCAGCAGCAGCGAGGCCTGCAGCTGCTGCGCCAGCGGCTCGACGAACGGCTTCGCCTTCTCGTTGAGGTACGTCAGCGCGACATCGGCGCCGAGCTCGCGGAACGCCTGCGCGCAGCCCCAGGCGATCGAGCTGTCGTTGGCGACGCCGACGACGAGGGCACGCTGGCCCGCCAGCGGCAGCGGGCGGTCGGCGGGGCGGGGTGCAGGCGCGTTCATCGGGGTCCTCGGGGCGTGCGCGCGCCGTTCAGCAGCGCCAGCGTGTGGCGCGCGATCATGCCTTCCTCGTCGGTCGGCACGACCCAGGCGGCGACGCGGCTGCCGGCGGTCGTGACAAGCGCGCCGCCAGCCGCGTTGGCCGCCTCGTCGAGCTCGACGCCGAGCCACGCGCAACGGCACAGGATGCGCTCGCGCACCGGCGCCGCGTGTTCGCCGATGCCGGCGGTGAAGACGATGGCGTCGAGGCCGCCGAGCGCAGCGGCGAGCGATCCGATCTCGCGTGCGGCGCGGTAGCAGAACAGGTCGACCGCGAGCCGGCAGCGGGCGTCGTCGCCAGCGGCGAGCAGCTCGCGCATGTCGCTCGAGCGCCCCGACACGCCGAGCAGCCCCGACTCCTTGTACAGCAGGCGCTCGATCGCACGCGCGTCCATGCCGTGCTCGTCCATCAGGTAGATCAGCACGCCGGGGTCGATCTGGCCGCAGCGCGTGCCCATCGGCAGGCCTTCGAGCGCGGTGAAGCCCATCGTGCTCGCGACGCTGCGCCCTCCGGCCATCGCGCACAGGCTGGCGCCGTTGCCGAGGTGGGCGACGACGGTGCGCCCGGCCGCAGCGCGCGCGTCGAGGGTCGGCAGCACCGAGGCGATGTACTCGTACGACAGGCCGTGGAAGCCGTAGCGGCGCACGCCGGCCTCGCCGAAGCGGTGCGGCAGCGCGAACATCTGCGCGAGCTCGTGCTGCGTCGTGTGGAACGCGGTGTCGAAGCACGCGACCTGCGGCAGGTCGGGGCGCTGCGCCGCGACGGCGCGGATGCCGCTCAGGTTGTGCGGCTGGTGCAGCGGGGCGAGCGGCACCAGCCGCTCGAGGTCGGCGAGCACGCCGGCGTCGACGCGCACCGGCGCGTGGTACTTCGTGCCGCCGTGCACGACACGGTGGCCGACCGCCCGCAGCGTCTTGCCCGGCAGCTGCTCGGCGAGCCAGCGTGAGAGCCAGGCGATCGCGCCGTCGTGCCCGGGCGGTGCGTCCGCCGGCCAGCGGTGCGAGCCGATGCGCCGTCCGGCGGCATCCTTGGCCTCGAAGACCGCGGCGGTGGTGAGCTCCTCGACCTTGCCGCCGAGGATCGAAGACGGCTCGCCGCCGTCGATGCCGAAGACCTCGAACTTCAGGCTCGACGAGCCTGCGTTGAGCACGAGGACCACATCGTTCATCGCCTCACTCCTGCGGGGCCGGCTGCTTCGCGTGGGCGACGAGCGCCATCACGGCGGCCGACGCCTCGCGCGTGCGGGCGTCGTCGGCGCGGCTCGTCAGCACGATCGGCACCCGCGTGCCGAGCACGATGCCGGCGCTGCGCGCCGCGGCGAGGTAGCTCAGCTGTTTGGCGATCATGTTGCCGGCCTCGAGGTTGGGCGCGAGCAGGATGTCGGGGTCGCCCGCGACCGGCGACGTGATGTGCTTGATCTGCGCCGCGGCCGTGCTGATCGCGTTGTCGAAGGCGAGCGGGCCGTCGAGGATGCCGCCGGTGATCTGTCCGCGGTCGGCCATCTTGCACAGCGCGGCCGCGTCGAGCGTGGCCTGCAGCTTCGGGTTGATCGTCTCGACCGCCGACAGGATGGCGACCTTCGGCTGCGCGATGCCCAGGATGTGCGCGAGGTCGATCGCGTTCTGCACGATGTCGCGCTTGGTCTCCAGGTCGGGCTGGATGTTGATCGCGGCGTCGGTGATCAGCAGCGGCTTCGGGTAGGTGGGCACGTCCATCACGAACACGTGGCTGATGCGCCGGCCGGTGCGCAGGCCGGTCGCCGACGACACGACGGCACCCATCAGCTCGTCGGTGTGCAGGCTGCCCTTCATCAGCGCGGCGACGTTGCCCTCGCGCGCCAGCGCCACCGCCCGTTCCGCCGCGGCGTGCGAGTGCTCGACGTCGACGATCTCGACGCCGGCGAGCGAAACGCCGGCCGCCTGCGCCGCGGCCTCAATCTTGCGCCGCGGCCCGACGAGAACCGGCACGATCAAGCCGTGCTCGGCCGCCTCGAGCGGCCCGACGAGCGAGTCGACGTCGCAGGGGTGGACGATCGCAGTGCGCACCGGCGGCTTGCCGCGGCAGCGCTCGTACAGCGCCTCGAGGTCGCGGTAGCGGTGCAGCGCCACCGTGACGTCGCCCGGCTGCGAGGCTTCGCGGCGCTCGGTCGGGCACGCGACGCGCAGCGTGCCGGCGGCGAGCACCTGGCCCTGCACGTTCGTGCACGACGCGCGCATGCGCACGTGGCGGCCGTCGGGGATCTGCTCCTCGACGACGAGCTCGGTCGTGATCACATCGTCGACGCGGACCACGCCGTCGAACACGAGATGTTCCTCGACGATCGCCGAGCCGGGGCCCGGGAACTGCAGGCCGATCGCGGCCGAGATCAGCACGCGCGTCGCGAAGCCGCCGGCAGCCGGCGCGACAGTGGGGCCGTTCTGGACGCCCGAGAGCATCGCGAGCAGGCCGACGTCGGCCACCGTCAGGCAGCGCTCCATGCGCACGCTCGTGCCGGGCGTCATCTCGGCGTGCAGGCGCGACATCAGGTGGTCCTCCATCAAGCCTCTCCGGTGCGCGACGTGCGCGCGGCGCGCGAGGCACGGGGCACGCGGGGCGCACGCTTCGGCACGGCGTCCGCGGCTTTGGCGGCGGCACGCCGGCGTGCCGGCTTGCCGGCCGGTACGGTCACGTCGAGCGCCGGCACCTCGTCGCGATCGAGCCCGAAGTCGCGCACCACCGCGTCGAAGCGCGCCCGGGCGTCCGCGTCGGTGCGGCCCGTGGTGGCCAGCAGGTCGCGCACGAAGGCGAGGGCGTCGATGCGCGCCTGGCGGTCCGGCAACAGGCGCGGCAACGCGGCCACGGCGCGGTCGCGGTCGAGCAGCAGCAGGTAGGCCTGGCGGCGGATCTGCTCGCGCAATGCCGCCATCGCCTGCCGGCGGTCGATGCCCTTCTTCGCGACCATGTCGCGCAGCCGGTGGGCCAGCCGCTCGTCGGCCAGGTGGGTGCCGGCACCGATGTGCAGCAGCAGGCGCACGCCGGCGGCCACCGGCGGCCCCTCCTCGAACCAGCGGTCGGCCTGCTCGCGCTTGAGCCGCGCCAGCTCCTTCTCGGCGAAGCCGTGCACGCGCGCCCGCTTGCCCGAGCTGCCGGCGGGTTGCATGCCGAGCAGCTGGCGCATCCACGGCGCGTCGAAGACGGCGAAGAACAGCTTCTCCTGCGCCGCGTCACGCATGTCGCGCCACTGGTCCCACGCGCGCACGATCGCGTCGGAGGCCTGCTGCTCGGCGACGACGTAGGGGTTGTCGCCCGCCACCGTCCTGCGTTCGGCGCGCACCATCGGGGCCATCCACTGCAGCGGCCACAGCCACGGGTTGCGGTCCGACAGCAGCGCGCGCTCGAGGCGCGGCGGCGCCATCGCGCGCATCGCCTGCGCCATCGGCTCGTTGACCACCAGCTTCAGCCACGGCGAGACGAACGCGTCGTACATCGTCTGATAGGCCAGCGACAGGCGGGCGACGACCTCGAACGGCTGCTCGTCGTCGCGGCCGTCGTCGAGCGCCTCGATGTCGGCCAGCTCGCGCGGCTCGAAGCGGATGACGTAGCGCCCCTCAACCCATTCGACGCCGGGCATCTCGGGGTGCGTGTCCTCGATGACCGCCTCGTACAGGCCGGGGGGCAGCACGTCGATGAGGTTCAGCGCCGAGGCCAGTTCGGCGTGCTCCTTCGACGCCACGCCGCCCGAGACGAAGATGCCCAGGTGGCCGATCTTCTCGTGCAGGCAGTAGACGATCGTCTGCTCGTTGGCGCGGATCTCGTCGACGCTGTCGTACAGGTCGAGCACCCAGTTCAGCGCCTGCTGCGGCGGCGTGATGTTGTCGCCCCAGGACGCGAAGACGACGATCGGAGAGCGGATGCTGCGCAGGTCGAGGCGGTACGTGCCATCGGCGCTGGTGACCTCACCGGCGCTCAGCCGGTTGCCGACGAACAGGTTCTGCGTGATCCACTCCATCTCCTCTTTGTTGAGCAGGAAGTGGCCGCCCCACCAGCGCTCGAAGTCGAGGTAGCGCTCACGCTCCGTGTCGACGTGGGCGTACAGGTTGTACATCTTCGACCAGTAGGTGTTCGCCGGGTCGAGCTGCTCGAAGTTGGTGACGAGCGCGCTGCCGTCGAACTTGCCGTGGCCCAGATCGCCGGCGAGCGACGCCAGCCAGGTGCCGCCGAGCAGGCCGCCGCTGTAGCGCATCGGGTTCTTGCCGCGCACGCCGGCCCAGTACGAGATCGGCGAGCCGGCGAGCAGGATCGGGCCGACGAGGTCGGGCGCCGCGGCGGCCAGGATCATCAGTGCCCAGCCGCCCTGGCAGTTGCCGATCACGAACGGCTTGCCCTCGGCGTCGGGGTGCCGTTCGCCGACCTTGCGCAGGAACGCGATCTCGGCGCGCGCCACCGAGCCGATCGTCTGCCCCGGCACCGGGTCGGGATAGAACATCACGAAATAGCAGGGATGGCCGGCGCGCAGCGCGATGCCGATCTCGCTGTCGATCTTGAAGCCGCCGATGCCCGGGCCGTGGCCGGCACGAGGATCGATCACGACGAACGGGCGCTTGCTGTCGTCGGTGGCCGGAAAGCCCTTCGGCGGCACGATGCGCGCGAGCGCATAGTTCGCCGGGTCCTCGAGCGCGCGGCCGTCCATGATCACTTCGTGGTCGAACACCAGCACCGGCGGCTTGCCGGACTCGGCATGCTCGAGGTAGACGTTGCCGCGCTCGCGCAGCACGTCGAGCGTCAGGACCGAACGCTGCCAGCGGTCGACGAGGTAGTCCCAGGCGTCGCCGCCGGCGGCGGAGGCGGGGAACGAAAGGGTGGGGTTTGCGGCCAATCGAGACTCCTGCATCGAGGGAACGGCGCAGCGGCGCAGCGTAGCAACGACAGTTGACCGTGGCGTGACCACGGCCAAGCCCTTGACGAACGGCGCAAACTCGCCGATCCGGATTTTCTTTGCACGCTACCGCGACCACCGGGAACGACGTTGATGCGCCGCAACATTATGATCCGTCGCTTTGCCGAGGAGCACCTGCGCCGTGGACCCCATCCTGCTCGTCAAGGCCGCGATCATGGGTCTGGTCGAGGGGCTCACCGAGTTCCTGCCGATCTCGTCGACCGGCCACCTGATCCTCACCGCGTCGCTGATCGGCTTCCACGGCGAGTCGGCGAAGACCTTCGACATCGCGATCCAGACCGGCGCGATGATGTCGGTGGTGTGGGAGTACCGGCGCCGCCTCGCGGCGACCGTCACCGGCATCACGCACGACCCGGTGGCGCAGCGTTTCGCGCTCAACGTGCTCGTCGCGTTCCTGCCGGCCGTCGTGTTCGGCCTCGCTTTCGGCGGCTGGATCAAGCAGCACCTGTTCCACCCGGTGCCGGTGGCCGTCGCCCTCGTCGTCGGCGGCTTCGTGATCCTGTGGGTCGAGGCGCGCCACAAGCGGCTGTACGGGGTGCGCGACCTCGAAGGCGGGCGGCGCGCGCGCGTCGAGACGGTCGACGACATGACGCCGCTCGACGCGCTGAAGGTCGGGCTGCTGCAGTGCCTCGCGCTGATCCCGGGCACGAGCCGCTCGGGGGCGACGATCATCGGCGGGCTCGTGCTTGGCTTCTCGCGCAAGGCCGCCACCGAGTTCAGCTTCTACCTCGGCATCCCGACGCTGATGGGCGCCGGCGCCTACTCGGTGTGGAAGCAGCGCGACCTGCTGCGGTGGGAGGACGCGCCGGTGTTCGCGGTCGGCACCGTCGTCTCGTTCGTCGCCGCGCTGGTGTGCATCCGCTGGCTGATCCGCTACGTGTCGACGCACGACTTCGTGCCGTTCGCGTGGTACCGCATCGTGTTCGGCGGCATCGTGCTGCTGACGGCGTACACGGGCTGGGTCGACTGGAGCGCCTGATGCCGCGAGGTGAAGCGCGATGAAGCTCGTGATCGGCAACAAGAACTACTCGTCGTGGTCGATGCGGCCGTGGGTGCTGATGCGCCACGTCGGCATCGCGTTCGACGAGGTGCAGCTGCGCTTCGACTTCACGCCGGGCTCAGCCTTCTATCGCGAACTCGCGCGCTTCACGCCGACGGCGAAGGTGCCGGTGCTCGTCGACGACGACGGCTTCGCGGTGTGGGATACGCTGGCGATCGTCGAGACGCTGGCCGAGCGCTTCCCGCAGCACGCGCTCTGGCCTGCCGAGGCGAAGGCGCGTGCCCGCGCGCGCAGCCTGTGCGCCGAGATGCACGCCGGCTTCGGCGCCTTGCGGCAGCACTGTCCGCAGAACCTCGAAGCGTCGCTGCCGGCCTTCGGCGCGCGCGTGGTCGCCGAGCACGCCGCGGTGCGCACCGACCTCGAGCGCATCGTCGCGATGTGGCGCGACGCGCTCGCGGCGAGTGGCGGGCCGTTCCTGTTCGGTTCCTTCGGCGCCGCCGACGCCTACTACGCGCCCGTGTGCGGCCGCATCCGCACCTATGCGCTGCCCGTGCCGCACGACGTGCAGTCCTACGTCGATCGCGTGTTCGCGAGCCCCGGCGTCGAGGCGTGGGTGCGCGACGCGCTCGCCGAACACGACTTCCTCGACTTCGAGGAGCCGTACCGCGCGTCGCGCGAAGGCTGATCGCCGGCCGTCAGTCGCTGCGGCGACGGAACACCAGGTCCCACACGCCGTGACCGAGCTTCAGGCCGCGGGCCTCGAACTTCGTCAGCGGCCGGTAGTCGGGGCGCGGCGCGTAGCCGTCGGCGGTGTTGACGAGCCGCGGCTCGGCGCCGAGCACCTCAAGCATCTGCTCGGCGTAGGGTTGCCAGTCGGTCGCGCAGTGCAGCGTGCCGCCGGGCGCCAGGCGATCGGCGAGCAGGGCGACGAACGTCGGCTGGATCAGCCGGCGCTTGTGGTGGCGCGCCTTCGGCCACGGGTCGGGGAAGAAGACGTGGACCGCGGCCAGCCTCGCCGGCGCGATCATCTGCTGCAGGACAGGCGGCGCAGCAGCGCGCCGACGCCGGCTTCGTGCACCTCGATGCCGAGGAAGTCGTCGTCCGCTCGCGCGGCGGCGATCCGTGCCGTCGCGTCGCCCATGCCGAAGCCGATCTCGACGACGAGCGGCGCGCGGCGGCCGAACACCGCCTCGGCGTCGAGCCGCTGCGGGGCGTACGGCAGCACGAAGCGCGGGCCGAACTCGGCGAGCGCGCGTTCCTGACCCGGCCCCAGGCGCCCGCCGCGCAGCACGTAGCTGCGCACGGGGCGGCGGTGCACGGCCGGCTCGTCGGGGCGTTCCGACATCGGGCGCGTTGGCGCTGTGGGCTACTGGGCCGGCGGCGCCGACGCGCCGAAGCCCGCCGGCAGCTCGAGCACGCCGCGCGACTCGAAGGTGTGGCCGCCCACGATGCCAGCGCCGCCGAGGCGTCCGCGCATCACGTAGTCGAACTTCGGCTTCTGGTCGGTCACGAGGCCGATGATCTGCCGTGCCGCGGCGAACGCGCCGATGCTGACCGGCACCGTGATCACGCGCTCGCCGAAGCCGGGCACGGTGCCGGCTTCGGGGCTGACGCCGCTGGCGAACGACGCGCCGCGCACCTCGAGCGTCAGCGACACGCCCTGGAAGTCGACGGCGGCGTCGTTCGGGTTCTGCACCCGCAGCTTCACCGCGAGCCGCAGCTCCATCGCCTCGCCCGGAATCTGCGCCACGTCGACGAGCTCGACGCGCAGCGGCTCGACGCCCGGGAAGCCCGCGCAGCCGGCGAGCGCACCCGCGGCGACGGCAGCGCCGGCCAGGCGGGCGAGAAAGTGGCGTCGATGCATGGCGTCGTATGCGGGCATTCGGGGGAGCGCGAGTGTAGCGACGCCG
>JALOSD010000052.1 GCA_025458585.1 Burkholderiaceae bacterium | reverse complement strand
TGGCGGAGACGGAGGGATTCGAACCCTCGATGCAGGTTTTGCCCGCATACTCCCTTAGCAGGGGAGCACCTTCGGCCTCTCGGTCACGTCTCCGGCGAAGGGCTTCATTCTAGCCCCGCCGACTCCGGCGGGGGCGCGGCGTCACGCCGCGGCGGCTTCCTGGTCGAGTTCGAACGCCCGGTGCAGCGCGCGCACGGCGAGCTCCATGTACTTCTCGTCGATCACGACGCTGGTCTTGATCTCGCTGGTCGAGATCATCTGGATGTTGATGCCCTCCTCGCTCAGCGTGCGGAACATCTTCGCCGCGACGCCGACGTGGCTCTTCATGCCGATGCCGACGATGCTGACCTTGCAGATGCGCGAGTCGCCGATCACCTCGCGCGCGCCGAGCGCCGGCACGACCTTGTTCTTCAGCAGGTCCATCACGCGGGCGTGGTCGTTGCGGTGCACGGTGAACGAGAAGTCGGTCTTGCCGTCGTGCGACACGTTCTGGATGATCATGTCGACGTCGATGTTGGCGTCGGCCACGGCGCCCAGGATCTGGTAGGCGATGCCCGGCTTGTCGGGCACGCCGAGCACGGTGACCTTGGCCTCGTCGCGGTTGAACGCGATGCCCGACACGACGGCTTGTTCCATCTTCTCGTCCTCTTCGAAAGTGATGAGCGTGCCCGAACGCGCTTCCTCGTCGATCGGGATGTCCCAGTCGGTGAAGCTCGACAGCACGCGCAGCGGCACGCGGTACTTGCCCGCGAACTCCACCGAGCGGATCTGCAGCACCTTCGAGCCGAGGCTCGCCATCTCGAGCATTTCCTCGAAGCTGACGGTGTGCAGCCGGCGTGCCTCGGGCACGATGCGCGGGTCGGTGGTGTAGACGCCGTCGACGTCGGTGTAGATCAGGCACTCGTCGGCCTTCAGCGCCGCCGCGACCGCCACCGCCGAGGTGTCGCTGCCGCCGCGGCCGAGCGTCGTGAGGTGGCCGGCGTCGTCGACACCCTGGAAGCCGGTGATGATGACGACGCGCCCGGCGTCGAGGTCGGCGCGAACGCGGGCGTCGTCGATGCTCGTGATGCGCGCCTTGGTGTACGCCGAGTCGGTCCTGACCGGCACCTGCCAGCCGGTGTAGCTGATCGCGTCCACGCCTTCGGCCTGCAACGCGAGTGCGAGCAGGCCCACCGAGACTTGCTCGCCGGTCGAGGCGATGGTGTCGAGCTCGCGCAGCACGCGCGCGTCGACCTTCGCCGGCTGGAGCTCCTTCGCGAGCCCGAGCAGGCGGTTCGTCTCGCCGCTCATCGCCGACGGCACGACGACCATGCGGTGGCCGGCACGCGCCCACTTGGCGACGCGCCTCGCGACGTTGCGGATGCGCTCGGTCGAGCCCATCGACGTGCCGCCGTACTTGTGAACGATCAGTGCCATGTCGTGCCGGCGCCGCGGCGTCGTCGCTGCGGTCCCAGGATGCAAAGCCGTGAATTTTATCGGGCCGTCCTTCGACGACCTGACGCGCTCGCTCCTACCCGCCGTCTAGCCACTGCAGCGCCACCTGGGGCTGCCCCGGTACCGCCCTCGCGCGGGCGTCCACGCCCAGGCCCGGCACGAACACGAGCGCCGCCCCTGCGTAGAGCAGCGGCCCGCCGCGCGCGCTCTCGGGCACGCCGAGCGCCTGGAACTGCTTCTTCAGGCTGCGCGGCGTGGCGCCCGGCGCGAGCTGGAACCGCTCGCCGCCGCGACGCGGCCGCAATTCGGCGTCGCGCAGCCGCTCGAGCGCGACGCCGCCGTCGCGCACGCGGCGCACCACGAGCACGCCGCCCCAGGGGCCCACGCGATGCCGCCCGGGGCGCAGGGCGCCGAGCAGCCACACCGGCGGCGGCTCGTCGCGCGGCGCTGCGGCCGCCACGAGGCGCAGGCGGCCGCGGTGGCGTTCGAGCCTCCCCTCGCCCGGCGCCGGCCAGCACGCCGCACCCGGCGCGGCCAGTTCGGCCAGCAGGCGCTGCACGAGCGTCTCGGGCGCGCCGCGCCCGAGCGTCGCGCGCAGCCACGCGCGCAGCGCATTCGCGGCGCGCCCGGGCGGCAGCCGCCGCCACCGATCGAGGGCGAGCGCGCCATCGGCCTCGCGCAGCGCGGCCACGTCGTCGGCGGCCACCTCGTCGAGGCAGCGCTGCGCCTCATGCGCGCGCCGCGCCGCGGCGGCGAGCGCGACCTCCGTGTCGGCGAACTCGCCGCGCAGCGCCGGCATCACGCGCTGGCGCAGCCGGCTGCGCGCGAACGCCGGGTCGGCGTTGCTCGGGTCGTCGACGTGGCGCAGGCGGTAACGCGCGAGGTAGCCGCCGATCGCCTCGTCGCCGGCGTCGAGCCAGGGCCGCGCCCACGTGAGGCCGTCGCGCACCGCGAGCCGCGGCATCGCGGCGAGGCCCGCCGGGCCGGCGCCGCGCAGGGCCTGCAGCAGGAACGTCTCGGCCTGGTCGCGGCGGTGGTGCGCGAGCAGCACGAGCGTCGCGCCAGCGTGCAGTGCCATCGCGGCGAGCGCCGCGTAACGGCCGCGCCGGGCCCAGGCCTCGACGCTGTCGCCGGCCGCCGGCGCACCCTCGAGCCGACGCGACGAGAACGCCACCGGCAGGCCGCGCGCGCGCAGGCGTCGGCAGTGTTCGCGCACCTCGTCGAGCCAGGCGTCGGCCTCGCGCCGCAGGCCGTGGTGCACGTGCAGCGCGACGACGCGAAGACCGAGCGGCGCGGCCGCGCGTGCGGTGGCGTGCAGCAGGGCGGTGGAGTCGCGGCCGCCGCTCACCGCGACGGCGACGACGCCGGGGTCAGCGTTCCTTCGTGTCGCCGAAGCGGCCATACGACTGCAGGCGCTCGTGGCGGCGCTGCAGCAGCTCCTTCGGCTTCATGTCGCTGACCTGCCGCAGCGCGTCGCTGAGCGCGCGCTTCAGGCTCGCGGCCATCGCCTTCGGGTCACGGTGCGCGCCGCCGACCGGCTCGCTGACGATCTTGTCGACGAGGCCGAGCGCCTTGAGCCGGTGCGCCGTGATGCCGAGCGCCTCGGCGGCGTCGGAGGCGCGCTCGGAGGTCTTCCAGAGGATCGAGGCGCAGCCCTCGGGCGAGATCACCGAGTAGACGGAGAACTGCAGCATCAGCACCTGGTCGGCGACGCTGATCGCAAGCGCCCCGCCCGAGCCGCCCTCGCCGATGATCGTCGTGACGATCGGCACCTCGAGCTGCGCCATCTCGAAGATGTTGCGCCCGATCGCCTCGCTCTGCCCGCGTTCCTCGGCGCCGATGCCCGGATACGCCCCCGGCGTGTCGACGAACGTGAACACCGGCAGGCCGAACTTCTCGGCCAGCTTCATCAGCCGCAGGGCCTTGCGGTAGCCCTCGGGGCGGCTCATGCCGAAGTTGCGTGCCGCGCGCTCCTTCGTGTCGCGGCCCTTCTGGTGACCCAGCACCATGCACGCCTGCCCGTTGAAGCGCGCCAACCCGCCGACGATCGACAGGTCGTCGGCGTAATGGCGGTCGCCGTGCAGCTCCTCGAAGTCGGTGAAGCAGTCGGCGACGTAGTCGAGCGTGTACGGCCGCTGCGGGTGACGCGCGATCTGCGTTACCTGCCAGGGGCTCAGGCTGGCGTAGATCTCCTTCGTCAGCTGCTGGCTCTTCTTGTCGAGGCGCTCGATCTCCTCCGAGATGTCGACCGCCGACTCGTTCTGCACGAAGCGCAGCTCCTCGATCTTGCTCTCGAGTTCGGCGATCGGCTGCTCGAAGTCCAGGAAGTGTCGTTTGCTCATGCGAAGAGCTCCTCTCAGTACTCGACCGGCACCGGATCGAGGCTGCGCCAGACGTACCACGTCGCCACCGACCGGAACGGCGCCCAGGCGTCGCCGACCTCGCGCGCCTCGGCGCGCGTCACCGGCTCGCCGCTGAAGTAGTTCAGGCTGATGCCCTTGATCAGGCCGACGTCGTCGAGCGGCATCACGTTCGGCCGCAGCAGGTGGAAGATCAGGAACATCTCGGCCGTCCAGCGGCCAATGCCGCGGATCGCGACCAGCTCGTCGACGATCGCCTCGTCGTCCATCGACGGCCACGCGTTCGCGTGCACGCGGCCCTCGACGAAGTGCGCGGCGAGGTCGCGCACGTACTCGGCCTTGCGCGCGGACAGCCCGGCACTGCGCAGCATGTCGGCGTCGAGCGCGAGCACCGCGCGCGGCTCGAGCACGCCGCGCTTGCCGGCCTGCGTCGCCAGCCGTTCCCACACCGACTGCGCCGCCTTGACCGAGATCTGCTGGCCGACGATCGAGCGCGCCAGCGTCGTGAACGCGTCGCCGCGGCTCTGCAGCCGCGCCTCGCCGAAGCGCGGGATCAGCTTGCGCATCACGCGGTCGCGCCTGGCCAGGTGGCGACAGGCGTCGTCCCAGTAGTCCGGCGTCACGAAGGCCGATGCGCTAGCCTGCACCACCGCGCTACCCCCGCACCCAGGTCGTGCCCTGCGGCCCGTCCTTCAGCACGACGCCCTGCGCCGCGAGCTCGTCGCGGATGCGGTCGGCGAGCGCGAAGTCGCGCGCCTGCTTGGCCTGCGCGCGCTCGGCGATGCGGCGCTCGATCGCCGCCGCGTCGGCGTCGCCGCCGCCTTGCAGGTACGCGCGCGGTGCCTGCTGCAGGATGCCCAGCGTCGCGCCGAGCGCCTTGAGCTGCGCCGCCACGGCCGGCGAGCGCGTGCGGTTGGCCTCGCCGGCGAGCTCGAACAGCACGGCAAGCGCCGCCGGCGTGTTGAAGTCGTCGTTCATCGCCGCGCGGAACGCCGCCGGCGCCGGCTGCGACCAGTCGAGCGGCGTCGCGTCGGGCGCCACCGCGTCGAGCGCGGTGTACAGCCGCCTCAGCGCGTGGCGCGCGTCGTCGAGGTGCGCGTCGCTGAAGTTGAACGGGCTGCGGTAGTGCGTGCGCAGCATGAAGAAGCGCAGCGTCTCGCCGTCGGCGGCCTTCAGCACGTCGCGGATCGTGAAGAAGTTGCCCAGCGACTTGGACATCTTCTCGTTGTCGACGTTGAGGAAGCCGTTGTGCATCCACGTGCGCGCGAACGGCTTGCCGCTGGCGCCCTCGCTCTGCGCGATCTCGTTCTCGTGGTGCGGGAACTGCAGGTCGAGGCCGCCGCCGTGGATGTCGAAGGTCTCGCCGAGCAGCGCGCAGCTCATCGCCGAGCACTCGATGTGCCAGCCCGGGCGGCCGGCGCCGAAGGCGCTCGCGTACTTCGCGTCGTCGGGCTCGTCGGGCTTCGCCGCCTTCCACAGCACGAAGTCGAGCGGGTCCTCCTTGCCCTGGTGCACCGCGACGCGCTCGCCGGCGCGCAGCTCGTCGAGCGACTTGCCCGAGAGCTTGCCGTAGCCTGGAAAGCGGCGCACCGCGAAGTTGACGTCACCGTCGGGCGCGCAGTAGGCGAGGCCCTTGCGTTCTAGCGTGCCGATCATCGCGAGCATCTGCGGCACGTAATCGGTCGCGCGCGGCTCGTGCGTCGGCGGCAGCAGCCCGATCGCGCCGATGTCGGCGTGCATCGCCGCGATCATCTCGTCGGTGAGTTGGCGGATCGTGATGCCGCGCTCGAGCGCGCGCCTGATGATCTTGTCGTCGATGTCGGTGATGTTGCGCACGTAGGTCACGTCGTAGCCCAGCGTGCGCAGCCAGCGGTAGACGACGTCGAACGCCGTCATCATGCGCGCATGACCCATGTGGCACAGGTCGTAGACCGTCATGCCGCACACATACATGCGCACGCGGCCCGGCTCGATCGGCGAGAACGTCTCCAGCGCGCGGGTCAGCGAGTTGTGGATGCGTAAGGTCATCGCCGCTCGTGGAATGGCAACGGCCTCGTCGAGAACGCTCTCGCCCAAGGCCGCTGGCTAGAATGAATCAGTATAGCGGTGGGCCTGCGAGGTCCGGGAGCGTGATTTCGATGATGCGAACGATGACGATTGCCCTCGCCGCGGCGCTCGCGGTAGCGCTGCCGGCGTGGGCCCAGAAGGTGAAGCTCGCCACGACGATGGGCGACATCGTGCTCGAGCTCGACGCGGCGAAGGCGCCGAAGACGGTCGAGAACTTCGTCGCCTACGTCAAGGCGGGGCACTACGACGGCACCGTGTTCCATCGCGTGATCGACGGCTTCATGATCCAGGGCGGCGGCTTCACCGCGGACATGGTGCAGAAGCCCACGCGCGCGCCGATCCCGCTCGAAAGCCGCAACGGCCTCGAGAACAAGCGCGGCACCGTCGCGATGGCGCGCACGATGGTGCCCGACTCGGCGACCGCGCAGTTCTTCGTCAACGTCGCCGACAACGCATTCCTCGACCAGGCCAACGCGCGCGACGGCCACGGCTACGCCGTCTTCGGCCGCGTCGTTTCCGGCATGGACGTGGTCGACAAGATCAAGGCGGTGCCCGTCGCGAACAAGGGCGGGCACCAGAACGTTCCCGTCACCCCCGTGGTCATCAACAAGGCCACCCTGGAGCAGTGAGATGACCAAGACCGTCGAGATGACCACCAGCGCGGGCACGATCCGCATCGAGCTCGACGACGCGAAGGCGCCGGCCAGCGTCGCGAACTTCCTCGATTACGTGAGCAAGGGCCACTACGACGGCACCGTGTTCCACCGCGTCATCAAGGGCTTCATGATCCAGGGCGGCGGCTTCGAGCCGAGCATGAAGCAGAAGCCCACCGGCGCGCCGATCGCGAACGAGGCGAACAACGGCCTGCGCAACGAGCACTACACGATCGCGATGGCGCGCACGTCGGCGCCGCACTCGGCCACGGCGCAGTTCTTCATCAACACGACTGACAACGACTTCCTGAACTTCAAGTCCGAGTCGCCGCAGGGCTGGGGCTACGCGGTGTTCGGCAAGGTCGTCGCCGGCACCGAGGTCGTCGACGCGATCGAAGGCGTGAAGACCGGCCGCCGCGGCATGCACGACGACGTGCCGCTCGACGACGTCGTGATCCAGAAGGCTATCGTCGTCTGACGATGGAGTCCGCCGGCGCTCGCCTGCCGACGCCGGTCGAGTTCGAGGCGCCGGCGCACTGGCGTTCGGTCGAGTTCATCTCCGACCTGCATCTGTCGGAGAGCACCGGCGCGACCTTCGCCGCCTGGCGTCGCTACCTCGAGCACACCGAGGCCGACGCGGTGTTCATCCTCGGTGACCTGTTCGAGGCCTGGGTCGGCGACGACGCGCGCGACGAGCCGTTCGAAGCTGCCTGCGTCGACGTCCTCGCGGCGGCTGCGCGCCGGCGACCGGTGGGCTACATGGTCGGCAACCGCGACTTCCTCGTCGGCGACGCGACGCTGCGTGCCGCCGGCCTGTTCGCGCTGCACGACCCGACGGTGCTCGTCGCGTTCGGCCGGCGCGCGCTGCTGACCCACGGCGATCTGCTGTGCCTGGCCGACGTCGACTACCAGCGCTTCCGCGCCCAGGCGCGCAGCGAAGCGTGGCGCGACGCCGCGCTCGCGATGCCGATCGCGCAGCGCCGTGTCGTCGCGCGCCAGATGCGCGACGCGAGCCAGCAGCGCCAGCAGACGATGCCCGCCGCGCCGTGGACCGACATCGACCGCGACGCCGCCACCGCCTGGCTGCACGCGGCCGGCTGCGCCGACCTCGTGCACGGCCACACGCACCGCCCGGGCGACGACGAGCTCGCGCCGGGCCACCTCCGCCACGTGCTCGCCGACTGGGACCTCGACGCCGACCCGCCGCGCGGCGACCTGCTGCGGCTGACGCGCGCGGGGTTCAGCCGCCACCGCATCGAGCCCTGATGCTCGAACGCCTGCTGCAGCGCCTGCGCGAGCGACGCGAGCAGCGCGCGCTCGCGCGGCGCGGGATCCCCGACGACCTGTGGCAGCGCACGCTGCGCCGCTACCCGTTCCTTGAGCGCCTGGGCGAGGCCGACCGCGCCGAGCTGCGTCGGCTGGCCAGCCTGTTCCTCGACCGCAAGGAGTTCAGCGGCGCCGGCGGCTTCGTCGTCGACGACGCGACCGCCGTCGCGATCGCCGCGCAGGCCTGCCTGCCGGTGCTCAGGCTCGGGCTGGGCGCCTACGACGGCTTCGTGGGCATCGTCGTGCACCCGCAGCAGGTCGTCGCGAAGCGCGAAGTGACCGACGACCACGGTGTCGTGCACCACTACGACGAAGTCCTCGCCGGCGAGGCGATGGAAGGCGGCCCGATGATGCTCAGCTGGGCCGATGTCGACGCCGCCGGCGACACGGCCGACGGCCCCTACAACGTCGTGATCCACGAGTTCGCGCACGTCATCGACCTGCTCGACGGCGACGCCGACGGCGTGCCGCCGCTGCCCGACGCGAAGGCGCTCGCGCACTGGCACGACGTGCTGCAGTACGAGTACGACCGCTTCTGCGAGCGCGTGGCCTGCGGGTACGACACCGTGCTCGACCCCTACGGCGCCGAGGCGCCGAGCGAGTTCTTCGCCGTCGCGAGCGAGGCCTTCTTCGTCGCCCCGCAGGCGTTCAGGAGCGAGCAGCCGGCGCTGTACCGGCTGTTCGTCGACTTCTACCGCCAGGACCCGGCCGAGACGGGCTGAGACACCACGGCCTCAAGCGGTGGCGGGCTCGGCCTTGGGCTTATCGCTCTTCTTCGGGTCGATGTCGAGCGTGACCTCGCCGGCGTCGTCGATGCCCACCGTCAGGCGGCCACCGTCGACGAGGCGGCCGAACAGCAGCTCGTCGGCCAGCGCGCGGCGGATCGTGTCCTGGATCAGGCGCTGCATCGGCCGCGCGCCCATCAGCGGGTCGAAGCCCTTCTTCGCCAGGTACGTGCGCAGCGCGTCGGTGAACGTGACCTCGACCTTCTTCTCGGCGAGCTGGCTCTCGAGCTGGAGCAGGAACTTGTCGACCACGCGCAGGATGATCTCCTCGTCGAGCGCGCGGAACGACACGATCGCGTCGAGCCGGTTGCGGAACTCGGGGGTGAAGAGGCGCTTGATGTCGGCCATCTCGTCGCCCTGCTCGCGCTTCGTCGTGAAGCCGATCGTCGACTTGTTCATCGTCTCGGCGCCGGCATTCGTCGTCATGATGATCATGACGTTGCGGAAGTCGGCCTTGCGCCCGTTGTTGTCGGTCAGCGTGCCGTGAGGCGGCGCGCCGATCAGGCGGCTTACCGCGTGGCGCTCCATGTACTCTGACATGTCGAAGCGGATCAACTCGATGCCCAGGATGTAGGCCAGCTGCTTGGCCACCTCGGTCTTGCCGACGCCGGTGGGGCCGCTGAAGAGGAACGAGCCGATCGGCTTGTCGGGCTTGCCGAGGCCCGAGCGCGCCATCTTGATCGCCGCGGCCAGGGCGTCGATCGCCGGGTCCTGCCCGAAGACGACGCTCTTGAGGTCGCGGTCGAGCGTCTTCAGCTTGCTGCGGTCGTCGCTCGAGACCGACGCCGGCGGGATGCGCGCGATCTTGGCGACGATGTCCTCGACCTCGATGCGCGTGATCGTCTTCTTCTGCTTGTTCTTCGGCAGGATGCGCTGCGCCGCACCGGCCTCGTCGATCACGTCGATCGCCTTGTCGGGCAGGTGGCGGTCGTTGATGTACTTGGCGGACAGCTCGGCCGCGGCCTGCAGCGCGCCAAGCGCGTACTTGACGTTGTGGTGATCCTCGAAGCGCGACTTCAGCCCCTTCAGGATCTCAACCGTCTGTTCGACCGACGGTTCGACGACGTCGATCTTCTGGAACCGGCGCGACAGCGCGGCGTCCTTCTCGAAGATGCCGCGGTACTCGGTGAACGTGGTCGCGCCGATGCACTTCATCGCACCGCTCGACAGCGCGGGCTTGAGCAGGTTGCTCGCATCGAGCGTGCCGCCCGAGGCGGCGCCGGCGCCGATCAGCGTGTGGATCTCGTCGATGAAGAGAATCGAGCGCGGCTGGTCCTTCAGCTGCTTGAGCACGCCCTTCAGGCGCTGCTCGAAGTCGCCACGGTACTTCGTGCCGGCGAGCAGCGCGCCCATGTCGAGCGCGTAGACGACCGAGTCCGCCAAGACTTCGGGCACGTCGCCCTGCGTGATGCGCCACGCCAGCCCTTCGGCGATCGCCGTCTTGCCGACGCCGGCCTCGCCGACGAGCAGCGGGTTGTTCTTGCGCCGCCGGCAAAGCACCTGGATCACGCGCTCGACCTCGTGCTCGCGGCCGATCAGCGGGTCGATCTTGCCCTCGCGCGCGAGGGCATTGAGGTTCTGCGTGAACTGGTCGAGCGGCGAGCCCTTTCCGTCGCCGCCGTCGTCCTTCTCGCTCTCGCCGCTGCTGCTGCCCTCGCTCGACTTGCTCGGCTCCGGCGGCTCGGACTTCTTGATGCCGTGGGCGATGTAGTTGACGACGTCCAGCCGCGTGACCCCCTGCTGGTGCAGGTAGTAGACGGCGTGAGAGTCCTTCTCGCCGAAGATGGCCACCAGCACGTTGGCGCCGGTGACCTCCTTCTTGCCGCTGCCGGTCGACTGCACGTGCATGATCGCGCGCTGGATCACACGCTGGAAGCCGAGCGTGGGCTGGGTGTCGACCTCCTCGGTGCCGCCGACGGTCGGCGTGTTCTCCTTGATGAAGGTCGTCAGGCTCTTGCGCAGGTCCTCGATGTTGGCGGCGCAGGCGCGCAGCACCTCGGCGGCCGACGGGTTGTCCAGCAGCGCGAGCAGCAGGTGCTCGACGGTGATGAACTCGTGCCGCTGCTGGCGCGCCTCGACGAACGCCATGTGCAGGCTGACTTCCAGTTCTTGCGCAATCATGCGGCCTCCATAATGCACTGCAACGGGTGCCCCGCCCGCTTGGCGGTGGCCAGTACCAGCTCGACCTTCGTCGCGGCGACGTCCTTCGTGAAGACGCCGCACACCCCACGCCCCTCGTGGTGGATCTTCAGCATGATCTGGGTCGCGGTTTCGAGATCGTGCCGGAAATACTGCTGCAGCACCATCACGACGAATTCCATCGGCGTGAAGTCGTCGTTGAGCATGACGACCTGGTACAGCGGCGGAGGAACCGTCTTCTGGGTCTGCCGCTCGACGACGACCGCGCCCTGCCCGTCATCCTGGCGGGGCGACGGTGGGGGCATGTTGGGCGGCGTCGACGCATGCGAAGACATGAATTTCCATTCTATAGAGTCGGCCCCGGCGCGCAGGCAACGCGGTGATGTTGCCGCGCCGCGCTGGCGCCCATGCGCCGATCAGCGGCGGCGCGCCGGCGCATTCGCCGGCGCGCCCCAAGGCAAGGCCAGCGCCACCCCTGCCGACGGGTGGACGACCGATTCATGCACCAAGATGTCGTCCGCGCTTGACACTCCCTGAACGCGGGAATGACAATTTCGCGACTGGGGTGGGAGAGAGAGGTATCGCATGGCCACCGGCATCGTCAAGTGGTTCAACGACGCGAAGGGTTTCGGCTTCATCGAGCCCGAGGAAGGCGGCCCGGACGTGTTCGCCCATTTCTCGGCCATCCAGATGGAGGGCTTCCGCACCCTCAAGCAGGGCAGCCGGGTCAGCTACGAGCGCGTGCAGGGCCCCAAGGGCGACCTGGCGCAGAACATCCAGCCGCTCGAGCCGGCGCCGCAGGGCGCCAGGGTCGGCAAGGCGTCGGGCGTCGTCGCCGCGTCCTGAGCGGCGCCGCCCGCGGAGGGCGCCCCGAATGCAAGCGGCCCGCGCGAGGCGGGACTGGTCGGTGATGCCGGCGGTGCACCTGCACCGCCGCCGCGTCACATGTCCGACCTGCACTTGCCTGCCAGGCGGCGACGCTCCACTCGCGAGCGTTGCCACGGGTCGGCCCCCGAGCGCTGTCTCTCGGAGGGCCAATGGCAACTGGCGGAGCGTGCCTCCTCTGTCCACACCACCCAAGCCGAGGCCCAGGATGCTGCCCGGCGCATGCTGGGCAACCAGGGCGGTGGCGAACTGACGACGATGAGCGTCAAGGGCAAGATCGTCAGCAAGGACACGATCAAGCCCGGCAACGACCCCAACCCGCCGCGCGACACCGAACACTGATCCAACGCCGGTGGTGGCGCCTGGCGATTCAGCCGTACGCGCATGCCGACCTTTGCTGCAGGATGGCATCGGGATCGCGGTGCGGCACGGGCAGGATCCAGACGACGCGACGTCGTTTCG
>JALOSD010000278.1 GCA_025458585.1 Burkholderiaceae bacterium | reverse complement strand
TCGTCGATGAGTAGCAGGTCCGGCGAGGCATAGCGGCGCAGCCGCAGCCGCAGCGCCGAGTCGCTGTCCAGCGCGGCCAGCTCGCCCAGCAGCGCCGCCGCGGTGATGAACAGCACCGTGTGGCCGCCCAGCACGGCCTGATGGGCGATGTTGGCCGCGCACATCGACTTGCCCACGCCGTTGGGGCCGACGAAGACGACGTTGGTGGCGTCGGCCATGAACTGCAGCGTCATCAACTCCTCGATGGCCGCGCGGTCGCACTGCGCGGGCCAGGCCCAGTCGAAGTCGGCGATGGGCTTGAAGCGCCCGATGTGCGCGTCGCGCAGGCGCCGCTCCAGGCTGCGCCGGCCGCGCTCGGCGGCCTCCCAGGCGAGCCACTGCTCGATCCAGCGGGCCTGATCGGGCTGCGCCATGACCTCGCCCCAGTGCGCCAGCAGACCGTGCAGGCGCAAGCCGGCGGCCTGCTCGCGCAGCCCCGGCGGGCCCCCGGCCGGCTCGCGCTGTGTGGACGTGGGCTCACTCCTGGCTCGGCTCATCGGCGCCTCCCGGGGGCTGGGTGATCTGGTCGTAGTCGGCCAGCGCGTGCGTGCGCACCGGCGCGTCGCGGCGGGCGACCTCCTCGCTCAGGCACAGCGCCGTGGGCGGCGGCAGGCCCTGCTCCTCGCGAGCGCGCTCCAGCGCCAGGCGCACGGCGTTGGGGTGCGGCACGTCGCGCTGCAGCGCCTCGCCGATGGCCGCCTGCAGCGCCGTGGCGCCGTAGCGTTCGAGCAGGCGCATCAGCGCGGCGGTGATCGTGCCCAGGTTGTGGCCGCGCTCGGCGGCGCGTTGGAGCAGCTCAGCGCTGGCCGGCACCGCGTGCGCCAGCCGGTCGCAGGCGCGGTGCGCGCGCGCGGCGGCCTTGTGCTGCACCAGCGCGTCGATGTGGCGCGCATCCTCGACCTGCACGCCGCTGTCCCAGACGCGCGGATGATCGGCCAGCTCGTGCTGGGCGTCGAACACGCGCACGCGGCGCTCGTCGGCCAGCACCCACAGCGTGCGCCGCACGTGCGTGTGCGGCACCGAGTAGTCGTTGAGGTCGAACCGTACGTAAGGCGTCTTGCCCACCTGCACCGCCACGCGGGTGCCCAGCGCGAACTCGCGCTCGGGGCCAGCCAGCAAGCTCGCGCGCTCGCGCTCGAAGGCCTCGCGCACGCTCTGGCGCCGATCCTCGGGCCAGGGGCGATCCGAGGCCTGGGCCTCGCACCACGCACGCGCCTGCGCGTTCAAGTCGTCCAGGTCGACGAACTCGCGCGCGGCGAAGAAGGCGTGGCGAACGTATTGGATGCTGCGTTCGACCCGACCCTTCTGATTGCCTCGAGCCACGGCCACCGGGCGCGGCTCGAAGCGCCAGTGCCGCGCCAGTGCCAGCAGCTCGGGGTTGAAGCGGATCGCCTCGCCCACGCGCTCGAGCACGGCGCTGCGAAGGTTGTCGTACAGGACGACGCGAGCGCAGCCACCGAACGCCGTGAAGGCCTCGACGTGGCCGCGCAGGAAGCTGTCGATGCGCGCATCGAGGAAGAAGCGCAGGAAGATGCGCCGCGAGTAGCTCAGCACCATCACGAAGGCCATCAGGGGCCGGCGCGCGCGGCCGATCTGCAGGTGCCCGAAGTGGGCCCAGTCCATTTGCATCTGTTCGCCCGGCAGCGTGCGCAGGCGCAGGTACGCCTCGCCCGCCGGGCGCGGGCGCATGCCGGCCACGAGGTAGCGGAAGTGACTCGCGCTGCCGTGGTAGCCGCGCTCGCACACCATGACGAACAGCCGCGCGGCGGTGAGCGTGGGGAAGCGCTCGAGCGTTTGCACGATGAAGCCGCGGTACGGATCGACGCGGCTCGAACGCAGCGGCGCCGTCGCCTGGGCGGCGCCGGCATGGCGCAGCACGCGCCGCACCGTCGAGTGGTGCACGCGCAGCTGGCGCGCGATGGTGCCCACGCGCCACTGCTCGACCTCGTGCAGGCGCAGGATCTGTTGTTCGAGCTCGTCGGGGATGGTCATCGCAACACTCCATCGATCAAGGACTGTGGCCGCGCGGTCGCGGCGGCCAGGCGGCCAGGTGCGCGCCCGCGGCCAAGCGCCGCCGGCGCAGGAAGCCTTGCCGCACCCACGGCGGCAGCGTCGTCGCGCAGCGGCCACACCGTCGCGGTGCATGCGCGTCGTCGCGCGCCGTGCCGGGGTGGGGATCGGCAGCTTCGGCAGGGCATGTCGGCAGTGGAGCATCGCCGTCGGGGTCCGGTGAACCGTGATGCGTCACGCTGCCGGGGGCGCGCAGCTCACGCCGGCGCTGGCGCCAGCGTTGCTGACGCGCGGCGTGCTTGATGCGTCCGTCGGGGCCGCGTTGATAGCGCCGGCCGGCCTCGCGCTGGCTGGCGCGCCGCGCTGCGCCAGAGCACTCGCGGCCGCAGTAGCGCTGGCCATGGTCGCAGTGGCTGCACAGCAGCACCTGCTCGCGACAACGAGCACACAGGAACAGGCGGGCGGGGACGTCGGCCAAGCGCGCTCCTCGGGGTTAGCCCCGAGGGCACCTGAGCCGTGCATGGCATCGACACGCTGGACGCAATCGCTGGACGCAATCGTCCGGCGATGCAACACTGACGCCGCACCTGCAACTGCTCGGTGTAGGGCACGGCGCGGTTCAAGCTGCCAGGCGTCGCCGCTGCCGTGCCCGCCTCTGAAGGCACTGCGCGCGGTTCTACCGCC
>JALOSD010000277.1 GCA_025458585.1 Burkholderiaceae bacterium | reverse complement strand
CCGGCGGCGTCGCGCTGATCCGCCCCGACGGCCACCTCGCGGCGACGCTGCCCGACGCCGACGCCGGCGCGCTGCGGGCCGCCGTGCTTCGAACGCTGGGGCAGTGATGCGGTGGTGCCTTCGTCGGCCTGGCACGGGACGGGCGAGTTCGGCACGCCGCCAGCGTTGAGCGCAGCGCGCCGGACGTCGGCTCAGCAGGGGCGTCGCCGCGGGTGCCCGCGGAGCGTGAGCTGGCCGCCCCGACCCAGGCATCCCTGGCGCGACGTCCAAATAGAAGCTACGATGAGCCTATATTTGGACAAGACGATCATGGCAGACATCACCGAGACGACCGGCAGCGTGAAGGCGCCTGCCAAGCGACGCGCGGCGCCGGCCACGAGCCCTGCCGCGATCATCAAGACGTCGGCGGCACCGGCCGCCAAGGACAATACCGCCGGAGGTGCAAGCGCTGCAACCCGCAGGGCGCAGAAGACGCCTGCGGGCAAGAGGATCAAGGCCAACGTCGGACCTGCCGCCGAGGCCCAGTCGATCACCTACGCGCGTGCCAAGGGCGTCGATGCCTTCGTCAGCCGCGTTGCCGCAGCGACCCCCATGGAGATCGTCGAGGTCGAGCGACGCGGCATCGACAGCATGTTCCTGAAGGACCTGTCCAGGCACATGCACGTGCCGGCGGTGCGTCTTTACGACATCGTCGGCGTCCCCAAGGCCACGGCGGAAAAAAAGGTGGCCGCCAACGAGCCGATTGCCGGCGCCGGTGGACAGGCCGTGCTCGGCCTGGCGCGGTTGCTGGCCATCGCCCGGCACATCGTCGAGAACTCGACCGCACCCGAGGCGAAGGGCTTCGACGCCGCCAAATGGCTCGGGCAGTGGATCGAGCGCCCCCAGCCCGCCTTGGGCGGGCGCAAGCCGGCCGACCTCATCGGCACGCCGACCGGACTCGAGATGGTGGCCCGGGTCCTGGGCGCCATCGAGAGCGGGGCGTACCAGTGATCCTCTGGCGCATCGCCGCCGACACCCGGTCCTACGGCGCCGACGACCTGAGCGGAGCCGGCGCCGCCAAGAGCCCGGGCCGCTGGAACGACGTCGGACAGCGGGTGTTGTACACCGCGCCGACGATCGCGCTGGCTGTCCTCGAGACCGCAGCGCACATCGACGACGCCGGACTGCCGCTGAACCGCTACCTGGTGGAGATCACGGTGCCGGATGCGGTCTGGGCGACCAGAGAGGTCTTGGATATCAGCAGGCTCGAAGTCACCTGGGCGGCCATTCCCGCAGGTCGCGGCAGTGTCAAGCCCGGGTCGGACTGGATCAGGAGCGGCAGGTCGGCGCTGCTCGTCGTCCCCTCGGTGATCGTGCCCGAGGAGCCGGCCGTGGTCATCAATGCCCAACATCCGGACACCGCCGGGCTGAAGGCGCGCATCGTGCGCCTGTTCGAGTACAACCGCCTTTTCCGGGCAGCCTGAACGCCGAGCGGCGCGCCACCGGTTTGAGTTCAGCGCCTCTCGCGGTCGGTCGGGAGGGCCTTCCGACGTTCGTCGATTCGAGCCCGCAGTGACCGCTTACGGATGGAGCCGACTCGACTGGAGCCGGACTCCGGTGGGCGGGTTCGCTGTCGAGCCGGCACCCGGCCAGCCGTCGTGAACGGTCGCGCAAGCCCGGAACCCGATGCCCTGGCCCTGCGGTAGAGGGACCACCGCCACGAGGGGCAGCGAGAATCGCCCCATGACGACGATCCCGATCGACTGCAGCGCCGCCGAGTGGCAGGCGCGCCAGCAGCTGGCCGCGTGCTACCGCGTGTTCGACCTGCTGGGCTGGACCGAGCTGATCTTCAACCACGTCTCGCTGCGCGTGCCGGGCGAACCGCGGCAGTTCCTGATCAACCCGTTCGGGCTGCACTACCGCGAGGTGCGCGCGTCGAACCTGGTCAAGGTCGACGTCGACGGCACCGTGCTGTCGAAGACCGAGTGGCCGCCGAACCCCGCGGGCCTGGTGCCGCACGCGACGATCCACCGCGGCATCTCGACCGCGCACTGCGTGATGCACACGCACACCACGGCCGGGATGGCGGTGGCCTCGTCGCAGGCGGGGCTGCAGATCACGAACTTCTACGCCGCACAGCTCGGCGGGCGCATCGCGTACCACGACTTCGAGGGCATCACGGTGTACGCCGACGAGGGCGCCCGTCTGCTCGCGAGCCTGGGGGACCCGCCGAAGCCGGCGCTCGTGCTGCGCAACCACGGCCTGCTCGCCTGGGGCGAGACCCTGCCGAAGGCGTTCTACACGCTGTGGCTGATGCAACGCGCGTGCGAGATCCAGCTCGCCGGCGCCGCGCTCGGCCCGGCGATCGCGATCCCCGAGGCGATCCAGCGCCAGTGCGCGATCGACGCCCACGCCCACTACGGCCGCGAGGCGATGGGGCAGGACGTGTTCGACGCGCTGGTGCGGCTCGCGGACCGGCGCGACCGGCTGTGGCGGCTGTGACGGCGATGGATCGGTCGCCGAACGCGATCGCCGTCGTGACCACCGTCGGCACGCACGCCGACGCCGAGCGCCTGGCACGCACGCTCGTCGAGCGGCTCCTCGCCGCCTGCGCGCAGATCGAGGCCATCGACTCGTTCTACGTCTGGGACGGCGCGCTGCAGCACGACAGCGAGTTCCGCGTGCTGTTCAAGACGACGCGCGATCGCTACGACGCCGTCGAGTCGGCGATCCGCGAGCTGCACCCGTACGAGCTGCCGGCGATCCACGCC
>JALOSD010000276.1 GCA_025458585.1 Burkholderiaceae bacterium | reverse complement strand
CTACTCGCTCGGCCGGCGCGGCGTCGAGTTCGACCTGCTGCCGTGGCAGCGTGCTCGCCGCATGCCGCTGATGGCGTACTGCCCGCTCGACCAGGGCGAGCGCGCGCGCGACCCCGCGCTGCGTCCGCTTGCCGAGCGCCACGGCGCGACGCCGGCGCAGGTGGCGCTGGCGTGGGTGCTCGCGCAGCCGGGCGTGATCGCGATCCCGAAGGCCGCGTCGCCCGAGCACCTGCAGCGCAACGTCGACGCCGCGAACCTCGCGCTCACGGCCGACGACCTCGCCGAGCTCGACTGCCTGTATCCCCCGCCACGCTCGAAGCAGCCGCTGGCGATCGTCTGACCCTTCCCGACCCGGATCGACCCACGACCATGACCACCCTCGGCACCCCGCTGTCCCCCTCGGCCACCCGCGTGATGCTGCTCGGCGCCGGCGAGCTCGGCAAGGAAGTGCTGATCGCGCTGCAGCGCCTGGGCGTCGAGACGATCGCCGTCGACCGCTACGAGCACGCACCCGGCCAGCAGGTGGCGCACCATGCGCGCACGATCGCGATGAGCGACCCGGCGGCGCTGCGCGCGCTGATCGAGGCCGAACGCCCGCACCTCGTCGTGCCCGAGATCGAGGCCATCGCGACGCCGATGCTGCAGGAGCTCGAGGCCGCCGGCGTCGTGCGCGTGATTCCGACGGCGCGCGCGGCGCGGCTGACGATGGACCGTGAAGGCATCCGCCGGCTCGCCGCCGAGACGCTGGGCTTGCCGACGAGCCCGTACCGCTTCTGCGATTCGCTGGCCGAATTGCAGGCCGCCATCGACGGCGCGGACGGGATGCCGGGGGTGGGTTATCCCTGCATCGTCAAGCCGGTGATGAGCAGCTCGGGCAAGGGGCAAAGCAAGGTCGACGGCCCGGCCGACGTGCGCACGGCCTGGGACTACGCGATGGCCGGCGGCCGCGTCGCCCACGGCCGGGTCATCGTCGAAGGCTTCGTCGACTTCGACTACGAGATCACGCAGCTCACCGTGCGCGCGCTCGGCGCCGACGGCCGCGTGCACACGCACTTCTGCGATCCGATCGGCCACGTGCAGGTTGCCGGCGACTACGTCGAGAGCTGGCAGCCGCACCCGATGCACCCGGCGGCGCTCGATCGCGCGCGCGCGATCGCCAAGGCGATCACCGACGACCTGGGGGGGCAGGGCCTGTTCGGCGTCGAACTGTTCGTCAAGGGCGAGCAGGTGTGGTTCAGCGAGGTCAGCCCGCGCCCGCACGACACCGGCATGGTGACGATGACGACGCAGTGGCAGAACGAGTTCGAGCTTCACGCGCGCGCGATCCTCGGCCTGCCGGTCGACACCGCGCTCAAGAGCGCGGGCGCGAGCGCCGTGATCTACGGCGGCGTCGACGCGAAGGGCATCGTGTTCGACGGCGTCGACGCGGCGCTCGCGCTGCCCGGCGTCGAGCTGCGCCTGTTCGGCAAGCCCGAGAGCTTCGTCAAGCGGCGCATGGGCGTGGCGCTCGCGCGCGCGGCCGACGTCGAGACGGCGCGGCTCATCGCGAAGGATGCGGCGGCGCGCGTCAACCCGCGCGCCGCCTGACGCGCGCCGTCATCAGCTGCGCGCCGCGTCGTCGGCCGTGCGCTGCGGGATGCGCGGCGCCGTCTTCACGCTCAGCACCATCGTCACCGCCAGCACCGCGACGACGACGCCGAGCGACACGAGCACCGGGATCTTGTAGACGTCGATCAGCAGCATCTTCGTGCCGATGAAGACGAGGATCACCGCCAGCCCGTAGCTCAGCAGGTGGAACTTGGCCGCCACCGCCGCGAGCAGGAAGTACATCGCGCGCAGGCCGAGGATCGCGAAGATGTTCGACGTGAGCACGATGAACGGGTCGGTCGTGATCGCGAAGATCGCCGGGATCGAGTCGACGGCGAAGATCACGTCGGTCACGCCGACGAGCGCCACGACCATCAGCAGCGGCGTGGCGATCTTCTTGCCGTTCTCGACGGTGAAGAACTTCTCGCCGTCGAAGCTCTTGCTCACCGGCATGAAGCGCTTGAGCAGCTTTAGCGCCGGGTTGCTCTCGAGGTCGGGCTCCTGCCCTGACGCCCACCACATCTTGATGCCGGTGATGACGAGGAACGCGCCGAACAGGTAGAGGATCCAGTGGAAGTGCGCGATCAGCCACGAGCCCACGAGGATCATGATCGTGCGCAGCACGATCGCGCCGATGATGCCGATCATCAGCACCCGCTTCTGGAACTGCGGCGGCACCGCGAAGTAGGTGAAGATCATCAGGAACACGAAGATGTTGTCCACCGCCAGGCTCTTCTCGATGAGATAGCCGGTGAGGAACTCCATGCTCTTCGTGTTGGCCACGGCCATGCCGTGGTCCTGGTAGATGGCCCACCAGAACAGCCCGTTGAACGCGAAGCTGAGCGCCACCCACACGAGCGACCAGTTCAGCGCCTCCTTCACGCCGACGGCGTGCGCGCCCTGCTTCTTCAGCACGACGAAGTCGATGAACAGGGCGACGATGACGGAGACGACGAAGAAGGCCCAGAGCCAGGCCGGCGCGATGGAGACCATCGACACTCCCGAGAGTGAGGGGTTGGGGATCGCGCCGAAAGGTCTTGCGCGAGACAGGCGTCTCGTGCGGGCCCGGAAGCGGGAACGGCCTGACGGCCGTGGCTTCGTATTGACGGGCTTCCGCGGCAGGGCGCCGTTTCGACGCGGCTGCCGGCTACTCCCCCTTCGACAAGT
>JALOSD010000051.1 GCA_025458585.1 Burkholderiaceae bacterium | reverse complement strand
CGGTCGAGGCGCCAGCGCTCGCGCGACAGCGCATGGTGGCGCGCCTCGTCGTCGCTGTCGGCGGCGAGCGCCCAGACGCAGATCGTCGCCTGCGCTCGCGCGTGGCGATCGCTGCCCCGGTAGAGCGTACGGTACAGGTGCAGCGCCTGCTCGACGCCCTGGCCGTCCATGAAGAAGTAGGCGAACGCGTAGGGCAGGCCGAAGTGCGCTGCGAGCTGCGCGCCGTAGTCCGAGCTGCCCAGCACCCAGACCTCGGGCGCGCGCTCGACACCGGCGTCGGCCGGAGGCCGCGGGTGGGCGACGATGCCGCGCTGCGGCTGGCCGCGCGTCCACGCGATCAGCTCCTGCACCTGCTGCGGGAAGTCTTCGGCCGCGGCGTGGGCGCTCGGGTTCAGCGCCATCGCGGTGCGCATGTCGCCGCCCGGAGCGCGGCCGACGCCGAGGTCGATGCGCCCCGGCGCCAGCGCGTCGAGCACGCGGAACTGCTCGGCGACCTTCAGCGCGCTGTAGTGCGGCAGCATCACGCCCGCGCTGCCGATGCGGATGCGCTGCGTACGCGCGGCGACGGCCGCCATCAGGATCTCGGGCGCGGTGCCGACGATCGTCGCCAGGTTGTGGTGCTCGCTGACCCAGAAGCGGCGGTAGCCGAGCGCTTCGCCGTGCGCCGCGAGGGCGAGCGTGTCGCGCAGGGCGTCGTCTTCGCCGCGGCCGGCGCAGGCGATCGACTGGTCGAGGATCGAGAGCTGCATCGCGCGAGCATGCCACGCGCTCGGAGAGGCGGGCTCAGAGCACGACCATGGAGACGCATCCGAAGTAGATCAACAGCGTCAGCACGTCCTGCAGGATCGTCGCCAGCGGTCCGCTGCCGTAGGCCGGGTCGGTACCCAGCCGGGCGAGCGTCCACGGCAGCATCAGGCCGAGCACGGTGGCGAGCGCGCTCGCGCCGGCCAGGGCGAGGCCGACGGCGGCGGCGAGTGCGGCGTCGCCGAACGCGAGCCACACCAGCGGCCAGGCCGTCAGTGCGAGCACAAGCCCGATCAGCAGCCCGGTGCGCAGCTCGCCGCCGAGCAGCCTCGCCAGCCCGACGCGGCTAAGCGACAGCCCGCGCACCGCCACCGCCTCGCTCTGCGTGCCGATCGCGTCGGCCAGGTAGACGAGACCGGGAACGAAGAACGCGATCGCCGGCATCGCCGCGAGCGCGGTCTCGAAGCGCGCGACGATGAACGTCGCGACGACGCTGCCGCCGAAGCCCACCAGCAGCCACGGCAGGCGGTGGCGCGCGCGGCGCAGCGGCGGGTCCTCGAGCGCGCGCACGGCGCGGCTGTCCTCGCGCGCGATGCCGGCAAGGCGGTGCAGGTCCTCGACGTGCTCGCGGCGCAGGATCTGCATCAGCGTGGCCGCGTTCGCTACGCCGAGCAGCCGGCCGTCGTCGTTGACGACTGGCACCGTCGTCAGCCCGTGCTCGAGCGCGAGCGAGACCATCTGCTCGCGGTCGGTGTCGGGCAGCACGCGCGGCAGGTCGCGGCGCGCGAGCGAGCCGACGGCGCGCGCCGGGTCGGCGGCGAGCAGGTCACCGGCGGCGACGAGGCCGACGAGCGTGCCGCGCTCGTCGACGACGCCGATCGTGTCGCCGACCGGCACTCCGGCGGCGCGGGCGCGTTCCAGCAGCGCGGCGACGGTGTCGTCGGGCCGTGCCTGCAGGACGGCCGGCTCGATGTGGTCGGCGGCGATGTCCGGGCGTGGCGGGGCGGGCGGGTCGGGGTCGGCAAGGGCCATGGCGGATGGGGGCGGCAGGCGATGTGGCGCATTGTCCGGGCGCGTCGCCCGCGCCCGCGGTCAACCGATTCGCAGGGCCACCACGCCTGTGACGATAACGACCGTGCCGATCGCGCGCTGCCAGCCGAAGGCCTCCTTGAGCAGCACCGTGCCGATCACGGCCGCGAACAGCACCGAGGTCTCGCGCAGCGCGGCGACGCTCGCCACCGGAGCCTTCGTCATCGCCCAAAGGGCGATCGCGTACGAGCCGATCGACGCGCTGCCGCCCAGCGCCGCGATCGGCCAGCGCCGCTTGGCGTAGGCCGCCATCGCGCGTCGACCCTCGCGCCCGCGCCGCCATGCCACGAGCAGCGGGTAGGGCAGGCCGTCGAGCACGAACAGCAGCAGCACGTAGCGCAGCGCCTCGCCGCCGGCGGCCACCTCGCTGCGCACGCCGAGGCCGTCGACCACGGTGTACACGGCGATGATGACCGCGTTGGCGAAGGCGAAGGCGAGCGCCTTGCCGTGGTGCAGCGCCTCGCCCGGGCGCGCGAGGCCGACCAGCGCGACGCCCAGCGTGATGCCGATCACGCCGGCCCACTCGGTCGCGCTCGGTGCCTCGCCGATGAAGGTCGCGCTGCCCATCGCCACCAGCAGCGGTGCGAAGCCGCGCATGATCGGGTAGGTCAGCCCGAGCTCGCCGTGCTGGTAGGCGCCGGCCAGCGCGATGTAGTAGCCGACGTGGATCACCAGCGACGCGGCGATGAAAGGCAGGCTCTCGATCCGCGGCAGGCCCGCCCACAGCAGCAGCGGCAGCGCGACCAGCGCCCCCATGAAGTGCACGAGCGCGGTGTCGAGGGCTTTGTCGCCGCTGGACTTGACGAGGGCGTTCCAGCCGGCGTGCAGCAGCGCGCCGAACAGCACCGCGGCGACGACGGGCCAGGTCAGGCCGGTCACGAGGGCCCGCCCGCGCGCGGCGCGGCGACATCCGGTGATGCGGGCTTTGCCGGGCGCTGCGGCCCCCAGCGAGCTGCGGGCCGCGGCCAGACGGTCCCGGGACCGCTCACCGCGCGCAGCGGCTGGCGCGCTCGAGGAAGTGCGCCAGCGGCGACGTCTGCGCGTCGGCGCACTTGGCCAGGTCGTCCCACAGGCGAAGCTGTACCGCCTCCTCGGCGCCGGGCCTGGCGATGAAGGCCGCCGCCTGCTCGGCGTCGAACACGCCGCCCTGCAGCGCCAGACTGCGCTGCGAGTCGGCCGACAGCGCGTCGCGGTAGCCGGGCCGCGTGGCGCACAGGTACCGCTTGGCGTCGACGTGACCCTGGATCGCGCCAAGCACGCGGTCGGAGAACCGCCCGCGCAGGAACGGCAGCGCGATGTACTGGTGCAGGTCGTCGACGCCACGCAGGGTCGGCGTCGCGCCCAGGTCCTGCACCAGGTGACCGAGGTCGTGCAGCAGCGCGGCCGTCACCAGCTCGTCGTCGGCGCCGGACTGCTCGGCGAGCTGCGCCGACTGCAGCGCGTGCTGCAGCTGCGTGACCGGCTCGCCGGCGTACTGGTCGTGGCCGCGGGTCAGGAACAACTCCGCGATCTCGTCGAGGGTCAGCGCAGGCATGGCCTCAGGTCCAGGGCAGCGAGTAGGTCTTCGTGTTCGTGAAGCTCTTCATCGCCTCCTGCACGCCTTCCTTGTAGCCCAAGCCCGAGTCCTTGATGCCGCCGAACGGCGTCAACTCCAGCCGGTAGCCCGGCACCTCGCGCACGTTGACGGTGCCCACGTGCAGTTCGTCGACGAAGCGGGTGATCACGTCCAGCCGCTGCGTGCACACCGACGACGACAGCCCGTACGCTGTGCCGTTGGCGATCGCCACCACGGTCATCTCCGGGCGCACACGGTCGATCACGGTGGGCGCGTACAGCGCGCCGTCGCGCCGGTGGCCGGCCAGCAGGCGGGCGCCCTGCGCGATCGCCTCGTCGACGCGAGCCTCGAACAGGCGCGCGGCGGCCTCGTCGATCACGGTGCCCATCTCGTTGCCCTTGTCGGTCGGGTCGCCGTGGCGCCAGGCGCGCGTCTTCTCGACCACTGCGTCGGTGAAGGCGGCCGCGACCTTCTCGTGCACCAGCATGCGCTTGACCGCGGTGCAGCGCTGGCCCGAGTTCTTGTACGAGCCCTGGACCGCGAGGCTCGAGGCCTCGTCGAGGTCGGCGTCGTCCATGACGATGATCGGGTCGTTGCCGCCGAGCTCGAGCACGAGGCGCCGGTAGCCGGCCCTCGCCGCGATGGCCTTGCCGATCGCCACGCCGCCGGTGAAGGTGACGAGGTCGACCGCCGGGTTCGTGACGAGCTCGTCGGCGATCTCGCGCGGGTCGCCGGTCACCACGCTCAGCATCTCGGGCGGCAGCCCCGCCTCGTACAGGATGTCGGTGAACAGCAGCGCCGACAGAGGCACCTTCTCGCTCGGCTTGAGCACCATGCGGTTGTTCGTCGCCACCGCCGGCACGACCTTGTGCGCCACCTGGTTCATCGGGTGGTTGAACGGCGTGATCGCGGTGATCACGCCCAGAAGCGGGTCGCGCTGGGTGTGCACGCGCCGGCGCCGCCCGTGCGGCGTGATGTCGCAGCTGAAGGTCTGGCCGTCGTCCTTCAGCACCTCGAGGGCGCCGAACATCAGCACGTCGGCGACGCGGCCCGCCTCGTAGGTGCTGTCCTTGAGCGACAGGCCCGACTCGGCGGTGATCAGCGCCGCGATCTCGGCCGTGCGGCGGCGCACCGCGTCGGCCGCGCGGTTCAGGATGTTCGCGCGCTCGAAGCGCGACAGCCGCGCACGGTAGCCGCGGGCGATGTCGAACGCCCGGCGCACCTCGGCGAGCGTCGCCTTGGGCACCGTGCCGACGAGGCGGCGCGTGAAGGGGTCGTGCACCGCGATGTGTTCGGCGCGTCCGGCGCCCACCACCTCGCCCGCGATGCGCAGGCCCTCGTGACGCACGTCCATGGCCGGCTCCTCACTGCGCGCGGTTGAGCGCGAGGTCGAAGGCGTCGAAGTTGCGCCAGCGGCGCTGGGTGTCGAGCCCCTCGATGCGCCGATTGAGGATCAGCGGCACGCGCTGCTCGGACACGCCACCGTGCGAGCGCAGCGGCAGCTCGAGCGCGCTCAGGTCGTGGCGCGAGGCGCTGGTGCCGATCACCGTGAAGCGTTCGCTGACGACGACGAGGTCGCCGATGCGGTCGGCGGGCAGCTCGAAGCGCTCGGCGGCCTGCTCGCGCGTGTGCACGCTCTCGACGCCGCGGCGCGCGGCGAGCCGCGCGGCGAGCGCCGCACGGTCGGCACCCGCGGGCAGGTAGACGGTGGCGAACGAGCCGAGCGCGCCGTGGTGCACGACGTAGGGGTCGGTGATCGGCAGGATCACGCGCGTCGCGCCCGCACCCAGCCACTCGTCGAGCAGGTCCTGCAGGTAGATCACGTCCGGCCGGGCGTCCATGCCGGTCTTCGCGTTCATGCCGTGGTCGGCCGTCAGCGCGATCACGGCGCCGAGCGCGTCGAGCTCGCCGAGGTAGCGGTCCATCATCGCGTAGAAGGCGTTGGCCTCGGGCGTGCCCGGCGCGTGCTTGTGCTGCACGTAGTCGGTCGTGCTGAGGTAGGTCACGTCGGGGCGGCGCGTCTGCATCAGCTTCACGCCGGCGGCGAAGACGAACTCGGACAGCGCGGCGCTGTAGACGTCCGGCAGCGGCAGGCCGACCAGATCGAGCACGCCGGCGATGCCGTTCTCGGCTTCGGTGGCGACGTCGGCCTTCTCGGACGAGAAGCAGATGCCGTTCATGCCGTGACCGAGCAGGCGGCGCAGCTTGTCCTTGGCCGTCACCACCGCGCAGCGCTGACCGGCATCGGCGAGCGCGGCCAGGATCGTCGGCGCGCGCAGCCACTTCGGGTCGTTCATCATCACCTCGGTGCCCGTGGCCGGGTCGTAGAGGTAGTTGCCGCAGATGCCGTGCACCGACGGCGGGGCACCGGTGACGATGCTCAGGTTGTTCGGGTTCGTGAACGTGGGCACGACGCAGTCGGCGACCAGCGCGGTGCCGGTGTCCAGCGTGCGCTTCATCCACGGCATCGTGCCGGTGGCCACGGCCTGCGCGATGTAATCGGGCTCGCAGCCGTCGACGCAGACGACGACGGTGGGCTGCCGGGCGAGGCGGTACGAACGGCCGTTGACCTCAGGCATGGCGGACTTTCCTCGGCGCCGCGGGCGCGGCGGGTTCTTCGGCGAACGGCGCGAGTCCGCTCTGGTTCTTCAGCATGCGCTCCTTGCTCTCGATCACGTGGGCGCGCAGCGCGCGGCCCGCGCCGTCGGCATCGCCGGCCGCGATGGCCTTCAGGATCGCACGGTGCTCTGACACGGAGACCGGAATCTGCCGCCCGTAGGCGAGGTTGGCGCGACGCAGCAGCGACAGCTCCTTGACCAGGCGGCGGTACAGCGCCGAAAGCTTGCGGTTGCCGACGCCGTCGACGAGGGCTTCGTGGAAGGCGAGGTTGAGCAGGTGGTACTGGTCGCTCGCACTGGTGTCGTGCCCCTCGCGCACCAGGCGCTCCATCTGCTCGACCATGGTGCGCAGCGCGCGCAGCTGCTCCGGCGCGATGCGCTCGGCCAGCTGGCGGCCGGCCGACTCCTCGAGCATCGCGCGCAGGTCGTAGATCTCCGCCGCCTCGTCGAGGGGGATGCTGCGCACGAATACGCCGCGGTTCTTCTCCTGCCGCACCAGCCCCGCTTCCTCGAGGATGCGGAACGCCTCGCGCACCGGGCCGCGCGAGACGCCCAGGCGGTCGGCGAGCAGCGCCTCGGTGAGCTTGGCGCCGGGCGCCAGTTCGCCCAACAGGATCAGGCGCTCGATCTCGGCGTGCACCGCCGACGTGAGCGAGTGCGCCCGCAGCAGTGCGATCGTGACCTGTGCGGCGGCCGCCGCGCTCGCTGGCACGGCGTTCGCTTGTGCCTCGGCCAAGGCCGCGCCCGCAGCGGCCGGCGACTGCGGCGGATTCAGGGTCTTCATGGAGGCCGATTGGACGCGCCGGATCGTAAATTGTCAACAATCGACCGGAAACCGTTGACAGCCCACCACGGCTGACCCGAAGATGGACGAAGCCCGGCGCCCTGTCATCGTGCTGTCACGGCAGGCGGCCCATGCTCGAAGGTTTGAGCCCCTCCCGATCCCGTTCCCTCGTCGAAACCGCCAGGAGAGATCCATGAATTTGAGCCCCCGCACCGCCCTGACTGCCCTCGCTTCGCTCGTGCTCGCGTTCGCCGCCGGCACCGCCGCGGCGCAGAAGACGCAGTTGCTCGTCTACACCGCACTCGAGACCGACCAGCTCAAGGCCTACCAGGAAGGCTTCAACAAGGTGCACCCCGACATCGAGATCAAATGGGTGCGCGACTCCACCGGCGTGATCACGGCCAAGCTGCTGGCCGAGAAGGCCAACCCGCAGGCCGACGCGATCATGGGCGTCGCGGCGTCGAGCCTGGCGCTGCTCGACAAGAACGGCATGCTCGAGCCCTACGCCCCGCTGAATCTCGACGCCATCATGCCGCAGTACCGCGACAAGAAGAATCCGCCGGCCTGGTTCGGCATGGACGTGTGGGGCGCGACGATCTGCTTCAACACCGTCGAGGCGGCCAAGAAGGGCATCCCCAAGCCCGAGACGTGGAAGGACCTGCTCAAGCCGGTCTACAAGGGCCAGGTCGTGATGCCGCACCCGGCCTCGTCGGGCACCGGCTTCTTCGACGTCACCGCGTGGCTGACGCTGTGGGGCGACGACAACGGCAAGGGCGGCGGCTGGACGTACATGGACGGCCTGCACGAGAACATCGGTCGGCATCAGCTTCGAATACCGCGCCAACGCGAACAAGGCCAAGGGCGCGCCGATCGACCTCGTGTTCCCGAAGGAGGGCCTGGGCTGGGACCTCGAGGCGTTCGCGATCCACAAGGGCACGAAGAAGCTCGACGCGGCGAAGAAGCTCGCCGACTGGGCGAGCAGCAAGGACGCAATGATCCTGTACGGGAAGAACTTCGCGATCACCGCACAGCCGGGGGTTGCCGAGCCGCTGCCCAACGTGCCGAAGGACTACGAGGCGCGCCTCGTGAAGATGGACTTCGGCTGGGCCGCGGAGAACCGCGAGCGCATCCTCGCCGAGTGGAACAAGCGCTACAACGCGAAGGCGGAACCGCGCAGGTGACATCCCCCCGCAGCGCCGGTGGCGCGCCCTACCTCGCGCTCGAAGGCGTCGCCAAGCAGTTCGGCAGCTTCACCGCGCTGCGGGGCGTCGACCTGCAGGTCGCACGGGGCGAGTTCGTCTGCTTCCTTGGCCCCTCGGGCTGCGGCAAGACGACGCTGCTGCGCATCGTCGCCGGGCTCGAGACGCCGACCCGTGGCCGGCTGCTCCAGGCCGGCCGCGACATCACCGCGCTGCCGCCGGCGCAGCGCGACTACGGCATCGTCTTCCAGTCGTACGCGCTGTTCCCGAACCTGACGGTCGCCGACAACGTCGCCTACGGGCTGGTCAACCGGCGCGAACCGAAAGACAAGGTGCGCGCGCGCGTGGCCGAACTGCTCGGGCTCGTCGGCCTGCCCGGCAGCGAGGGCAAGTACCCGGCGCAGCTGTCGGGCGGCCAGCAGCAGCGCATCGCGCTGGCCCGCGCACTGGCCACCTCGCCGGGGCTGCTGCTGCTCGACGAGCCGCTGTCGGCGCTCGACGCCATCGTGCGCGTGCACCTGCGCCAGGAGATCAAGGCCCTGCAGCGCCGGCTCGGCGTGACGACGATCATGGTCACGCACGACCAGGAGGAGGCGCTGTCGGTGGCCGACCGCATCGTCGTGATGAACCACGGCGTGATCGAGCAGGTCGGCACGCCGCTGGAGGTGTACCGCGAACCGGCCACGCCCTTCGTCGCCGACTTCGTCGGCCGCGTGAACGTCGTGCCGGCGGTGCGCGGCACCGAGGGGCGGCTGCGCATCGGCGCCACCGAGTTCCAGGGCAACGGCTTGGCCGGCCACGGACGAGCGGGCGAGTCGGTCACCGTCTACCTGCGCCCGGAAGACGTGCTCGCGCGGCCGATCGCCCCGGGCGAGCCAAACGTCTTCGAGGCGGACATCGAGAGCATCGAGTTCCTCGGCTCGTACTGCCTGGTCACGGTCGGCGGGCCGGCGCTGGCCGAGCACCGGCTGGAGGTCGTGCTATCGCTCAACTTCCTCGCCGAGCAGCGCCTCGAGGTCGGCTCGCGGCTGCCGCTCAAGCTGCTGCCGGAGCGGCTGCGGGTCTTCCAGTGAACTCGATCGTCGAGGCCGCGCCGGCGGTGCGGCCGCGCACCGACCCGACGCAGTACGTCGCGCACGCCGCGCTCGCCGTCGTCCTGCTGCTGATGCTGGCCTTCCTCGCGGCGCCGCTGCTGGCGATCCTGCAGCAGTCGCTGCAGGACGCCGAGGGCGGCTTCGCCGGGCTGGCGAACTTCGTCGCCTACGCGAAGACGCCGGCGCTGATGGACTCGCTGGTCAACAGCCTGTGGGTTTCCGCCCTGGTCACGGCGATCACCGTCCCGCTGGCCTTCGCCTTCGCCTACGCGCTGCGCCGCACGCGCATGCGCTTCAAGGCGGTGTTTCGCGGCATCACCCTGCTGCCGCTGCTCGCGCCGTCGCTGCTGGCGGCGATCTCGCTGATCTACTGGTTCGGCAACCAGGGCGTGCTCAAGGGCGCGATGCAGGCGCTGGGCATCGACTCGATCTACGGTGCGCCCGGCGTCGTGATCGCCGAGTGCTTCGCCGTCTTCCCGCACGCGCTGATGATCCTCGTCACGGCGCTCGGCGCGGCCGACGGCCGCCTGTACGAGGCCGCGCACGCAATGGGCACCGGCACCTGGCGGCGCTTTTTCACCGTGACGCTGCCCGGCGCGAAGTACGGCCTCATCTCGGCGTCGCTGGTCAGCTTCACGCTGGTGATCACCGACTTCGGCATTCCGAAGGTGATCGGCGGCAACTTCAACATGCTGGCCACCGACGTCTTCAAGCTCGTGATCGGCCAGCAGGACTTCCAGCGCGGCGCCGTCGTCGCGCTGCTGCTGCTGGCGCCCGCGGTGCTGACCTTCACCGTCGACCGCTGGGTCGCCAGCCGGCAGACGGCGCTGCTGACCGCGCGCGCGGTGCCCTACCGGCCGGCGCGCAAGCCGTGGCGCGACGGGTTGGCCACGCTCTATTGCGTCGGGGTATCGGCGCTCGTGCTCGCGATGATGGGCATGGCGGTGTTCGCGTCGTTCGCGACCTTCTGGCCCTACAACCTCGCGCCCACGCTGAACCACTACGTGATGGGGCTGGTCGACGCCGAGGTCGGCACCGCCTTCGTCAACAGCCTGACGATGGCCGCGGGCACGGCCGTCTTCGGCACCGCGCTCGTCTTCGGTGCCGCCTACCTGCTCGAGAAGACGCAGGGCGCCGGGCCGCTGCGCGCCGCGCTGCGCCTGCTCGCCGTGCTGCCGATGGCCGTGCCCGGGCTGGTGCTGGGCCTAGGCTACATCTTCTTCTTCAACGCGCCGGACAACCCGCTGGGCGGGCTCTACCACACGATGGCGTTGCTGACGATCTGCACCATCGCCCACTTCTACACCACCGGCCATTTGACGGCCGTCACCGCGCTGAAGGCGATGGACGCAGAATTCGAGGCCGTCTCGGCGTCGCTGAAGGTGCCATTCTGGGTCACCTTCCGCCGCGTGACGCTGCCGATCTGCACGCCGGCGCTGGTCGACATCGCACGCTACTTCTTCATCAACGCGATGACGACGATCTCGGCCGTCGTCTTCCTCTACTCGCCCGAGACGAAGGTCGCGGCGATCGCCATCCTCAACCTCGACGAGGCGGGCGAGATGGGCGCCGCGGCCGCGATGGCGGTGCTGATCACCGCCACGTCCAGCGTCGCGATGCTGCTGTTCATGGCGCTGGCCTGGATCGTCGACCGCCGCACCCAGGCATGGAGAGCATGACCACCCCCGAAGCGGCCTGCGGCCGCCTCCCCCTCGAGGGGGAGGCGCCAGCGGCGCAGCGAAGCCGGATCCGCGGCGGCCGCCCGAACGATGCGACGACACGACAGGAGACAGACCGATGGACCGCGACCGCATCCTGCTGACCCCCGGCCCGCTGACGACCACGCTGCGCACCAAGCTCGCGATGCTGCACGACTGGGGCTCGTGGGACGGCGATTTCAACGCCGTGACGGCGAGCGTGCGGCGCCGCCTGCTCGACATCGTGCACGGCCACGACACGCACGTCGTCGTGCCGCTGCAGGGCAGCGGCACGTTCAGCGTCGAGGCCGCGGTGGCCACCGTGGTGCCGCGCGACGGCCACGTGCTGGTGCTCGACAACGGCGCGTACTGCAAGCGTGCCGCCAAGCTCACCGAGATGATGGGCCGGCGCTGCAGCGTCATGAGCTTCCCCGAGGACGAGCCGGTCTCGGCGGCGGCGCTCGACGCGCGCCTGAAGGCGGTCGGCAGCATCACCCACGTGATCCTGATCCACTGCGAGACCGGCGCCGGCGTGCTCAACCCGCTGGAGGAGGTCGCCGCCGTCTGCGAGCGCCACGGCAAGGGCCTGATCGTCGACGCGATGTCGAGCTTCGCCGCGCTGCCGATCGACGCCCGGCGCGTGCGCTTCGACGCGCTGGTCGCCGCCAGCGGCAAGTGCCTCGAAGGCGTGCCGGGCATGGGCTTCGTCTTCATCCGCAAGGCCGTCCTCGACGGCTGTGCAGGCCGCAGCCAGAGCCTGGCGATGGACCTGCACGACCAGCACGTCTACATGGAAAAGACGGGCCAGTGGCGCTTCACGCCCCCGACGCACGTGGTCGTCGCGCTCGCCGAGGCGATCACGCAGTTCGAGGAGGAGGGCGGACAGCCGGCGCGCCTGGCGCGCTACGAGGACAACTGCCGCACGCTGGTCGACGGCATGCAGGCGATCGGGCTGAAGCCCTTCCTCGCGCCGCGGCACCAGGCGCCGATCATCGTCACGTTCCACGCGCCCGAGCACCCCGCCTACGACTTCAGGCGCTTCTACGCGGCGGCCAAGCAGCGCGGCTTCATGCTCTACCCCGGCAAGCTGACGACGGTCGAGACCTTCCGCGTCGGCTGCATCGGTGCGATCGGGCGGCTCGAGATGCAGCAGGCCGTGAACGCGGTGGCCGACACGCTGCGCGAGTTCGGCATTCCGACGACCCCGCGCTGAGGCGGCGATGGGCTACCGCGCGACGCTGGGCGGCACGACCTACGGCTTCGCCGACCTGCGCGCGCTGCTGGCTAAGGCTTCGCCGGCGCGCTCGGGCGACCAGCTCGCCGGCATCGCGGCCGACAGCGCGCAGGAGCGCGTCGCCGCGCGCCTGGCGCTGGCCGACGTGCCGCTGACCACCTTCCTGAGCGAGGCGGTCGTGCCCTACGAGATCGACGAGGTCACGCGGCTGATCGTCGACACGCACGACGCCGCGGCCTTCGCGCCGGTGGCGCACCTCAGCGTCGGCGCCTTTCGCGACTGGCTGCTTTCGGAGACGGCCACGAGCGCCGCGCTGCAGGCCCTGGCGCCCGGGCTGATGCCCGAGATGGTGGCCGCGGTGAGCAAGCTGATGCGCAACCAGGACCTGATGCTCGTGGCCAGCCGCTGCCGCGTCGTCACGCGCTTTCGCGACACGATCGGCCTGCCGGGGCACCTGGCTGTGCGGCTGCAGCCGAACCATCCGTCGGACAGTCCGGCGGGCATCCTCGCCAGCATCCTCGACGGGCTGATGTACGGCGCGGGCGACGCCGTGATCGGCGTCAACCCTGCGGCCGACTCGGTGCCGGCGATGGTGCAGCTGCTGAAGCTGCTCGACGAGCTCATCCAGCGCCACCAGGTGCCCACGCAGAGCTGCGTGCTGACCCACGTGACGAACACGCTGCACGCCATCGGGCAGGGCGCGCCGGTGGACCTCGTGTTCCAGTCGGTCGGCGGCACCGAGGGCACGAACCGCAGCTTCGGCATCGACCTCGCGCTGCTCGACGAGGCGCACGCCGCGGCGCTGTCGCTCGCGCGCGGCACGCTCGGCGACAACGTGATGTACTTCGAGACCGGCCAGGGCAGCGCGCTGTCGGCCGGCGCGCACCACGGCGTCGACCAGCAGACGATCGAGGCGCGCGCCTACGCGGTGGCGCGCCGGTACCGGCCGCTGCTCGTCAACACCGTCGTCGGCTTCATCGGCCCGGAGTACCTCTACGACGGCAAGCAGATCGTGCGCGCCGGCCTCGAGGACCACTTCTGCGGCAAGCTGCTCGGCCTGCCGATGGGCTGCGACATCTGCTACACCAACCATGCCGAAGCCGACAGCGACGACATGGACAACCTGCTGGTGCTGCTGGCGGCTAGCGGGCTGAACTTCACGATGGGCGTGCCCGGCGCCGACGACGTGATGCTGAACTACCAGAGCACCTCGTTCCACGATGCGCTGTTCGTGCGCCAGCTGCTCGGGCTGCAGCGCGCGCCCGAGTTCGAGGCCTGGCTGCAGCGCATGGGCGTGACCGACGCCGCCGGCGCGCTGTGCCCGGCGCCGGCACGGCCGGCGCTCGCGGCCTCGCTGGCCGGCCTACTGCCCGGGGCCACGCCGTGAGCGGCGAGCACAAGCCGCCGGCGGTCGTGGTGCCGCCCGACCCGTGGACCGAGCTGCGGCGCCACACGCCGGCGCGCATCGCGCTCGGCCGCGCGGGCACCAGCCTGCCGACGCACGAGGTGCTGCGATTCGCCGCCGCGCACGCGATGGCGCGCGACGCGGTGCACGTGCCGCTGGACGTGGTGGCGCTGGCGGCCGACCTGCGCGCCGACGGCTGGACCACGCTCGCCTTGACGAGCCGCGCCCCGACGCGCGACGCCTACCTGCGCCGGCCCGACTGGGGGCGCCGCCTGGCCGACGACGCCGTCGCGGCGCTGCAGGCCGCCGCGGCGCCCCCGGTCGACCTCGCGATCGTCGCCGGCGACGGCCTGTCGGCCGTGGCCGTGCAGCGCCACGTGCCGCCGCTGCTGCGCGCGCTGCGTGCCGCGCTGGGCGACGACGCGCCGACGCTGGCGCCGGTCGTCGTCGCGACGCAGGCGCGCGTGGCGCTGGCCGACGAGGTCGGCGCGCTGCTCGGCGCCCGTCTCGCGCTGATCCTGCTCGGCGAGCGCCCGGGCCTCAGCTCGCCCGACAGCGTGGGGGCTTACCTCACGCACGACCCCCGCGTCGGCACGACCGACGCCCAGCGCAACTGCATCAGCAACATCCGCCCCGAGGGACTGCCGTTCGACATTGCCGCCCGGCGCCTGGCCTGGCTGATCCGCGAGGCGCTGCGCCGGCGCGTGACCGGCATCGCGCTGAAGGACGACAGCGAGACCGAGTTGCTGCCCCGATGACGCTCGCGCTGTTCGACCTCGACCACACGCTGCTGTCCGGCGACAGCGACGTCCTGTGGTGCGACTTCCTGATCCGCCACGGCCTGGCGCCGGACGACCAGCGCGAGCGCAACCGCGCGATGGACGCCGCCTACCGCAGCGGCCAGGTCGCGGTGGCGGACTTCTGCAACTTCTATGCGGGCCTGCTGGGCGGCCGCGACGCGTCCTTCTGGGCGCCGTGGCGCGAGCGCTTCCTGCACGACGAGGTCCTGCCGCGCGTCCCCGACGGCGCTCGTGCGCTGGTCGAGCGCCACCGCGCCGCCGGCCACCTGCTGGTGATGACGACGGCGACGAACCGCGTGATCACCGAGCTGACGGCGCGGGCGCTGGGCTTCGAGCACCTGATCGCCACCGAGGTCGAGCTCGTCGACGGCCGCTACAGCGGCCGCACGGCGGGCACGCCCAACATGCGCGAGGGCAAGGTGGCACGGCTGCACGAGTGGCTCGCGCAGCGCGGCGAGGGTGCGCAGCGGCTCGCCGCCGCGCACGCCTACAGCGACTCGGCCAACGACCTGCCGCTGCTGCAGGCAGTGGGCTTCCCGGTCGCGGTCGACCCCGACGAGCGGCTGCTCGCGGTGGCGCAGGCGCGCGGCTGGCCGGTGCTGCGGCTGGCGCGCGGGGCGCACGCGTGAGCGACGAGGGCTTCGACCTCGTCGTCGCCGGCGCCGGCATCGTCGGCCTGGCGCACGCGCTGGCCGGGGTGCGGCGCGGCTGGCGCGTGGCGGTGGTCGAGCGCGACGCGCGCTGCGTTGGCGCCTCGGTGCGCAACTTCGGCTTCGTCACGGTCAGCGGGCAGCGCGCCGGCCGGGCCTGGGAGCGCGCACGGCGCACGCGCGACGTCTGGGCCGACGTGGCCCCTGCGGCGGGCATCGCGGTCGAGCACCGCGGCGCCTGGATCACCGCGCGCCGTGACAGCGCCGCCGCGGTGCTCGCTGCGTTCGCGGCGACGCCGATGGGCCGGGGCTGCGAGCTGATCGACGGCGCCGAGGCGCTGCGGCGCGCGCCGATGCTGCACCCGCGCACGCGCGCCGCGCTGCTCTCGCCGCACGAGTTGCGCGTCGAGTCGCGCGACGCGCTGCCGCGCTTGGCGACGTGGCTCGAGCAGGCGCACGGCGTGCGATTCTTCTGGGGCGAGACGGTGCACGAAGTCGACGCTCCCGCCGTGCACACGTCGCGCCGCACGCTGCGCGCCGAGCGCATCGCGCTGTGCCCCGGCGCCGCGCTGACCGGCGTCGCCGCCGACCTGCTGGCGCCCTTCGGCCTGCGCCTGACCCGGCTGCAGATGCTGCGCGTGCGGCCCGAGGCCCGATGGCGCCTTCCCGGCGCCGTGATGGGCGACCTGAGCCTCGTGCGCTATGGCGGGTTCGCGGCGCTGCCCGAAGCCGCCGCCCTGCGTGCGCACCTCGAGGCCGACGCCGCACCGTGTCTCGCCCACGGCATCCACGTGATCGCGGTGCAGAGCGCCGAGGGCACGCTGGTCGTCGGCGACTCGCACCACGACGACGACGCTGCCGGCCCGTTCGGCCCGGTGGCCAGCGAGGCGGTCGACACGCTGATCCTGTCCCAGCTCGGGGAGTTGCTCGCACCACTGCGGTTCGAGGTCGTCGAGCGCTGGGTCGGTCACTACCCGGTCGGCCACGACGACGACGTGCTGGTGGTGCCGGCCGGCGACGCCGTGCGTGTCGTCGTCGTCACCAGCGGCACGGGGGCCAGCACCGGCTTCGCGATCGGCGAGGAGGTCTGCGCGGGCTGGTGACGCCAGCCGTCGGGTGCGTGGACACGGCGGCGGGGCACGCGTCTGCGGGGGGTGGCTGTCACGAAGCCTTCACACGGTGTACCTACCGTCGCAGGCTTTGCCTTCCTCCACCCCCACGCCGAAGAGGTCGTCCCCGATGAAACGCTCCCTGCTGTCCGCCGCCCTGGGCCTCGCGCTGTGCGGCGGCGCCACGCTCGCCCACGCCGACATCACGCTGCAGCCCGTCGGCCGCTACCAAGGCGAGAACACCGGCTTCGCCACTGGCGCCGCCGAGATCGTCGCCTACGACAAGGGCACGCGCCGCCTGTTCGTCGTCAACGCGCAGGACGGCACGGTCGACGTGCTCAACGCCACCGACCCGTCGAACCTCGTCAAGGTCGGCCAGATCGACGCCAGGGCGGCGGGCCCAGCGCTCGGCGCGGCCAACAGCGTCGCCGTGCGCAATGGCCTCGTCGCCGTCGCGATCGAGGCCGACCCGGTGACTGCCCCGGGCCTGATCGCGTTCTACGACGCATCGAGCCTCGAGCAGCTGCGCACCGTGCCCGCCGGCGCGCTGCCCGACGCGGTGACGTTCTCGAACACCGGCCACTTCGTGATCGCCGTCAACGAAGGCGAGCCGCGCGGCAGCGTCGACCCCGAGGGCTCGATCACGATCGTCGACCTGCGCGAGCGCGGTCGCAAGCAGCCGGCGTTCTCGAGCTGCACCGCCGACTTCCGCGCCTTCAATGCGCAGCGCGAGGCGCTGCTCGCCGCCGGCGTCGTGATCGACCCGCGCGCGCAGAGCGTCGCGCAGGACCTCGAGCCCGAGTACGCGGTGGCCGTCGGCAACAACGCGTACGTGACGCTGCAGGAGAACAACGCGATCGCCGTCGTGCAGCTCGAGCAATGCCGCGTCAAACGCATCATGCCGCTCGGCTTCAAGGACCACGGCCGGCCCGAGAACGCGCTCGACACGAGCGACCGCGAGATCGACAACGGCAACGGCCGCATCTCGCTGCGTTCGTGGGCGAACCTGTACGGCGTCTACCAGCCCGATTCGATCGCCGCCTACGAG
>JALOSD010000275.1 GCA_025458585.1 Burkholderiaceae bacterium | reverse complement strand
GACGGCGTCGACGAGCGCGGCGGCGTCGAGCGCGCGCGCGGGCGGCGCCGCACCGGGCGTGGCCTCGAGCACGTCGTCGACGATGCGCTTCAGGCGCTCGACGTTGTCCGCGACGATCGACGCCAGCCGGTGCTGGTCCGCGGCGAGGGCGTCCTCGCGCAGCAGCGCATTGGCCTGCGCGATCGCAGCCAGTGGGTTGCGGATCTCGTGCGCGATCGCGGCCGACACGCGCCCCATCGCGGCGAGTTTTTCCTGTCGCGTGCGCGCGAGCGCGGTGCGCAGGTCCTCGACGAACAGCACCGCGAGGTCTTCCTCGACGGTCGGGCCATCGGCCTTCGGCTCGTCGGTGCGCGCACGGCGCGTGAAGCGCACACGCAGGCGCAGCGTACGCACGACACCGGGCCCGAACTCCAGCCGCACGTCGCGCCCGCCCTCGGGCCAGGCGGCGTCGCGAAACGCGTCGTCGACCGCCTGCGCGAGTGCGCGCCACGCCGGCATCGCGTCGAGGCCGAACGGCGCCGGCGGCGCGAGACCGCTGGCCGCCAGCAGCTGGCGCGCCGCCGGGTTCGCGGTGCGCACGCGCCCCCGCCGGTCGATCACCAGCACGCCCTCACCCATCTCGTCGATCACGAGCCGGTTCAGCCGCGCCTGCTGGCGCGCGAGCTCGAGGCTGCCGCGCGCGGTCAGCTCCTCGCGCGCCAGGCGCCCCGCCAGCTCGCCGGCGAGCAGCGTGACGACGAAGAAGCCGATGCCCGCGAGGCCGGCCGGCGTCATCACGACCGCCGGGTCGGCGCCGCCGATGACCGCGCTGCCGGCGGTGCCGAGCAGCAACAGGGCGACGCCGGCCGCGGTGCCGAGCGCCGCCAGCCGCGGCGTCAGCACGCCGGCCATCAGCAGCGGCAGCAGCAGCAGCGCGACGTTGTTCAGGTTCGTCGTCGGCTCGAGCAGGTGCAGCGCCGAGAACGCCGCCAGGTCGACCCCGATCGTCAGCAGCCACGCGCGCCGCGTCAGGCGGCCGCCGCCGGGCCGCGACGCCGGCAGCGGGTACGAGCGCGACCACCACCATGTGCCCACCGCCAGCATCACGTATGCGACCGCGAGCACGAGCGGCAACGTCGGCGGGCGCACGCCGTAGATCTGGCCGAGCACGAGCCCGACGAACAGCGCGACGCCGAGCACCGCGCGCGCGGCGACGAAGGTGCGGAAGATGCGCTGGAACGCCGTCGTGCCGCCGTGGCTCAGCCGGCGTGCCTGCCGCGACAGGAAGCGGCTGTCGGCGGCCTCGCCGCCGCGCCAGCCGTCGGCGAAGCGCGACTCGGCGCCCAGACCGCCGGAATCGGCACCGACGCCGACGGCCGCGAACCACGACTCGTCGGCGTGTGCCGGCGCCGGCGGCCGTCGGCGGTCGCCCACGCGCCGGTCGCCCTGTCGACGGTCGCCGCGGCGCCGATCGCCCTGCCGGCGCTCGCGGCCGGCGTCGCCGGCGTCCGGCTCAGGCATCGGCACGCGGCCCGGCGTCGCGGTGTGCCGCGCTGCAGTAGCTGTGCCCGTCGGCCCTCAGTGCCTCGCTGCGCGGCAGGTGCACGCCGCAGTGAGCGCACTGCACCATGCCCTCGAGGCTGGGCTGCGCGTTGGCCTTCGTCCGCTCGGCGCGGATGCGAGGGCGGCGGCCGAACATCAGCCACAGCACGACGGCGATCACGCCGATCACGACCAGGTATTTCATCGCCGCCACCTCACGCGTCCCGCTGCAGCAGGACCTCGATGACGAAGCGCGAGCCGATGTAGGCCAGCGCGAGCAGCACCGCGCCGGCGTAGAGCCAGCGCGTGGCGCGCCGGCCGCGCCAGCCCTGCAGCCGGCGGCCGGCGATCAGCGCCGCGAACGTCACCCAGCCGAGCAGCGAGAACACCGTCTTGTGGTCCCAGCGCCAGAGGCCCGGCGTCTGCAGCGACGTCCCGGCACCGACGAGCAGCGCCGCGCTCAGCGCGACGAAGCCGGCGTCGACGAAGCGGAACGTCAGCCGCTCGAGGCGCAGCAGCGGCAGGCCGAACGGCCCGCTGCCGCCGAGCGGTGCGGCCTTCGCGCGGATGCGGCGTTCGGCGGCGTCGAGCATCAGCGCGTGCAGCACGGCGACGCCGAACAGGCCGTACGAGACGATGCCGAGCAGCCAGTGCAGCGGCAGCCAGCCCGAGCCGACGTGCGGCCGCATCTCACCCGGGTACAGCGCCGCGAGCAGCACCGCGAGGACGCCCAGCCCGGCGAGCAGGCGCCGCACCCCGGGCAGCGGCAGCAGGCGGCTCTCGAACTGGTGAACGCCGATCACGAGCCACACAGTGGCCGACAGCGCCGGCGCGAAGCCGAAGCGCGCGCCGCTGCCGGCATCGCCGACGCCGGCGATGTCGTAGACGAGCGCGAGCGCCTGGAACAGCCACCCCACCGTCAGCGCGACGTTCGGCAGGCGCGACGACGCGCCGCCCGGCACCTGGGCAAGCAGGTAGGCGGCGGCGGCCACCAGCGCCGGCCACAGCGTCCAGACGTTGCCGGCGCCCGACGACCCCAACGTTAAACTCATCGGATCAGTTTACTTTCGCGGCCTGCCGCCGCCCCGTCGCGCCTGGTCAAGACGATGCGCGGCCAGGCGCGCATCACCGAGAGCAACGTGCAGGACATGCTGCGCGAGGTGCGCATGGCGCTGCTCGAGGCCGACGTGGCGCTGCCGGTGGTGCGCGACTTCATCGCCCGCGTGAAGGAAAAGGCGCTCGGCCAGGACGTCGTCGGCTCGCTGAACCCGGGCCAGGCGCTGGTGGGCATCGTGCACAAGGAGCTCGCCGCGACGATGGGCGAGGCGGCAGCGGAAGGCTCAGCGTCGCGCCACGTGGCCGACCTCAACCTCGCGACGCAGCCGCCGGCGGTCATCTTGATGGCCGGCCTGCAGGGCTCGGGCAAGACGACGACGACGGCCAAGCTCGCGAAGCACCTGATCGAGAAGCGCAAGAAGAAGGTGCTCACGGTGTCGGCCGACGTCTACCGGCCGGCGGCGATCGAGCAGCTGAAGACGGTGACGAAGCAGGCCGGCGGGGAGTGGTTCCCGAGTGCCCCCGAGCAGAAGCCGCACGACATCGCGCTCGCCGCGCTCGACCACGCGCGCCGGCACTACCACGACGTGCTGCTCGTCGACACCGCCGGGCGGTTGGCGATCGACGAGGCGCTGATGGCCGAGATCCGCGACCTGCACGCGGCGCTGAAGCCCGTGGAGACGCTATTCGTCGTCGACGCGATGCAGGGCCAGGACGCGGTCAATGTCGCGAAGGCGTTCAAGGAGGCGCTGCCGCTGACCGGCATCGTGCTGACCAAGCTCGACGGCGACTCGCGCGGCGGCGCAGCGTTGAGCGTGCGACAGGTCACCGGCGCGCCGATCAAGTTCGCCGGCACGAGCGAGAAGCTCGACGGCCTCGAGGTGTTCGACGCCGAGCGCCACGCCGGGCGTGTGCTCGGCATGGGCGACATCGTCGCGCTCGTCGAGCAGGTCCAGGGCAGCGTCGACCTGCAGGCGGCCGAGAAGCTCGCCGCCAAGGTCAAGGCCGGCGACACCTTCGACCTCGACGACTTCCTGATGCAGCTGCAGCAGATGAACAAGATGGGCGGCCTCGGCGGCATGCTCGACAAGCTGCCGAGCCAGCTCACCGCAAAGGCCGGCGCCGTCGACATGCAGCGCGCCGAGCGCGAGATGCGGCGCATGGAAGGCATCATCCACTCGATGACGCGGCTCGGAGCAGATGCAGGGCATGATGAAGAAGATGAAGGGTGGCGGCTTCATGAAGATGCTCAAGCGCATGGGCGGCATGAAGGGCCCGGGCGGGCCGGGCGGGTTCATGCCGCCAGGCTTCGGGCGCTGACGGCGGCGCATTTCCGGCTGCACATTCCCGGCTGCACATCCGACAGGGCCGAATTCAAGACGTAGTTTCGGCCCGTTGCCGCCGTTTGTGCTTTCGCCTGCTTGCGATGGTTGGCGCCCGATCGAGCCACGGGTGCGTCCTGTTCCGCTCATGTCCCCCGGCGTCCGCCTTCGGCAGGCGCCTCCTCCTTGACTTCGCGCCACAGTGCACCCCAGCGTCTCGATCGGGCACCCGTCGTGCCATGCACCGGTGGCACGCCCCCACGGGTGAGAGCCAAGGACGGGCGGGTGGCGGCCTCAGCGAAGTAAAAGGGGGAGCGGCGGGCGCAGCCCGACGCGTGGGACATGA
>JALOSD010000274.1 GCA_025458585.1 Burkholderiaceae bacterium | reverse complement strand
GGCGTCGCCCGCGAAGGCGCCGCGGCGCACGCCGGTGGCGGCGACGGTCAAGGTCGGCGCGGCGCCGCGCCGCCGCAGCCGCTGAACGCGCGCGCCCCGGCGCGGCGACCGTGCGCCTGATCGTGGTCGCGATCGGCCAGCGCCAGCCCGTGTGGGCCGACGCGGCGTGGGACGACTTTGCGAAGCGCTTCCCGCCCGAACTGAAGCTCGAGCTGAAGGCGCCGAAGGCCGAGCCTCGCACCGGCGGCAAGGCGGTGGCGGCGCTCAAGGCCGCCGAGGCGCAGCGCATCGAGGCCGCATTGCCGAAGGGCTCGCGCCGCGTCGTGCTCGACGAGCGCGGCCAGCGCCTGACGACGGCGCAGCTCGCGCAGCGGTTCGCGTTCTGGAAGGGCGACGGGCGCGACGTCGCGTTCGTGATCGGCGGCCCCGACGGCCTCGACGAGGCCGTGCTCGCCCGCGCCGACGAGACGCTTCGCCTGTCGGACCTGACGCTGCCGCACGCACTCGCGCGCGTGCTGCTCGCCGAGGCGCTGTACCGGGCGTGGTCGCTCGACGCCGGCCATCCGTACCACCGCGAATGAGCACGCCGTTCGTCTGGCTCGCGTCGCAGAGCCCGCGCCGGCGCGAGCTGCTGGCGCAGATCGGCGTGCGCCACGAACTGCTGCTGCCCGACGCCGACGAGGACGCCGAGGCGCTCGAGGCCGAGCGGCCCGGCGAGTCGCCCGAGCAGTACGTGCAGCGCGTGACGCGCGCCAAGCTCGACGCCGCGCTCGCGCGCTGGCGCCGGCGCGGGTTGCCCGCGGCGCCGGTGCTGTGCGCCGACACGACGGTCGCGTTCGGCCGCACGGTGCTCGGCAAGCCGGCCGACGCGGGCGACGCACGGGCGATGCTGCAGCGCCTGTCGGGCCACACGCACCGCGTGCTGACGGCGGTCGCGCTCGCGTGGCCCGACCGCGACCCGCCCGCGGTGCACGAGGCGCTGAGCGTGTCGCACGTGCGCTGGCGCGTGCTCGAGGCGGCCGAGATCGAGGCCTACGCGGCGAGCGGCGAGCCGATGGGCAAGGCCGGCGCCTACGCGATTCAGAGCGGCGCCGCGCGCTGGACCGAGCACATCGAGGGCAGCTACAGCGGCATCATGGGGCTGCCGCTGTTCGAGGTCGACCGCCTGCTGCGCGCAGCTGGCCGGGGGTGACCCCGGCGGCGCGGCTACCATGCCGGCCATGCAGGACATCCTGGTCAACTGGACGCCGCAGGAAACGCGGGTGGCCGTCGTCGAGAGCGGTGCGGTGCAGGAGCTGCACCTTGAGCGCTCGCTCGAGCGCGGGCTGGTCGGCAACGTCTACCTCGGCAAGGTCGCGCGCGTGCTGCCGGGCATGCAGAGCGCGTTCGTCGACATCGGCCTCGAGCGCGCCGCGTTCCTTCACGTGGCCGACCTGTTCGGCATGCGCGGCGAGACGGGCGGCGCGCCGCTGCCGATCGAGAAGCAGGTCTTCGAGGGCCAGACGCTGACGGTGCAGGTCATCAAGGACCCGATCGGCACGAAGGGCGCCCGGCTGTCGACGCAGATCAGCATCGCCGGGCGGCTGCTCGTGTTCCTGCCGCAGGACAGCCATATCGGCATCTCGCAGCGCATCGGCTCGCACGAGCTGCGCGAGCAGCTGCGCGCGCGCGTGCAGGCGCTCGCGGCGCAGGACGCGGGCGCGGGCACGGGCGGCGGCTTCATCCTGCGCACGAACGCCGAAGAGGCCTCGGACGCCGAGCTGGCCGACGACATCGCGTACCTGCGCAAGACCTGGGCCGCGATCCGCGAGCGCACGTTCGTGCAGCCGCCCGGCTCGCTGCTGCACCAGGACCTGACGCTCGCCGAGCGCGTGCTGCGCGACCTGACGAACGAGCACACGCAGTCGATCCGCATCGACTCGAAGCTGCAGTACGAGCACCTGCTCGCGTTCGGCCGCGCCTACACGCCGGGGGCGGTCGACAAGCTGCAGCACTACCAGGGCGAGCGGCCGCTGTTCGACCTCTTCAACGTCGACGACGAGATCGCGAAGGCGCTCGCGCGGCGCGTCGACCTGAAAAGCGGCGGCTACCTGATCATCGACCAGACCGAGGCGCTGACGACGGTCGACGTCAACACCGGCGGCTTCGTGGGCGTGCGCAACTTCGACGACACGATCTTCAAGACCAACCTCGAGGCGGCGGGTGCGATCGCGCGCCAGCTGCGGCTGCGCAACCTGGGCGGCATCATCATCGTCGACTTCATCGACATGAACCGCGAGGAGCACCAGCAGGCCGTGCTCGGCGAGTTCCGCAAGCAGCTCGCGCGCGACCGCACCAAGATCACCGTCAGCGGCTTCACGCAGCTCGGACTCGTGGAGATGACGCGCAAGCGCACGCGCGAGAGCTTGGCGCACATGCTGTGCGAGCCGTGCCCGACGTGCGGCGGCCGTGGTCAGGTGAAGACCGCGCGCAGCGTGTGCTACGACATCCTGCGCGAGATCCTGCGCGAGGCACGCCAGTTCGACCCGAAGGAGTTTCGCGTCGTCGCCAGCGCCGCCGTGGTCGAGATGCTGCTCGACGAGGAGAGCCCGCACCTGGCAGGCCTGAGCGAATTCATCGGCAAGCCGATCTCGCTGTCGGCCGAGCCGTCGATGAACCCGGAGCAGTACGACATTGTTCTGATGTAGGGTTTCACGGCGTCTCACGCCGGCCCACTTGCCACCCGCAAACCCGCATGAATGCTGGAGATTTCGGGTTTCGGCGGATTTTCAAG
>JALOSD010000273.1 GCA_025458585.1 Burkholderiaceae bacterium | reverse complement strand
ATGGTCGAGGTTCTACGCCGATGTGCGCCTCGGCCTACGCCGTGACGCGCCGGACTGCGGGCCGGCGCCACGGCGTCCTGGGGTCAACGCGCACGCGGGCCCGCTCGATGACAGCCCGGTGACAAGCCAGCACGGCGTCGTCTCGCCAACTTTGTTCGTGAGCGCCTACGTCGCCACGTTGGGCCGCTGGTCCCGCGCCGATGAACCGCGTCGCCGGCGCGGCCGGCGACGGCGCCTCCCTAGAATCGCGCCGATGCCGCTGCCCGAACCCGTGCGCCCGTCCGCCCGCCCCGCGGCGGCGAGCCCCCCGGCGCAGCGGCTGGCGGCGGCGCACCGGCTGCTCGTCGTCACGCTGCTCGGCTTCGCGTCGGGCCTGCCGCTCGCGCTCACCGGGCAGGCGCTGCAGGCGTGGATGACGCTCGAGGGGCTCGACGTGGCGACGATCGGCTTCCTGAGCCTGGTCGGCCTGCCCTACACGTTCAAGTTCCTGTGGGCGCCGCTGATGGACCGCTTCGACCTGCCGTGGCTCGGACGGCGGCGCGGCTGGCTCGTGGCGACCCAGCTCGCGCTGGCGGGCGTGCTGTGGCTGCTGTCGCACGCGTCGCCCACCGGCGCGCTGCAGGTTTTCGCGCTGCTCGCCGTCGCGCTCGCGTTCGTCTCGGCATCGCAGGACGTCGTGATCGACGCCTACCGCACCGATCTGCTGCCGGCGGCCGAGCGCGGCATGGGTTCGTCGCTGAACGTGCTCGGCTACCGGCTGGCGATGATCGTCTCCGGCGGCGTCGCCTTCATCTGGACCGACCCCGCCAACGCCGCCGGCGGCGGCTGGACCTGGCCCGAGGTCTACCGCCTGATGGCGGCGCTGATGGTCGGCGCCGCCTTGCTCTCGGCGACGATCCTGCCGAAGGTGCCGCGGCCGGTGATGCCGCCGACGCTCGCGCGCCACGACATCACGGGCTTCTTCGCCGTCGTCGCTGCGGTCGCCGCAGGCTACCTGCTCACCCAACGCCTCGGAGTGCCGCTGGCCGGCGCGCTGCTCGGGCCGTTCCTCGAAGGCACCGCGCTCGCGCCGACGCTGCAGAAGCGCTGGATCGACCTGCTCGCGCTGCTGATGGGCATCGCCGTGACGCTGCCGCTGGCCGCGTGGGCAGCGCGGCGGGCGCGCTTCCACACGCTGCTCGACGGCCTGGGGAACTACTTCCGCCAGAGCGGCGCCTGGGGCTTCCTCGCCTTCATCGTGCTCTACAAGCTCGGCGACGCCTTCGCCGGCTCGCTGATGACGCCTTTCCTGCTCAAGGCGATGGCCTACGGCTCGGCCGAGGTCGGCGTCGTCAACAAGGTCATCGGGCTGTGGCTGACGATCGCCGGCGCCCTCGTCGGCGGCGCGCTGATGATCAAGCTCGGCCTGTGGCGTGCGCTGATGCTGTTCGGCATCCTGCAGATGGCGAGCAACCTGGGCTTCTGGTGGCTCGCCGTCAACGGCCGCGACGTGCTGCCGGGGCTCGACCTGCAGGCGTTCGACTGGGGCTTCGTCTCGCTCGCGCAGCCCACCCGCGTCGACGGCGGCCTGCTGATGGTGATCGCGTTCGAGAACATCTCGGGCGGCATGGGCACCGCGGCCTTCGTCGCGTTCCTGATGAGCCTGTGCAACCAGCGCTTCACCGCCACCCAGTTCGCGCTGCTCAGCGCGTTCGCCTCGGTCGGCCGCGTGTGGGTCGGGCCGCTGGCGGGCGTGCTCGCCGAGAGCATCGGCTGGCCGACGTTCTTCGTCGTCAGCACGGTCGCGGCGCTGCCGGCGCTCGTGCTGCTGTGGGTGCTGCGCACGCCGGTGCGTGCGCTCGAGGTCGACCCCGCGACCGCGCGCGGCGCCGCCGACGACTGAAGCTGCCCGTCGGTAGGGAGCGATGTCCAGGCCGCGGGGGAACCGCCGTTCGGGGGAGGGGTCGCAGAGGGCCATGAGCAACCGCACGTTCCACACCGACGCCGACCTCGAGTTGCCGCCGATGGCGCACGCGCGCGGCTGCCGCTGCGCGCTGCACGGCCGGCGCCTGTTCACCGGCGCGCTCGCCAGCGGCGCGCTGTTGCCCGCGCTGGCGCAACCTGCCGACGGGCTTCGCGGCGAGGTCGGCGGCACCTCGAGCTTCGCGAAGTTCGTATCGGCCGAACAGGTCGAGGCCGCGGCGGCGCAGCAGTACCTGCAGATGACGCGCCAGGCCGCCGACAAGCGGGCGCTCGCGCCGGCAAACCATCCTCAGGTCGTGCGGCTGCGCGCGATCGCCGATCGCATCATCCCGTACGCCGCGCCGTGGAACGCGCGCGCGAAGCAGTGGAAGTGGGAGGTCAACCTGCTCGGCAGCCCGCAGGTCAACGCCTTCTGCATGCCCGGCGGCAAGATCGCGTTCTACTGGGGCCTCCTGCACAAGCTCCAGCTCGATGACGACGAAGTCGCGATGATCATGGGCCACGAGGTGGCGCACGCGTTGCGCGAGCACGCGCGCGAGCGCATCGGCAAGACGACGGCCACGCGTGTGGGCGCCGGCGTCGTCTCGTCGCTGCTCGGGCTCGGCGCGGTGGGCGACACGATGCTCAACATGGGCGGCCAGCTGCTCACGCTCAAGTTCAGCCGTGACGACGAGACCGAGGCCGACCTCGTCGGCCTCGACCTCGCCGCGCGCGCCGGCTACCGCCCCGAGGCCGGCGTGACGCTGTGGCAGAAGATGCTGCAGGCGAACAAGGGCGCGCCGCCCGAGTTCCTGTCGACGCACCCGGCCGGCGACA
>JALOSD010000272.1 GCA_025458585.1 Burkholderiaceae bacterium | reverse complement strand
GCGCACGCAGCGCTGCGTGATCTGCGAGCGCGACTACGAGACCGACGACATGGCGCACTGCCCCGCCTACCAGGGCGCGATCTGCTCGCTGTGCTGCACGCTCGACGCGCGCTGCGACGACCTGTGCAAGCCCGACGCGCACCTGTCGGCGCAGTGGGCCGCGCTGCTGCGCCGCCTGCTGCCGCGCCGCGTCTGGCCGACGCTCGACGCTGGCCTCGGCCACTGGCTGCTGCTGATGACGATCGTCGCGCCGGCGCTCGCACTGCTGCTCGGGCTGCTCTACCACGAGGGCGCGCGCTCGCTGGCCGACGAGGTCGCCACGTCCGAGGCCGCCGCCGCGCTGCTGCCGCTGCTGCGATCGAGCTTCGTGCACGTGTACCTGCTGCTGCTCGTGATCGGCGCCGTCGCCTGCTGGTGGCTCGTGCTCGCGCACCAGACGCGGCGCGTCGCGCAGGAGGAGTCGAACCGCCAGACGCAGGCGCTGCTGTCCGAGATCGCGTCGCACCGGCGCACCGACGAGGCGCTGCAGCAGGCGAAGCTGCAGGCCGAGGCCGCGCAGCGCGCCGCCGAGGCCGCGAACCAGGCCAAGAGCCGCTACATCACGACGATCAGCCACGAGCTGCGAACGCCGCTGAACGGCATCCTCGGCTACGCGCAACTGCTCGAAGCCGACGAGGCGATGCCGCCGGCGCGCCGCCACGCGGTGCAGGTGATCCGCCGAGGCGGCGACCACCTGCTGTCGCTGATCGAGGGCACGCTCGACATCGCGCGCATCGAGAACGGCAAGCTCGCGCTCGACGTGCGGCCGATGCGGTTCCGCGACTGCCTGCACGAGATCGCGCATCTGTTCGAGCTGCAGGCGGCCGGCAAGGGCATCGGCTTCGCCTGCGACCTCGACGCGGCGCCAGCGGTCGTGCGCGCCGACGAGAAGCGGCTGCGCCAGATCCTGATCAACCTGCTCGGCAACGCGGTGAAGTTCACCGCCCGCGGCGAAGTTCGCCTGCGGCTGCGCTACGCGCATGACTCGGCGCGCTTCGAGATCGAGGACACCGGTCCGGGCATGAGCGCCGACGAGCTCGAGCGCGTCTTCGAGCCGTTCGTGCGCGGCTCGGCGGCCGGCGACGCGGCCAGCGGCAGCACCGGCCTGGGCCTGACGATCGCGAAGATGCTGACCGCACTGATGGGCGGCGAGCTGAGCGCGCGCAGCGAGGTCGGCCGCGGCACGACGTTCTGCGTGCGGCTGTTCCTGCCCGAGCTGCGCGAGGCGGCGCTCGCCGCCGCGCCGGCGCCTTCTGTGCGCACCGGCTACGACGGGCCGCGGCGGCGCGTGCTCGTCGTCGACAACGAGGACGCCGACCGCGAGCTGGTGGCCAACGTGCTGCAGCCGCTCGGCTTCGAGGTGGCGCATGCCGCCAGCGGCGAGCAATGCCTAGAGCACGTCGGGCGCGAGCGCCCCGACGCGATCCTGATGGACCTCGCGATGCCCGGCATCGACGGCTGGGAGACGATCCGCCGCCTGCGTGCCGCGGGCTTCGGCGATGTGCCGCTGGCGGTCGTCTCGGCCAACGCGTTCGACCGCGGGCTCGAGCACGACGTCGATCTGCCGCCGCAGGACTTCATCGTCAAGCCCGTGCGCCTGCCCGAGCTGCTCGACTGGCTCGGGCGCCGCCTCGCGCTGCCATGGCGCACGGCCCCGGCCGTCACCGCGACACCGCAAGAGACGACGCCGCCCGACGCCGGGCAGTTGCGCGCGTTGCAGCGGGTCGTGCGCTCGGGCCACGTGCGTGGCATCCTGCGCGAGCTCGACGCCGTCGAGGCCGCGATGCCGCACAGCGCCGGCTACGTCGTCGCGCTGCGCCGCATGGCACGCGACTTCCAGCTCGACGCGCTGGCGCGCCAGCTCGAGCGCGACCTTGCCCGCGACACGACGACGCCCCACACGCCATGAACGCCCTGCCGACCGACCCCGCAACGCCCCCGGCAGGCCTCGAGCGCGGCGCCGCCGACGTCGTGCTGATCGTCGACGACGTGCCCGACAACCTCGCGCTGCTGCACGACGCGCTCGACGACGGCGGCTTCACGGTGCTCGTCGCGACGAGCGGCGAGCGCGCGCTCGAGCTCGCGCGCGACGCGCAGCCCGACATCGTGCTGCTCGACGCGCTGATGCCCGGCCTCGACGGCTTCGAGGTCGCGCGCCGGCTGAAGGCGGCGCCCGAGACCTCGCACGTCCCGATCATCTTCATGACGGGCCTCGCCGAGACCGAGCACGTGCTCGCCGCGTTCGCTGCCGGCGGCATCGACTACGTGACGAAGCCGATCAAGCCGCGCGAGGTGCTCGCGCGCATCGCCGCCCACCTGCACAGCGCGCGCGTGCAGCGACAGGCGCGCCTCGCGCTCGACGCCTTCGGCAACGCGACGATGGTCGTGCGCGAGCGCGACGGCCGGCGCGTGTGGCAGACCGCGCTCGCGCGCAAGCTGATGAGCGAGCACTACGGCGGCGACGAGGTGTACCTGCCGCCCGAGGTGATCGCGTGGGTCGCGCGCGAGTCGCTGCGCCGCCGCGCGGGCGCCGAGGCGTCGACGCTGACGGTGGCGCGCGGCGCGCGCCGCATCACGTTCGCGCTGCACGAGGTGGGCGAGGACTTCGGCGGCGAAGGCGAGTGGCTGCTCGTGCTGCGCGAGGCCGACGACGCCGCGATGATCGGCGCGATGACGCTGGCGTTCAAGCTCACGGCCCGCGAGGCCGAGGTGCTGTACTGGGTCGTCAAGGGCAAGACGAACCGCGATATCGGCGACATCCTCGGCAGCAG
>JALOSD010000050.1 GCA_025458585.1 Burkholderiaceae bacterium | reverse complement strand
GGCGACGTTCTCGCGCGCGCTGCGCCCGCCCTGCGCGTGGCGGCGCGCGATCGCCTGCGGCCGCGCGGCGTCGTCGAGGCGCGCGCGCCGCGCCTCGAGGCGCTGCAGGTCGCCACGCGGCACCGGCGCGGCCGGTGTCGACGCCACAGGCGCAGCAACCTCGCCTTCGCGCAGCCGCAGCAGCGGCTGGTCCGCCTGCACGACCTCGCCGACCGCCACGCACACCGCCTCGACGATGCCGGCCGCCGGCGCCTCGAGCGCGAGCTCCATCTTCATCGACTCGAGCGTCGCCAGCACCTGGCCGGCGGCCACGAGCTGCCCGGGCTCGACCTCGATGCCGATCACGCAGCCCGGCGCGGGCGACGACAGGGTGTGCAGGCGGTCGGGCATGGCGGGCCTTTCGTGGCGAGGGCGGATCGACAAGAATCGCAATGCTGGATCATCGGCGCGGCGCGCCGGCACCGGCTGCCGCCGCCGTGACACCCGTTGCTCCAGAACCGTGCGCGGACGCCGATAGCCCGACTCCAGTGCGTCCGCTGCCGTCTCCCGCCGCACCCTCGATGCCACCCCCCGCCGCCCCGGCCCCCGCCCTGCTCGCCGCCCTCGTCGCGCTGCCCGATGCCGCGCTCGCGCTGCTCGACGCCGACGGTCGCATCGCGTGGATCAGCCCGGCCGCCGCGGCGCTCGCCGAGCCCGCCGCCGAAGCGTCGGCGCTGGTAGGCCGCCCGCTCGCCGAGGCGATGCGCTGGGACCGGTCGCAGCCGCTCGTGGACGCACTCGCGCGCGGCGAAGCACTCGACGGCGCCGTGTTCGACCGCACCGGCGCCGACGCCCGGGTGCACAGCGTGCGCGCGCACCTGCGCCCCCTCGGCACGGCCGACGGCTCCGCACCGCGCTTCGCGCTCTCGCTCGCCGACGTGACCGACGTACGCCGGCTCGCCGAGCGGCTCGACGTGGCGCAGGAGTTCGGCCACCTCGGCATCTGGGAACGCGACGTGCGCACGCTCCAGGGTCGCTGGGACCGGCACATGTTCCGCTTCTGGGACCTCGAGCCCGGCGACGACACGCCGGACTTCGACGTCGCGACGCGCCGGGTGCCCGACGAGGACCGCCTGCGCGAATCCTTCCGCGCATCGGTGCGCCAAGCCGGCACCTATTCGGCGCGCTTTCGGGTACGGCGCGCCGACGGCGGCGTGAAGCAGCTGCACTCGCAGTGGCGCGTGATCGATGGCCCCGACGGCCGGCCGGCGCGTGCGCTCGGCGTGCTGATGGACGACACCCAGGCCTACGAACTGTCACGCTCGGTCGAGGCGACGCAGCAGCAGCTGCGCCTGGCGCTCGACGCCGCACGCGTGGGCCTGTGGCGGCACGACCTGCGCACGAACCGCGTCACCTACGACGTGCGCGCGTTCCAGATCCTCGGCATGCCGATCCGCCCCGAGGGGATCGACCTGGCCGAGGTGCGCTCGTGGATCCACCCCGACGACCTGCCGGCGGTGCTCGCGTCGGGGCAGCGCACACTCGCCACCGGCGAGCCGAGCGACGCGCAGGCGCGCTACCGCCACGCCGACGGTCGCTGGCGCTACATCGTCACGCGGCGCGTGCTCGAACGTGACGCCGCCGGCGAGCCGGCGGCCTTCGTCGGCGTGGCGCTCGACATGACGGAGCAGGTCGAGGGCACGGCGCGCGCGCTCGAGCTCGCGGCGCGCCTCGAGGCCGCCGCGCGCGCGGCGCGCGTGGGCATCTGGACGACGACGATCACCACCGACGAGACCGACTGGAACGCCCAGATGTACGAGCTGTTCGACATGGTCGGCGAGAGCCGCCCGCCGTCGCTCGCCGAGTGGATCGGGCGCTGCGTGCACCCCGACGACCGCGCCGGCGTGTTCCGGCGTGCCAAGGCCTACCTGAAGGCCGGTGACGAGCCGCTCGACGTCGAGCTGCGCACGCTGCGGCGCGACGGCAGCGTGCGCTGGATCGTGCTGCGCGCCGACGTCGACCGCCAGCGCGTCGACTGCCGGCGCCTGTACGGCGTCGCGATCGACGTCACCGAGCAGCACGAGGCGATGGAAGCGCTGCGGCAGGCGAACGAGCGCGCCGAGCTGATCACGCGCAGCGTGGGCATCGGCACCTGGGAACAGGGCGTCGGCCACGAGGACGCGATCTGGGACGCGCAGATGTTCCTGCTGCGCGGTCTCGAGCCCGGCACTGTCGCGCTGGACGACGCGCAGCGCCTGGCGCTGGTGCACCCCGACGACGTCGAGCGGATGCGCGGGCTGTACCTGCGCCCGGACGTGCAGGGGCGGCCGACCCAGGTCGAGTTCCGCGTGCGCCTGCCCGACGGCAGCTGGCGCTGGCTCGCGTCGCGCTCGGTCGAGCTCCCGGCGCGCGATGGCCACCCCGCGCGGCGCCTGGGCATCAACTGGGACGTCAGCGACGCCAGGGCGGCCGAGTCGGCGTTGCGCGACAAGCTCGTCGCGCAGCGGGCGAGCGAGGCCAAGAGCCGCTTCCTGGCACGCATCAGCCACGAACTGCGCACGCCGCTGAACGCGGTGCTCGGCTTCACGCAGCTGCTGCTCGACGACACGGGCCGCGACGAGCCCGCCGCGCGCCAGCGCCGGCTGCTGCACGTGCAGGACGCGGGGCGCCACCTGCTGTCGCTGATCAACGACGTGCTCGACCTGTCGAGCGTCGACAGCGGCGAGATGAAGCTCACGCTCGGCGCCGTGCCGCTCGACCGGCTGGCGGCCGACACGCTGCCGCTCGTCGAGGGCGCGGCGCGCGAGCGCGGCGTCGCGCTCGACGCCGACCTGCCGCCGCTGCGCGCGCACGCCGACCCGACACGCCTGCGCCAGGTGCTCGTGAACCTGCTGAGCAACGCGGTGAAGTACAACCGGCCCGGCGGGCGGGTGCGCGTGCGCGCCCACGCGCGGGGCAAGGGCCGGGGCCGGCGCGTGCTCCTTGCCGTCACCGACACCGGCCGCGGCATGACGCCGGCGCAGCGCCGCCGCGCGTTCGAGCCGTTCAACCGCCTCGGCGCCGAGCACGAGGGCATCGAGGGCACCGGGATCGGGCTGGCGATCGTCAAGGCGCTCGTCGAGCGCATGGGCGGGCGGGTGGCGCTCGCCAGCCGCGCGGGCGTCGGCACCGCGTTCGCGGTCGAACTGCCGGCGGCCGGCCACGAGCTGCCCGAGATCGCGCCCGCACCGCTGCTCGACGACGAGTCGATCGCGCACGGCGCACCGGTGGCCGGGCGCGAGCTGCTCTACATCGAGGACAACCCGGTCAACGCGATGATCGTCGGCGAGCTCGTCGCCCGCCGCGGCGACCTGCGCCTGCACGTGGCCCCCGACGGCCTGAGCGGGGTGCGCGCCGCGCGCGAGCAGCGACCGGCGCTGATCCTGCTCGACATGCAGCTGCCCGACATCGACGGCCACGAGGTCCTGCGCCGGCTGCGCGCCGACCCGGCGACCGCGTGCATCCCGTGCATCGCGCTGTCGGCCAACGCGATGCCCGACGACATCGAGCACGCGCTCGCCGCCGGCTTCGCCGACTACTGGACCAAGCCGCTGGACTTCCGCGCGTTCATGAAGTCGCTCGACGCACTGTTCGGGCCGGTGCACTGAGCACCGGCCCACAGGCCGACGCGCGTCAGCGCACGCGCCCGCGGCTGATGAAGTTCGCGATCCCGAGCAGGATGACCGCGCCGACGAGCGAGACGAGCAGCCCCGCGGCGCTGAAGTCGCGCTGGTTGATCGTGCCGACGCCGACCAGCGGCGAGATCAGGTAGCCGCCGATCATCGCGCCGACGATGCCGACGACCATGTTCAGGAAGATGCCCTGCTGGGCATCGGTGCGCATGATCTTGCTGGCAACCCAGCCGATGATCGCGCCGACGAACAGCCAGATGAAGAAGTTCATGGGACGCCCTTGCGTTGGAGTGTGAGCACGGCCACCGCTACCGCGGCGGCCTCATGCACGAACCCGAGGCTGAACCGCACCCCGCCTCGGCCTTGAGTATGCGTCACCGGAGGGCGCATGACCACCCTGCCCGCACGGCCCGCGCTCCCGAATCGCCCTCACGCCTCGGCGAGCAGCCCCTTCTTGCGCAGCATCGGCTCGAGCGCCGGCGCGCGGCCGCGGAACGCGGCGTAGGTGGCGCCGGGCTCGACGCTGTCGCCGGCGGCGTAGACGTGGCGGCGCAGGCGCTCGGCGGTGGCGGCGTCGAACGGGTCGCCGGCCTCGACGAAGGCGTCGAACGCGTCGGCGTCGAGCACCTCGGCCCACAGGTACACGTAGTAGCCGGCGGCGTACCACGAGCCCGAGAACAGGTGCTGGAAGTGCACCAGGCGGTGGTTCATGCCCGCCGCGGCGGGCGCGCCGAGCCGCTCGAGCACCTCGCGCTCGAACGCGACGACGTCGTCGGGCGTGCGGCCGGCCGGCAGCGCGTGCGCCTCGAGGTCGACGATCGCGCTCGCGGTGTAGCGCGCCGTCTCGTAGGCCTGGCCGAAGCGGCGCGCGGCATGCAGGCGGTCGATCAGCGCGTCGGGGATCGGCTCGCCGGTGCGCACGTGGCGCGCGTGGCGGCGCAGCACGTCGCGCTCGGTTGCCCAGTGCTCGAACAGCTGGCTGGGCAGCTCGACGAAGTCGCGCAGCACGTTGGTGCCGGCGAGGCGCCGGTACGTGACGTTCGACAGCAGCCCGTGCAGACCGTGGCCGAACTCGTGGAACAGCGTGCGCACGTCGTCGAAGCCGAGCAGCACCGGCTCGCCGGGCGCGGCCTTGGCGAAGTTGTTGTTGTTCAGCACGATGGGCTTGGCGCCGAGCGCACGCGACTGCTCGCGCAGCACGCTCATCCACGCGCCGCTGCGCTTGCTCGGGCGGGCGAAGTTGTCGTGCAGGAAGACGCCGATCACCGCACCGGCGGCATCGAACACCTCGTAGGCCTTGACGTCGGGGTGGTAGACGGGCAGGTCGGGCCGCTCGACGAAGCGCAGACCGAACAGCCGCTGCGCGCAGTCGAACGCGGCGGCCACCATGCGCTCGAGCGCGAAGTACGGCTTGACCTCGGCGTCGTCGACGGCGAAGCGCCGCTGGCGCGCCTTCTCGGCCCACCAGCGCCAGTCCCAGGGCTCGAGCGTGCCGGTGTCGCCGGCCTCGCGCCGCAGCGCCTCGAGCGCCTCGCGTTCGCGCGCGAGCGCGTCGAGCGCGCGCCGCCACACGTCGTCGAGCAGCCGGCGCACCGCGGCCTGGTCGCGCGCCATCGTGTCGGCGAGCGCGTAGTCGGCGAAGGTGGCGTAGCCGTGCAGCGCCGCCTGCTCGGCGCGCAGCTGCAGCAGCTCGCGCACGATGGCGCGGTTGTCGGTGGCGCCGCCGCGCTCGCCGCGGTCGGCCCACGCGCGCCAGGCGCGCTCGCGCAGGTCGCGGCGGTCGCTGGAGGTCAGGAACGGCACGACGAGCGAGCGCGACAACGTGATCACGTGCGCGCCGTCGAGCCCGCGGTCGGCCGCGGCCTGGCGCGCTGCGGCGCGCACGGCGTCGGGCAGCCCGGCGAGGTCGGCCTCGCCGCGCAGTTCGAGCCACCACTGCGACTCGTCGGCGAGCACGTTCTGCGCGAACTGCGTCATCAGCGTCGCCATGCACTCGACGAGGTGGGCGTGGCGCTTCTGCGCCTCGGGCGCGAGCGTGGCGCCAGCGCGCACGAAGTCGAGGTGCACGCGCTCGAGCAGGCGCAGCGTCTCGGCGTCGAGGCCGAGCGCGTCGCGCCGCGCGTGCAGCGCCGCGAGGCGCTCGTACACGCCGCGGTGCGTAAAGACGGCGTTCTCGTGCGCGGCCAGGCGCGGCGCGAGTTCGCGCTGCACCTGCTGCAGCGCCGGCGACGTGTGCGACGCCGTCAGGTTGTGAAACAGGTGGTCGAGCCGCGCGAGCGCGAGGCCGGCGGCGTCGAACGCGGCAAGCGTGTTGGCCGCCGTCGGCGGCTCGGCGCTGGCGGCGATCGCGTCGAGCTCACGCCGGTGCTCGGCCATCGCGTGCTCGAACGCCGGCACGAAGTGCTCCGGCTCGACGGCGTCGAACGGCGGCAGGCCGTGCGGCGCGCTCCAGGGTTGCAGCAGCGGATTCACGCGCATGTCCATGTCCGATCTCCCGTCACTGGCCGCGGCGGATCGCGATCTCGTCGTCTTCGCGGTAGCGCCGGTTGCCGCACTCGCCGAGCCACAGGTCGCGCTCGGTCTGCAGCGCGCTCGAGCGTTCGGTGAGCTGCGTGTTGCGCGCGTTCCACTGCTGGGCCTTCGCATCGCGATCGCGCACGCGCTCGTTGTAGGACGCGACCTTCGCCTCGAGGTCGGTCGTGAGCGTCTTCTGGTCGTTCTGCAGCGCCTGCGCGTCGGCGTCGATCTGCTTGCGCTCGGCGTCGAGCTGCCGCTTCTGGCGATCGGCGATCGGGCCCGAGCGGCCGGCGGCCTGGAACTCCTGCATCTTCGTGTTCCACGCGGCGACGCGGTCGTTGAGCTCGCGCGCACGGCGCGAGAGGTCGTCGGCGGCAGCGCGGCTCTTGTCGAGCGCCTCGCGCTCGGCCTTGAGCGCCTCGCCGTCGCGCTCGATCGCGCCGCGCTCGGCGTCGTGCGCGCCGCCGTCGCGCTGCAGCGCCTCGCGCTGCTGGTTGAGCGACGTCTGCCGCTGCAGGCAGGCGCGCAGTTCGTCGCGCGTGAGCAGCGGGCCAGTCGCATTGCCGTCGCCGAGCGACAGCGTCTTCGGGGCGGCCTGGGCGAACGCGGACGGCGACGCGGCGACGAGGACGGCCATCGCGGCAGCAAGCAGGCCGGGGATTGCGAGCTTCATGACGGGGTGCGGGTGTCGGGCAAGGGGCACGATGATGCCACCGCGGCGGCTGTGGCACAGTGCGCCGCGATGCCGCTTGTCGACCCGCTGCCCGCCGACCACGACCCCGAGGTCGAACGCCTCGCTGCCTTCTTCGCCGGCACGCTCGGCTTCGCGCCGAACAGCGTGCTGACGATGATGCGCCGCCCGGCGATCGCGCGCGCCTTCACCGAGCTCAACCGCGCCGTGATGCAGAACCACGGCCGCGTCACCGGCGAGCTCAAGCGGCTGATCGGCCACGTCGCGAGCACGGCGGCCGGCTGCCGCTACTGCCAGGCCCACACGATCCGCGGCGCGGCGCGCTTCGGCGAGCGCGAGGGCGCCGACGCGCGCCGGCTCGACGCCGTCTGGCTGTACGCGACGAGCCCGCTGTTCACCGACGCCGAGCGCGCCGCGCTCGACTTCGCGCGCGCGGCCGCGAGCGTGCCCGGCGACGTCACGCCCGAGATCGCGCAGCGCCTGCGCGCGCACTGGGACGACGGCGAGATCGTCGAGATCACCGGCGTCGTCGCGCTGTTCGGGTATCTGAACCGCTGGAACGACGCGATGGCCACCGAGCTCGAGCCGCCGGCCGCCGCCGACGGCGAGCGCTGGCTCGCCGGCCACGGCTGGAGCGCCGGGAAGCACGGCCGATGGCGCTGAAGTCGACGATCTTCAAGGCGCAGCTGCAGATCGCCGACGTCGACCGCGGGCTGTACGCCGACCACGCGCTGACGCTCGCGCGCCACCCGTCGGAGACCGACGAGCGCATGATGGTGCGCCTGCTCGCGTTCGCGCTGCACGTGCCGGCCGACGACCGGCGCGGCCGCCTCGAGATGGCGCGCGGCCTGTCGGACACCGACGAGCCCGACCTCTGGCAGCACGACCTGAGCGGCGCGCTGGTGCACTGGATCGAGGTCGGCCAGCCCGACGAGCGCCGGCTGCTGAAGGCCGCCGGGCGCGCCGAGCGCGTGACCGTGATCGCCTACGGAGCGGCGGTGGCGCTCTGGTGGGCGCCGCTCGAGGCGCGCGTCGCGCGCGCCGGCAACCTCGAGGTGTGGCAGCTGCCAAACGACGAGAGTCGCGCGCTCGCGGGGCTCGCGCAGCGCTCGATGACGCTGCAGGTCAACGCGCACGATGGCGTGGTCTGGGTCGGCGACGGCGAACGCGCGGTGTCGCTGTCGCCGCGGCGGCTCAAGGAGGCCACGAGGTGAGCGACGCATCGACGATCGTCCACGACGAAGGTCGTCAGTGCTTCGAGACCGTCGTCGACGGCCGGCGCTGCGTCTGCGCCTACCGATTGCACGGCAACACGATGGTGCTCACGCACACCGAGGTGCCGCCGGTGCTGCAGGGCCGCGGCATCGCCGCCGCGCTCGTCGCTGCCGCGCTCGCCCATGCACGCGAACGGGGTCTGCGCGTGCGGCCGCTGTGCAGCTACGTGGCCGTCTACATGCGGCGCCACCCCGAGACGCTCGACCTGCTCGAGCGCTGACAACCGCGTGCCGCCGGCGGGCGACAGGTTCAAGCCGGCGCCGCATGGCCCGCGCGTGGCGGGCGTGCGATCACCGCTCGACGTTCTCGGGCGGGTCGGTGGCGCCCGCCGTGCCGCCGCTGGGCTGCCACGTCACGCCGTGCCGACGCAAATACTCGCGGATCAGCTGGCGCACGACCTGTGACGGTGTCACGTCCTGCTGGGCGCACAGATCCTCGAAGGCCTTCTTCTTGGCCGGGTCCATCAGGACCGTGAGTCGCGCCGTCTTCAACTCCATCGTGCGTTCCTTGGATGCGTTTCATTATAATTTTGTGCGCATTGAAATCGCATGAGTTCCGGAGCTGGCCTCCGGCACGTTCAACCATCGCATCCGAAGCAGGAGCACGTCCATGACATCGCGTCGCCAGTTCATCCAGTTGCTGCCCATCGCCGCCGGCACGCTCGCCGCCGCCCGCCCCGCGTTCGCGCAGGCGCCGATGGTCGACGAGAAGAGCCCGCAGGCCACCGCGCTCGGCTACGTCGCCGACGCGGCGAAGGCCGACAAGGCGAAGTACAAGCAGTACGCCGCCGGCCAGTTGTGCTCCAACTGTGCGCTGTTCCAGGGCAAGGCTGCCGACGCCGCCGGCGGCTGCGGCATCTTCCCGGGCAAGCAGGTCGCCGCCAAGGGCTGGTGCAGCGCTTACGCCAAGAAGGCCTGAGCCGCCCCTGGCAGGCTCAGGGCCGGCGCCCCGCACGCAGCGCCAGCAGCGCGGCGAAGGCGCTGGCCATCAGCGCGGCCGACAGCCACAGCGCGCCGGCCTGCCAGCGCGCGATCGCGAGGCCATACAGCCACGGCGCGAGCGCCTGCAATGCGCGCGCCGGCAGCATCAACCAGCCCTGGCGTGCGCCGTAGCCCTGGGCGCCGAACAGCGCCAGCGGCAGCGTGCCCTTGGCGATCGTGAGGATGCCGTTGCCGGCGCCGTGCAGCAGCGCGAACGCCGGCGCTGCCGCCGGGCCGAGTGCGACGAGCGCCAGCACGCCGAGCGGGTGCGCCAGCGCGGCCAGCCGCGCCGACAGCAGCGGGTGCAGCCGCCGCAGCAGGCCGAACTCGAGCAGCCGCCCCGCCACCTGCGCCGGGCCGACCAGCGCGCCCACCGCCACGGCAGCCGCCAGCGATGCGCCGGCGGCCTGCATCGGCGCCTGTGCCGCCGGCGCCGGCGAGGCCGCCGCCGGTGGCACTTCGGCCCTGGACGGTAGCGGATCGACGGCCGCTGCGCTGCCCGCGCGCGGCAGGCGCGCGTTCAGCGGCCAGCCGACGACGAGATGCAGCGCGGCCCACGCCAGGCAGGCGCCTCGCCAGCCGACCTCGGCGTCGAGCATCGCCGTCAGCGGCCAGCCAACCGTGCTGGCGAAACCGGCGATCAGCGTGATGCCGGTGATCGCGTTGCGCGCCTGGTGCCCGTACAGCCGCACGAGCGTCGAGAACGCCGCCTCGTACAGCCCGCTGCCCATGCCGACGCCGACCACGAGCCACGCCAGCAGCAGCGACAGCGCCCCCTGCGCCGCCGCCATCGCCGCGAGGCCGGCGGCGAAGACGACGTTGGTGGCCATCAGCACCGGGCGGCCGCCGAAGCGGTCGATCGCCCGACCCGCGATCGGCCCGACGAGCGCCGAGACGACGAGCGCGGCCGAGAAGGCGGCGAACACGGCGGCGGGCGCGAGGCCGAGGTCGCGTGCGATCGGCGCCGCGAGGATCGCCGCGAGGTAGTACGACGACGCCCACGCGAGCGTCTGCGCGCAGCCGAGCGCGATCACGACCGCCGGCGTCGCGCCCGGCGCGGCACCGGCGGCGTTCGATGCCACCGCGCGCCTCAGCTGCTGCCGCGCAGCGAGGTGCCGCCCCGCGTCATCGGCGGCTCGACCGGCTCACCGCGGCACTCGGCAGCACGTCGACCGCTGCCGCGGCGGGGTACCAATGCCGCGTCCGGTTGGCGAGCGCCACCAGCGACAGCATCACCGGCACCTCGACGAGCACGCCGACGACGGTGGCCAGCGCCGCGCCCGAGCTCAGGCCGAACAGCGAGATCGCCACCGCCACCGCGAGCTCGAAGAAGTTCGAGGTGCCGATCAGGCACGCTGGCGCCGCGATCTCGTGCGGCAGCTTCAGCCAGCGCGCGCCGAGCGCAGCGATGAAGAAGATGCCATAGGCCTGCAGCACGAGCGGCACCGCGATCAGGCCGATGATCATCGGCTGGGCGACGAGCGTGGGCGCCTGGAAGCCGAACAGCAGCACGACGGTGGCGATCAGCCCCGCGACCGACCACGGCTTCAGCCGCGCGACGCGTGCGCCGAGCACGCCCGGCCCGGCGCGCGACCACAGCCGCCGCGTCGCGACGCCCGCCACCAGCGGCAGCACGACGTAGAGCACGACGCTGAGCAGCAGCGTCTCCCAGGGCACGGTGACGTCGGTGACGCCGAGCAGGAAGGCGGCGAGCGGTGCGAACGCAAACACCATGATCAGGTCGTTGACCGAGACCTGCACCAGCGTGTAGTTCGGGTCGCCCTTCGTCAGCTGGCTCCACACGAACACCATTGCGGTGCACGGCGCGACGCCGAGCAGGATCATGCCGGCGATGTACTCGCTGGCCGACTGCGGGTCGACCCACGGCGCGAACAGGTGCTCGAAGAACAGCACCGCGAGCGCGGCCATCGTGAACGGCTTGACGAGCCAGTTGACGACCAGCGTCAGCAGCAGACCGCGCGGGCGGCGACCGACGTCGCGCACGGCGGCGAAGTCGATCTGGATCATCATCGGGTAGATCATGATCCAGATGAAGACGGCAACGACGAGGTTGACGTGCGCGACCTCGAGCGCAGCGACACCCTGGAACAGGCCGGGCATCACGACGCCGAGCCCGACGCCGGCGGCGATGCCGAGCGCGACCCAGACCGTCAGATAACGCTCGAACAGGCCCATTTCAGCAATCCATCGCGCCAGGGGGCAGCCGCGACGCATGAGTGCGAGCATGCCAAGCGGCCGCCGCGGATCCGGCTTCGCCGGTCCGCCGGCGGCGCCCCCCTGGGCCACGAAGGGGCCCCTGCGGGTCCCGGGGGGAGGCGCCGAAGGTGCTTCGGGGGGGACTCATTTCAACAGCACGAGTCGGCCGACGTCACCACAATGCCCACCGGCTTGCCGCGCGGCGCGCAGCACGCGCCGTCGGCCGCGGGCGCGGTTTTCTCGCGGAACACCGGAATGTTGCCGAGCGTGTGGAAGTGCTCCCACGCGATGCCTTGCGGGTCCGTGACCCAGTGCTTCTCGCTGCGCGCGTAGCAGCAGGTCGTCTCGCCTTCGTCGAGCAGCGCCATGTCGGCCGCCTGGGCGCGCGCCTTCATGGCCGCGAGCTCGGCCGCGTCGTCGGTCTGGATGCCGAGATGGTCGATGCCGGGGCGGTCGCCACGCGTCGAGATCGCGAAGTTCAGCGGCGGGTCGTCGAGCATCCACTTCGCGTAGTCGCCCTCGACGCGCGACGGTTCGGCTGCGAACAGCTTCGAGTAGAAGCCGACGCTCCTCGCGAGGTCGTCGACGTGCAGGTGGACGTGGAAGCGCTTCATCGGGGTCTCCGGGTGGTGATGGGTGCGCACGCGGCGATCGCGTCGTGCGCCTCGTCGGGCGTGCAAGGCGCGCCGTGGCAACAGTGCGCGGTAAGGTAGTCCAGCAGCGCGTTCATCTGCTCGAGCGCCGGCCGGTAGATCAGATGCCGACCGTCGCGCTCCTGCGTCACGAGGCCGGCGTGCAGCAGCTCCTTCAGGTGGAACGACAGCGTCGAGGCCGGCACGCCGAGGGTGGCCGACAGCGCCCCTGGCGTCAGGCCCGGCGGGCCGGCACCGACGAGGGCGCGGAACACGCGCAAGCGCATGTTCTGCGCCAGCGCGGCGAGTGCGAGCACGGCGGCGTTCTCGGTCATCGGTGCGGTCATGGGGCAAGGCGCTGCGGGCGGTGCAGCGAAGTGTATTCAATCTTTCCAGTTTTGTCGAAATAGTGC